>CAYWNK010000165.1:0-14203 GCA_964459495.1 uncultured Planctomycetaceae bacterium
GGCTTGGTGCGGACGGAGCCGGCTACGACTTCATCACGATTCCGACGGGGGGGGCGAAGGCACCGCAGAACCACCCCGACTACGGCCGGGACAACCACTTCATCCGTCTGCGCGGGCGTGAGGTCTACCGTTTCGCCGTGACGAAGATGACGGAGCTGATCCAGACCGCGATCGGCGACAACGATCCGGACGACATCGCGCTCGTGGTGCCGCACCAGGTCAACATGCGCATCATCGAGAGTTCCCTCGAGCGCCTCGGTTGGACCGAGGAACGCTGCTTTCTCAACATCCACAAGTACGGCAATACGTCGGCCGCCAGCGTTCCGATCGCGCTGGACGAGGCCAAGCGCGAGGGCCGCTTGGTTCCTGGCAAGCTGTGCATCCTGGTGGCCTTCGGCGCCGGCCTCACCTGGGGCGCGAACCTCCTACGCTGGTAAGAGCCGAGTCCCCCGCCGATCCAGTTCCGATCCGAACGATCCATTCCATGAGCAACGAAGCGATTCTCCTGCCGGGCCAGGGCGCCCAATTCGAAGGTATGGGCCGCGATTGGGCCGAGGCGTTTCCCGCGGCTGCTGCCATTTGGCGCCAGGCAGACGAGGTTCTGGGCTTCCCGCTCACCGAGGCCTGTTGGTCGAGCGGCGACGACGTCAACCGAACCGACATCGCCCAGCCCGGAATCTTTACCGTCGGGGCATCGATTCTCGCGGTCTTGGTCGAGCAGGGCCTCGACCTGGGGGCCGTGCCGATGGTCGCGGGCTTGTCGCTGGGCGAATACACGGCCCTGCACGCGGCCGGTGTCTTGAGCTTTGAGGACGGCCTAAAACTCGTGCGACTGCGGGGAGAGGCAATGCAGGCGGCTGCGGAAGCGATCCCCAGCGGAATGGTCAGCCTGATGGGGGCCACCGAGGAGTCCGCCCGGGCCCTAGCCGAGGAGGCCTCGTCCGCCGGGATCTGCCAGGTCGCCAACCTGAACTCACCCACGCAGATCATTCTGAGCGGGGAGCACGCCGCCCTCGATGCGGCGGAAGCGGCTGCCAAGGGCCATGGCATCCGGCGAACCCGGCGGCTCGTGGTCGCTGGCGGCTTCCACTCCGAGTGCATGCGCCCTGCGGCGGAGCGGCTTGGAAAGGCGCTGGACGGAGTGGAGTTGCGCGACGCCAAAGTGCCCGTGATCCCGAATGTGAGCGCAGAGCCCACCCAGGAAGCGGCTCGCCTGCGGGAATTGCTGGCCGAGCAGGTTTGTGCGCCCGTTCTGTGGGAGCGATCGATGCTGTGTGCCGTTGGGAGGGGCGTCCAGAGCTACCTGGAACCGGGCCCGGGGGCGGTTCTGGGCGGATTGATGAAGAAAATCGCTCCGGAGGCGAAGGTGCGCTCTGTGGCCCTGCCGGCGGACCTAGGGGACCGGGCAAGCACCACCTGAACTCGGTTCAACGCCCCCGATTGGCCCTGTTCCAGCTCTCCACCCACCTCCCTCCATTGCGACGGCCTGTTCTGAGGGCTATCTTCCGACCCTTGGCGCGACGAGCGCCCAACCTGCCTTGAGCAACTCCAACCAATCCCAGCGCCCGCTTGAGGGCCAGGTCGCCCTTGTTACCGGGGCGAGCCGCGGCATCGGTCGTGCGATCGCCGAGCTCCTCGCCCAGCGTGGCGCCCAGGTGGCCTGCATCGCCAGCACGGCGGACAACGCCGGGGCCGCAGCAGCGGCTTGCAGCGGCCATACCGACGGTGCGCGGGCGTTTGGCGTCAACGTCGCCGATCACAAGGCGGTGGGGGAACTCGTCACCCAGGTCTCCAAGGAAATGGGGGGCCCCAACGTGCTGATCAACAATGCCGGGATCACCCGCGATCAGCTGCTGCTGCGGATGCAGGAGTCCGACTTCGACGAGGTGATCGACGTCAACCTGAAGGGCACCTGGAACTTCATCCGCGCCGCGACGAGGCCGATGATGAAGAACGCGGGCCGGATCGTGAACATCGCGTCCGTCGTGGGCGTCACCGGCAACGCGGGCCAGGCGAATTACGCCGCCTCCAAGGCGGGAGTCATCGGCCTGACCAGGTCGGTGGCCAAGGAGCTCAGTGGCCGCGGGGTGTGCGTCAACGCCATCGCGCCCGGCTTCATCGAGACGGACATGACCGCCGCCCTAGACGAAGGCGCCCGCAGTGGGCTCCTCAGCTCGATTCCCCTCGGCCGCATTGGCGGAGCCGAGGAGATCGCGGCGGCAGTAGACTTTCTCGTCGGACCTTCCGGCGGGTACATCACCGGGCAGACGCTGATCATTGATGGCGGACTAAGCCTCTGACGCTGGCCGTGCAGCATTCCCTCCTCGGGCATGGTGCGCGACCTGCAGCACGAAGCGATCGTTCCACTGGGTTCATGCGAACCCGGATCAGCTGAGCTCACTGAAACCCCCTGTTCCCATGGAGAACCCTGCGGTGTCGAATCCCACAGTCGAAGAGCGCGTCATCAAAATCGTTTGTGATCAGATGGGCACAACCGCCGACAAGATCACGAAGGAGACGTCCTTCATCAACGACCTGGGCGCGGACTCCCTCGATACGGTCGAGCTGGTCATGGAATTCGAAGACGAATTCGAAATCTCCATCCCCGACGAGGACGCGGAGAAGATCCAGACGATCGGATCCGCCGTCGATTTCATCAGCGCCAAGCTCTAGCCTCCAGGGTGATCCTCCCTTCGGGGGGATCACCCTAGAGCGTAGGTCCGGATCGCCCCCCCGTCCCACTGGGAACAGCTCCTCTTCGGAGGGTTGGGGGAGGTCTAGGAAGGTCAGCCCGTGCAGGGATTCCTGCGGCGGGCTGCCTATACCTGCCCAGCCCCCTCCAACCTACCTCGAGCCCACGGGGATCCCCCTATGCGTCGCGTAGTCATCACTGGCCTCGGCACCATCAACTCCCTCGGTCACAACGTGGAGTCGACCTTCCCGCGCATCCTTGCCGGGGAGAACGGAGTCGGGATGATCGACCGTTTCGACACATCCGAACTCGCGACGAAGATCGCGGCCTTCATCAAGGACTGGGACCCGGCGCAGGCCGGCTTCAGCAAGCCGGATCTGCGCAAGCTCGATCCGTTTTCCATGTGGGCGATGGTGGCTTCAGATGAGGCCTTCCGCGATGCGGGGATGGAGAACGTGGCCGGGCTTCCCGAGGAGGAGCGCGAGCGCTTTGGGACCATTCTCGCTACCGGCATCGGCGGCATCACCGGCATCATTGAGCAGAACGAAGTGCTGCTGGAGCGCGGACCCCGCCGCGTGAGTCCGCACTTCATTCCGCGCATCATGGCCAACGCGGTGAGTGGCCAGGTGGCCATTCGCCACGGACTTCTCGGCACAGCCTTCACCACATCCAGCGCCTGTGCGTCCGCCGGGCATGCGATTGGAATGGCCTGGCGTTCCATTCAATGGGGAGAGTGCGACGTGGTCGTAACCGGGGGCGCGGAGTCTGCGATCACGCTGCTTTCGATGGCGGGCTTTTCCTCTGCGAAAGCCCTGTCGCAGCGCAATGACGATCCCGGCGCTGCGTCCCGCCCCTTTGATAAGGACCGCGATGGATTCGTGATGGGCGAGGGCTGTGGCGTCCTGATCTTTGAGGAGTTCGAGCGCGCGAAAGCCCGGGGCGCGCGGATCTACGCCGAGGTCAAGGGCTACGGCTCGACCGACGATGCATTCCACATCACCGCGCCTAAGGAAGATGGCCGCGGACCGGCTCGGGCGTTCCAGCAGGCACTCGATCACGGCGGCGTGAATCCCACTGACGTCCAGTACGTGAACGCGCACGGCACGAGCACGGCGTACAACGACTCCATCGAGACGACTGCGATCAAGCGGGTCTTCGGGGACCACGCAACCAAGCTGGCCGTGTCCTCGACCAAGTCGATGATCGGCCATCTGCTGGGGGCAGCAACGGCGGTTGAGCTGGTGTACACCGCGCTCGCTGTTCACACGGGGAAGGTCCATCCTACCCGCAACTACACGACACCGGACCCCGCCTGCGATCTGGACTACGTGCCAGGTGACGCCCGTGAAATGCAGGTGCGCAATGCGCTATGCAACAGCCTGGGTTTCGGAGGGCACAACGTCTCCGTGCTGGTTGGCCAGGTGGACTGAGCCGGCAGCGGGCCTGCGTGCCGCGGGGGAATCTCCAGGTGGAAATCCCCGTTTCCGGTAGGGTGAAGCTGTCTGGAAACAGCTTTCACCCCAGCCCGGAGTACATATGACACAGGATTTCCACAACCTACTGCACGAGTACAAGCGCGAGGTCTTCGAGGCGGAGCACGACAGAAAAACCGCCGCAGAGATCACCGCTGAGTGCATGGAAGTCACCGAGGAAATCCTCGAAGAGAAGTTCAGCTACCACTTCCACACCCTGCCCGACGCGAACCGAGTCGAGATCATCAACATGATCAACAACTACGTGCGCGAAGCGGTGCTGCCCCCGGTGGTGGATAAGTTGGTTCGCCGTCAAATTGTTCTCGAGAAGCGCATGACCGCCATGGGCCACCTTCTCGAAAGCCTGCTCGAGTCCCTCTCCAAGGAACCGGCCCGCACCTGATCGGGTGCGCGCGTTTGTTCCTCCCTCCACCTCCTTCTTCCTCCACCCGATGCGCGGACTGTGGTTGGAAAGCGGCCGGGCCGCGGTAGTTGATGATCTGCCGCGGCCCGAGCCGTTTGAAGGGGAGTCCCGCATCGCTGTGATTGCGGCGGGCGTTTGTGCCACGGACCTGGCTCTGGCCCGGGGCTACATGGGCTTTGCCGGTGTCCCCGGACACGAGTTTGTGGGGCGCGCGCTCGATGGTCCCTTTGCCGGTCTGCGGGTGGTGGGGGGGATCAACGCCGGCTGTGGCAACTGTGCCCGCTGCCGCAACGAAGACCCGGCCGGGCTGGACGCGCGGCACTGCGAGACGCGCAGTGTGCTTGGGATTCTTGGTCGAGCTGGAGCGTTTGCCGAGGAGATCCGGCTACCCCATGGCAACCTGATCCCTGTGCCCGAGGGGGTCAGCGATGAGGCCGCCACGTTCACCGAACCCCTTGCGGCGGCTCTGGCCATTCTCGAGACCGGCATCCCTGTTGATGGAGCACGGGCCCTCGTGATCGGGGACGGCAAGCTTGGTCTGCTCTGCGCCGCGGCGCTCAGCAGCGCTGGAGCCGTCACTGAGGTTTGCGGCCGTCACCCCGAGCGCTCGAAGCTGCTGCAGGCGATGGGCGCACGGCTGGCCGCGTTCCATGCGCGCCCAAGTCAGCCGCCCCGTGGGGCCTACGACCTGGTGGTCGAAGCGACCGGCCACCCCGCGGTACTCGCCGAGGCGATTCTTTGCGCTAGGCCCAGAGGAGCGGTTGTGCTGAAGACGACGGCGGAGTCCCCAGCAAGCCTGGACCTCGCGCCTCTCGTGGTCAACGAGGTGCGATTGGTCGGGTCGCGCTGCGGCCGATTCCAGCCGGCTCTCGACGCACTTGCCGAGAAGAGGATCAACGTGGACCCCTTGGTGCAGTCTCGCTTCGGGCTGGCAGAGGGGGTGGCGGCCATGGAACAGGCGGGCCAAAGGGGCATCTTGAAGGTGCTTGTGGACGTCGCACGTCCGTAGAATTCCTACATGGACGACCTCCGTAAGCGCTGGGATGCCGTGGGCCAAGGCCACGTGTTTCGCCACTGGGAGCGCCTCGGCGCTGATGAACAGGGCCACCTGGCCGAACAGCTGAACGGGCTCGATCCCGCCGAGGTGAGCCGACTCGCCGGCTTGCTTCAAAAGGGCGCAGCCCCCGCAGGTGCGTCGGAGTTCGAACCGGCCCCGGTCTTTCCGCTCGAGCGCAACGCCGATCAGATGGTGCTGGCCGAGCGTGCCAGGCAAAGGGGAGAAGAGCTGCTGGCCGCGGGACAGGTCGGCTATGTCCTGGTGGCCGGCGGGCAGGGCTCCCGGCTGGGATACGACGGGCCCAAGGGCGAGTACCCCGTGGGTCCGCTCTCCGGCAAGAGCCTTTTCGCCTGGCACGCCGCGCGTCTGCTAGCCGCGGGCCAGCGCAGCGGCAGTGCACCACGCTGGTACGTCATGACCAGCCGCAGCAACGATGCGGCGACCCGTGCCTTTTTCCAGCGCCATGATCACTTCGGCCTGGGCGAGAGCAACGTGTTCTTCTTCACCCAGGCGATGCTGCCCGCGCTCGATACCGAGGGGCGCATTCTCCTCGCCTCGCCCCACGAGCTTTTCCTGGCGCCCAACGGTCACGGCGGAACACTGGACGCCCTGAGGCGCTCGGGCGCGCTGGCCGACGCCGCCGAACACGGCATCGAAACCTTCAGCTACTTCCAGGTCGACAACCCCCTGGCGCGCCCCGCGGACCCGGTGTTCCTCGGGCTGCATGCCCTGGAAGGTGCCAACATGTCCAGCAAGGTGGTAGCCAAGCGAGATGCTGGAGAGAAGGTCGGGGTCCTGGGTCTCGCAGGCGGCGAGCTTGGGTGCATCGAATACTCCGATCTACCCGCTGACCTGCGCGACGCGAGGGATGCGAAGGGATCGCTGCTGTTCAACGCCGGCAATATCGCCAAGCATGCGATTCAGCGCTCATTCGTGGAACGCCTGACGGCCGACGGCTTGGACCTGCCTTGGCATCTGGCCCGCAAGCAGATCCAAACCATCGACGATGCCGGCCAGCCGGTGAAGCGCGACGGCGTGAAGTTCGAGACCTTCGTTTTCGACGCCCTCGGCCGCGCCGGCAAGAGTGTCACGATGGAGGTGCGCCGCGACCTGGAGTTCAGCCCCGTGAAAAACGCCGAGGGCGAAGACTCGCCGGCCACCTGCAAGCGCGATCTAACCCGCTTGTTCGCGGGCTGGGTCGAGGCTTCCTCCGCGCAGGAGCCACCCGCTGGGGAGGACGGCTTGCCGGCCCTGGAAGTCGATCCACGTTTCGCGGAGGACGGTGAGGAATTTGCCGCGCGTGCAGGTGCCCAGCCCAAGTCCGTGGCGGGCGGGCACCTGTACGAGTGACCGTTCCCGTGACGACGGGCGGCCAAGGGGCCCGAGGCCTACGGCAGGTTCCACTGCAGGAGCTGCGCCTAGCCGTCTTTCTCGGCGGCCCGTCGGCCGAACGGGACATCTCCCTCGATAGTGCGCGGACACTCTACGACGCGCTGGCTCCGGACCTGGGGCCGGGGCAGATCGAGTTGATCCACGTCGAGGGCAGCGGCGAGTGGTTCCGGCTTCGCCCGGCTTGGGTCTACTCCAACACCGTCGTGGACTACCGCGCCGCTGGTGCGCTTGCGCTGGAGCCCCTCGACCGGAAGGCGGCTGCCGAGCTCGTCGCCAGCGTCCACGCGGCCTGCCCGCTGGTGCACGGTGCCTACGGTGAGGATGGGGGGCTGGCGCAGGATCTTGCGGCCATGGGGTGCCGGGCTGTGCTGGGTTCACCGCCGGAGGCTCTGGAGTTGACCCTCGACAAGGCCCTCACGCTCGACCGGCTAGACGCGCTGGGCCTGGCCACGGTTCGCCGCCGTTTGATCCGCGGGATGGTCCTCGCCGACCTGCCCGATCCCAGCGCCCTGGTGGCCGAGATCAGCGGAGATCCCGCCGGGTCCGTGATCGTCAAGCCGAACGCGGGTGGCTCGTCCGACGGAGTGAGTCTGTGCACCGCGGCCGATCTCCGCCAAGGGGCCGAACGGGCCGCGGAATTCGGACCCGATGTGCTGGTGGAGGAGCGCATCCACGGAACCGAGTTCAGCCTGATCGTGCTCGAGGATCTCGATGGCGCCGTGCGTGCATTGGTGCCCACCGAGATTGAGCTGCGCGCCGACTGGCAGGAGGGGGACGCGGATCGCCTCTACACGCGACTGGCCAAGTACATGCCCGGGTACGGGGTGCGGCATCACACGCCCGCGCGCTTTGATACCGGGCTGCTCGCGGACATTGCGAGCGGCGGCGAGCAGCTCTTTCGCGATCTTGGTCTGCGGCACTGGGCGCGCTTCGACGGATTTGTCGATGGAGCCGGGCAGCTGCTGTGGACGGACCTCAACGGTGCGCCGGGCTTTGGCATCGACTCGTTCTTCTTCCAGCAAGCAAGCCTGTTTGGGCTCGATCAGCGCGGCGCCTCGCGCCTCTTGGTGAGCAGCGCGCTGGCTCTGGGCGGGCTCTCCGTGGATTGGGGCCAGGCCGCGACGCCAAAGGGCCTGCGAATCGCAGTGATCGGTGGGGGGCTGAGCTCGGAACGCCACGTGTCGCGGATGAGCTGGATCAACGTGATTCACAAGCTCGAATCCCTTGGGCAGGATCACGTGCGCCGCGTGTTTGTGGATCGGCGAGGCGAGTATTGGGACGTCCCCCACGCCCTATCGCTGCAGCACACCGTTGAAGAAATCGAGGCGGGCATCGCTGCGCCCGAGCCGATGCTGTCCGCGGCGGCATCCGCGGCTCAGCAGTGGTCAGCGGCAAGCGAGACCCTGCGGGGCCTGCGCACGGTGTGCAACAGTGCCCCCAGACAGGTGCGTCTCGAAGAGGTGGCAGCGGACGCTGACTTTGTGTTCCTGGCGCTGCACGGAGGAATGGGAGAAGACGGCCGCGTGCAGGCGCGGCTCGAGGAGCTGGGCGTGGCCTACAACGGCTCGGGACCCGAGGCATCCAAGCTGTGCATGGACAAGTACCAGACCGCCAGGGCCGCGCTAGCCTTTGGGATCCCGGGGCTGCGGCCAGGGCGGCAGTTGACGATCGCCATGGGGGACTTGCCCAAGCGCTTGGAGCAGGAAGGCCTGGAGCCTGGAGATTGGCCGGTGCTGCTCACCGAGGTGCGCAGGCGTGGGCTCCGCGCGGGTCTCGGCTCTCCCGCAGGCCAGCGTTTCGCCCGGGCCGCCAGGCGGCTCGCGGATGGCTACCGCCGCGAACTCCAGTCCCCGGGCGGCCTCGCGCTCAAACCCCTCGACGACGGCTGCTCGAGCGGCGTGCATGTGGCGCTGGGGGAGGGACCTGGGATCCCCGCCTACCTCCTGGCCATGCTGGCCGGGCTCGAGCGTGTGCCCCTCAGCGTGCTGTACGGAAAGCAGCCCGGGGACGGGGAGGACTTGGTGCTCGAGCTGCCTCCGAAGCCCCCCAAAACGTTGCTCATCGAAGAGCTGCTCTGCGACCCGCCAGGCCAGGCCCCCTACCACGCTGCGCCACGCCGGGTGGAGCTGACCTGCGGCGTGCTCGGTGCCCGCGGCAGCATGCGGGCGCTGCTTCCCTCCGGGACCCCTTCCTCCCACGGGTTTCTGACCGTCGAGGAGAAGTTCTGCAAGGGCATGGGGACCAACCTGACGCCTCCGCCGGAGCTGGATGCAGCGGCGGTGGAGAGCGTACGGGAGCGGCTGGGGACCCTGGCGAACGCGCTCGGCCTCGCCGGCTATGCGCGCATCGACGCGATCTACGACCGCGAAACCGGCGAGCTGCTGCTGATCGAGATCAACAGCCTGCCCGGCATGTCCGCGGCGACGGTGCTCTTCACTCAGGCGAACCTGACGCCGGGCGTGGAGCTCTCTCCAGCGGAATTCGTGCGGCACCTGGTGCTGCTCGGCCACGGGGAGTCGCGCGGGGTCAGGCAAGGATGAGCGCGGCCATCGGCATCGTTGTACTCGGCGCGGGTGGCCGCATGGGCACCTTTGCGGCGAGCTGCATCCAGGCTGCGCCGGGCCTTGAACTCGTGGCTGCTGCTGGCTCCGAGGGCGGCCTGGCTGCGGGCTGTGCGGCGGTGGAGCAGGGCGCTCAGGTTGCGCTCGACCTCACCAGGGCGGGGCTCGGTCAAACGCACGGCGCCGCGCTTTTGGAGGCGGGCCTGCGCATCGTGATCGGCACCAGCGGAGTCGACGAGGTCCAGACCGCGGCCCTCGACAAGCTGGCCCGCGGGCAGGGGCTGGGCGGCTGCGTGGTTCCCAACTTCAGCGTCGGGGCCTGGCTCCAGCAGCGCCTTGCCGCCGAAGCCGGGCGCTACCTGCCCTCCGCGAGCATCGTCGAGCTGCACCACCCGGCCAAGCGCGACGCGCCATCAGGGACGGCTGTGCAGACAGCGGAATGCCTGGCCGAAGTCACCGGCAGCACGCCCCCGATCCAGTCCGTCCGGGTGGAGGGCCTGCATGCCCGCCAGGACGTGCTGCTTGGGGGGCCGGGCGAGCTCCTGACCCTATCCCATCAGGTCACCGGCCGCGAAGCCTATGCCGCCGGGCTGCTTGCCAGCCTGCGCTACGCGGCTCAGGCGAACGGAGTCACGCGAGGTCTCGACGATGTGCTTGCCTGGGAGGCGCGTTAGACGGCACACTCTGGGCTCGAGCCGGAATGGCGGAATCGGTAGACGCGACGGATTCAAAATCCGTTGCCCGCAAGGGCGTGAGGGTTCAAGTCCCTCTTCCGGCACCATAGCCCCATGAACCCACACGGGAATCCCGGCGGCCCCAGCGCGCCGCCGCGCAGACTCGACCCCTTGGTCGCCCTGCTCTTGCCCACGGTGATCCACCGTCTGGGCAACGCCACCCAGCTGATCAGCGGGCTGAACTCGATGCTTGGCTTCGGCGATGACGAGAGCTTGGCGATGGTGGCGAGCCGCTCCGATGACCTCACGCGGGCAGGAGAAAAAGCCACGCGGGTGGGTTACGCCCTTGGCGTCCTCGGCAGCGCCCAGGGGACCGAGCTTCTGCTTGCGCGCCGGGAACCAGCGGGTCTGGAGTGGATGCTCGACTTCTTAGCCGAAGGCCTGCGGCGCGAGGGGCGGGAACTGCGCCCCCTGGTCCTGCCGCACCTCGCTCCAGCCGCGGCCGACGGCTGGCAGCCCCCCTGGGCCGTCGGCCGGGTGCTGCTGGCGGCTTCGCTGGGGCCCGATGGCGCGGGCCGCTGGAACCTTGAACTCAGGCCAGAGGGTTGGCTGCTCACGGCCGGCGAGCCCGACGGACCCGCGTGGCTTGCCCTGCAGGAGGACTTCGCGCGGAAGGTGCCCGCGGTCGAGGTCCTTGCTGGGCCGGGAGCCAGCGTTGTGTTCCCCGCCGGGTGGTTCAGCGCATGAGCCTGGGGACACTCTTGCGCCGCCTAGGCTCGAAGCTGCGCGCGCGGCCGGAGGCGCCGCCGGAAGGTGATCCTGCCCGCGTAGCGAGCGTCGAGGCCGTGCTCGCCGAGCTACGCCCGGCATTCCGCGCCGACGCCGGCGACATGCGCCTGATTCGCGTGCGTGACGACGGCTGGGTGATCCTGCGGGCCGTCGGCAGCTGCAACGGCTGCTCTGCGAGCGTGCTCACCCTCCAGGGCGCCCTCAAGCCCAAGCTCGAGGAACGCTGCGGAGGCTGGTTCCGTGGCGTCAAGGTCGGCGACTAGGGCCCGAGGGCAGGAAGACAGCCAGGGCGGCGCCCGAGGCATTCCAGCCAGTGGGCCCCCCCAGGTTCCGGAACCTGAACGGAAAGCCCCGCGTGGGGCCGCGGGCAAGGGTCGGGAGCTCGAAGGATTCGGCGTTTTCGTCAGCCCGGGCGACCGAGAGGGGCCGTGGCTAGGGGGGCTCCGAGCCTAGCGGACCTCGTATGCCCAGTCGCCGCCCGGTTCCTCAAGCTGCTGCTCGGGCAGGGGTTCCAGCTCGTAGTCGCTGTCTTCGGTCGGTCGCGGGTAGCGCTGGAGCCCTAGGGCGTCGGCCCACGGCCGGACGAGCTTTTCGGATACGCGCGCATCCACCAGGATCGGCCAGCGGTTGGAGACCACGTCGATCAGCCGCTGGCTACGCGTCCCGCGCAGGGTGTCGGTGCTCCAGTCCGTCGTGCCGACTCCGATGGCGAGCAGCAGCCAGGCGCCGTGCAGGATCAGGCCGGTCAGGCCGCCCGCCATGGCGCCGCCGAAACGATCGAGCCAGCCCAGGGCCAGGGCGTCCAGGGCGCGCTTGCCCAATAGCCCAGCCACGCTGGCCAGGATCAGACCGCCCGAGAACAGACCAAACCAAACCAGGCCATAGGTGGCGCTGGAGTCGAGGTTGAGCGAGGCCTCCAGCTCTGGGCTGAAGCGCGGGGTCAGACTTCGTGCCAGCAGCACAGAGGCCGCCACGCCCACCAGCCGCATCACCTGCCACCACAGGCCACGCCAAAAGCCGAGGAAGAGGAACAGGGCGAGGAGGGCTAGCCCGACCTGATCGATCCAGGGGAGGGTGCGTAGGCTCTGCAGGCTGTCGGGGTTGGTTTGAATCGCAAGCATCGGATGCCATATGGGATTTGGGCCGCGCGTCTTTCCAGTGAAACCCATCGGGGGTTGCTCGCTCCAGGGAATCCGAGTCCCAGGGGGGAGGATGGCCCATCCTTGGGCTAGTTTGTGCTGAGTCATGGAATCCCCGCAGCACAGCCTTGAGCAGGCCTTGGGGCGTTTTGCCCAGCTCGTCCACCGCGATCCCGCCCTCGCCGAGGAGTGGAGGGTTAGCCGGGCCGAGTTCTTCGGCGAGGGCTCCTCGCGCGCCGCATCCGATGAATTGGCCCAGCGCCGCCACTTGGAGTGGTTCGTACTCGAGCGGCACAGCGCCAGCCTGCTGGGAACGCCTGGCGATCGCCTGATCGACGTTTGGCGCGCGCTGCACAAGGGACCTGAGCGCGAAGAGCTCGGCGAGGTCGAGCACGCCCTCTTTGCCTCCTTCAGCGGGGTCTTCGAGGTGGGGGACGTACGCCCTGGCGTCGGCGCCTGGCTGCGGGACGTCGCGGGCTTTGGTGAGTTCGCGCTCTCCGAACCAGGTGGTTCTGCGGGTTTGCACGCCGGCGATCTGCTGGTGGGCCGTTTGTTCCCGATCGGCGGGGGCGTCCACCACGCCAGCCGGGCGTCGGGCCTGTTTCAGAACCCGCGCCTGCGCGAGGCGCTGGAGGCCGACCTAGCCCGGGTACGCGAAAACGGCGGGCCGAAGATCCTGCGGCTTGCCGCGCCCGAGCTGGAGAGCATGTTTTGGGGCGCGGGCCGGGTCGAGGTCTCTGAAGACCCGGTGGGGGACGCGCGCAAACTGCTTACCGATGGGGGCGTTTCCCAGGTGGAAACCAGCGCGATTCTCCGCCGCCTCGGTGCTGCACCCTTCGATCCCAGCCGACTTGTGATCGGCGCAGCCGACACGCTCGGCGAAATCCTGAGCGAGTTGGCCTTCGATACCGAGGTCGATTTGGCGGCTGCGCGCTCGGTGCTGACGCACGCCTGGGCTGCGCTGGCGTCCCGGGCTCCCGGTGCAGCGCAGCGCGCAAGCACTGCGGCGCAGCCCCAAGCCAAGTCCCCGGCCAAGTCCCCCAGTGCGGCCGAAGCACGGGACGACGAGGCGGTCAGGCGCGCAGCCGTAGACGCCTTCGCCGCCGGCCGCGCCAGCGGCCAAGACCTGGAGCAACTCTTCGCGGAGCTGGAGTCCAGCCTCGAGCTGGGCCGCGAAGGTGGCGACGAGGACCCCGGCCAGGCGCCGGACTTCCCTGGCGTCGTCGGGGCGATGATCGAGGAGTTCCGCTGGGAGCTCGAGGCAGGAGGCGACCCCAAGGCGGACGAGCATGCGGCTGCCCTGGGCGAATTTGCGCGCTTTGCGGAGCCGATCGGCTGGTTCGAGGAGGTCGATGCCCAGGCGCTCCTGCGCTACTGCGCCTTCTGGGTGCCCGAGCAGGGCCGCTTCGAAAGCCCGGAGGGCGTGCGGGCCATGCTCGACGGTCTCGAGGAATTCTGTGCCTGGGCGGACGACGCCCATGGCCTGGATATCGGCCAGAGCTTTGCGTCTCGCCTAGAGGGACTGCGCTCCAATCTGCCGCGCATCGTGATGCTGAACCGTGCCTTCGAGGCGCCCGCTCCAAATCCCGATGATCCCGGCGAGCTTTACGAGGTGCGCGCGAAGGAGGCCAGCCGCGTGACCCTCGCCAGCCTGCAGGGCAACGAAACGGTGGTCGACGTGGATGCGGCGCTCTACGCCGGCTTGGCGCCGCAGGACCGCCTGCGCGCCCGCATCGCGCTGGACGGGACCACTTCGGTGTACTGCGTATACCCGGCGGAAGCGGCGGGCCTGCTGACCCGCTAGCCGAGAGACGCCGGGAGGAGGATGCGAGGTGCAGGGAGGGTACCTGCACGCACAGCGCTACCTATTGGCGAGGTGCAGACGGTACCTGCACGGACAGCGTTGCTTACTGGCGAGGTGCAGAAGGTACCTGCACGGACAGCGTTTCTTACTGGCGAGGTGCAGAAGGTACCTGCACGGACAGCGTTTCTTACTGGCGAGG
>CAYWNK010000166.1:0-14195 GCA_964459495.1 uncultured Planctomycetaceae bacterium
GGCCAGGGCCCCTCCCATGAGGTCGTCCGGGCCATCGGTGCCGGTGGCCCCCATCGGGTCCACGGACCCCGTCAGCAGGGCTTCCATGTCGGCATCGAGGTTGGCGCTGCGGGCTCCAATGCCGCCCGAGGTGCCGATCTCGCCGAAGTCGATGTTCTTCTTCACCCGGGTACGGTAGTGGTCCCGGAAGCCGGTACCCGTCGGCACCATGTGGCCCAGGATCACGTTTTCCTTGAGGCCGACCAGGTAGTCTCGCTTGCCGGCGATCGCGGCCTCGGTCAGCACCTTGGTCGTCTCCTGGAAGGAAGCCGCCGAGATGAAGGAGTCCGAAGACAGCGAGGCCTTGGTGATGCCGAGCAGCAGCGTCTGACCCGTAGCGGGCTTGCGACGCTCCTTGCGCAGGCGCTCGTTCTCGATCCGGAAGCGGTGCTTGTCGACCACCGCACCGGGCAGGAAGTCCGAGTCACCCGGGTCGGTGATCTGAACCTTGCGCATCATCTGCGCCAGGATCGTCTCGATGTGCTTGTCATCGATCGTCACCGACTGGCTCCGGTACACGTTCTGCACCTCGCGCAGCAGGTACTCCTGAACAGTGTCTTCGCCTCGGATTCGCAGGATGTCCTCGGGATAGAGGGGACCATCGACAAGCGGCTCGCCAGCAAGCACCTCGTCGCCCTTGTGAACGCGCAGGTGTTTGCCCTGGGGCACAGCGTGCTCGACCTCTTCAATCACCTCACCCTTCGCTCCGACGGCTCGAACGATGATGGTGCGCTTGCCGCGTTTGCGATCGCCAAGCTCGACGGTGCCGTCGATCTCCGACATCACCGCAGGGTCCTTCGGACGACGTGCCTCAAAGAGCTCGGTAACGCGCGGCAAACCACCGGTGATGTCCTGGGTACCGGTCGCTTCCCGGGGAGACTTGGCGAGAAGCTCGCCCTGGCCGATCTTCTGGCCGTCCTCGACCTCGAGGTAGGCCTTCTCGGGAATCGGATACAGGGCCAGGGGGGTGCCCTCCTTGTCCTCCAGCACGAGCTGGGGATGCAGGTCGCCCTTGTGCTCAATGACCTGGGCGCGGGTGGCGCCGCGGCGCGAATCGCGCTCCATCTTGAGCGTCTTGCCCTCGACCAGGTCCTCGAAGCGGATGGTGCCGCCGAACTCGGAGATGATCGGAACGTGGTGCGGGTCCCAGGAACAGAGCACGTCCGCGCCTTTGACCTCGCCCCCATCCTCGACCATCAGGACAGCGCCGGTGGGAATCGCGTAGCGGTCGATTTCACGGCCACGCCCATCGACGAGTGTGATTTCACCGTTCCGGTTCAGCACGACGCTCTCGCCGTCCTTGTTCTTCACGGCGCGCAGGTTTTGGAACTTGGCGATGCCGTCCCGCTTGGCCTTGCGCTGGTTCTCCTCGACCGAACGACTGGCCGTGCCACCGATGTGGAACGTCCGCATCGTGAGCTGGGTGCCCGGCTCGCCGATCGACTGGGCGGCGATGATGCCGACCGCCAGGCCTTTCTCGGCCACCTGGCTCCGCGCCAGGTCCATGCCGTAGCAACGCGCGCAAACGCCCAGCGCAGCCTCGCAGGTCAGCGAAGAGCGCACGCGGATTTTCTCGTGGCCCAGGGCCTCGATCCGTGCCGCGATGTCCTCGGTGATGATCTCGGACTCGCGCACCACGACCTCGTCGTTGACGACGTCGATGATGGTGTCCCGCGCGACCCGGCCTTTGATGCCCTGGGCCAGCGAGACCGCCACCCGGTCGCCCTTGTAGACGATCGACTTGGTCACGCCGCCAAGCGTGCCGCAGTCCTCCAGCGTGATCACCACGTTCTGGGCCACATCGGTGAGCTTCCGCGTCAGGTAGCCGGCGTCAGCTGTTTTGAGCGCCGTATCAGCCAGACCCTTCCGCGCACCGTGGGTGGACGAGAAGTACTCGAGCACCTTCAGACCCTCACGGAAGTTGGCTTTGATGGGCGTCTCGATGATCTTGCCGGAGGGCTTGGCCATCAGGCCGCGCATCCCGCCGAGCTGACGAATCTGGTCGACCGAGCCACGGGCGCCGGAGCTAACCATGCACCAGATCGGGTTGACGTAGCCCGTCTTCTCGTCGAAGTCGTCGGCGAGGATCTTCATCAGATCCACCCCGACCTTCTCGCGGGCATGCGTCCAGAGGTCGATGATCTTGAGGTAGCGCTCGCCATCGGTGATGACACCCTTCGAGTACGCCTTCTCGATCTTGTCGATTTCGCCCTGCGTTTCGGTCAGGACGTCGATCTTGGTCTGCGGGATCCGGATGTCCGCCTTGCCGAATGACAGACCGGCGCGGGTCGAGGCCTTGAAACCCAGGTCCTTCAAATCATCCAGCAGGCGCAAGGTCGCGTCGCGGCCGAGCAGCTGGTGACAGTCGGAGATCAGAGCCTGGATCGCGCCCTTGTTGAGCTCGTAGTTGTAGAACGGCATCCCCTTGGGAAGGATGTCGTTGAAGATCGCGCGCCCCACAGTCGTGGTGATGTAGACCCCGGTCGCTTCCTCGGCGCCCTTGCCCTTCTTCGACTTGGGCTTATCCGCGGGCGCCGCGGGAGCCACGCCGGGGACCCGACCGCGCTCGTCGACCTCGACGGGGTCATCCTTGCGGGCGTTCTTGACCATCGACCCCTCGTCGAGCCGCACGCGCACCGCCTTGTGGGTGGTAGCTTCCCCGTGGCCATAGGCCAGGAACAGCTCCGAGAGGGACGAGAACAGGGGCGGATGCTCGGGCATCACATTCGGCGTCTTCGTCAGATAGAAGATGCCGAGGACCATGTCCTGGGACGGTGAAATGATGGGTGAACCGTTGGCGGGCGAGAAGATGTTGTTGCTCGCCAGCATCAGGGTCGATGCCTCGATCTGCGCCTCGTAGGAAAGGGGCAGGTGCACAGCCATCTGGTCCCCGTCGAAGTCGGCGTTGAAGCCTCCGCAGACCAGGGGGTGCAGACGGATGGCGTTGCCCTCGATGAGCACCGGCTCGAAAGCCTGGATCCCCATGCGGTGCAGCGTAGGTGCACGGTTCAGCATCACGGGGTGGTCACGGATGACCTCCTCGAGGATATCCCACACCTCTTCGTCGCGGCGCTCGAGCATGCGTTTGGCGGACTTGATCGTGTCCGCCAGGCCCAGCTCTTTCAGGCGCCGGATGATGAAGGGCTGGAAAAGCTCCAGCGCGACCTTCTTCGGGAGACCGCACTGCGTGAGACGCAGCTCCGGCCCCACGACGATCACGGAACGGGCGGAGTAGTCCACCCGCTTTCCGAGCAGGTTCTCGCGGAAGCGACCCTGCTTACCCTTGATCATGTCGGTCAAGGACTTGAGCGGGCGGTTCGACGAACCCAGCACCGGGCGGCGGCAGCGACCGTTGTCGAAGAGCGCATCGACAGCCTGCTGCAGCATCCGCTTCTCGTTGCGGATGATGACCTCCGGGGCGTTCAGATCGAGCAGCTTCTTCAACCGGTTGTTGCGGTTGATCAAGCGGCGGTAGAGATCGTTCAGGTCGCTGGTGGCGAAGTTGCCAGAGTCCAGCAGCACCAGAGGCCGCAGGTCCGGCGGAATCACCGGGATCACGTCCAGCACGACCCATTCAGGCTCGTTGCCAGAGTCGCGCAGCATCTCGACGGTGCGCAGACGCTTGATGATGTCCTTCTGGCGCTGGCGGCTGCGGGTCGCCACGAGCTCCTCGCGGAGCTCATCGGAGAGGCCCTGGAGGTCGAGCTTCTTGAGGATCTTCTTGACCGCCTCCGCCCCCATGTCGGCCTCGAACTCGGGGCCGTACTTGGCGCGGCTGGAGCGGAACTCCTCCTCCGTCAGCAGCTGGTACTTTTCCAGGGGCGTGTCACCGGGCTCCACGACCATGTAGTCCTGGAAGTAGATCACGCGCTCGAGGCTCGAAACCTTCACACCTAGCAGGTTGCCAAGGCGGCTGGGCATAGCCTTGAAGAACCAGATGTGGGCGACAGGCGCAGCCAGGTTGATGTGCCCCATCCGCTTCCGGCGCACCCGACTGTGGGTGATCATCACGCCGCACTTGTCGCAGACGATCCCCTTGTGCTTGATGCCTTTGTACTTGCCGCAGAAGCACTCCCAGTCCTTCTCAGGACCAAAGATGCGCTCGCAGAACAGACCATCCCGCTCCGGCCGGTAGGTCCGGTAGTTGATCGTCTCCGGCTTCTTGACCTCACCGTAGGACCAGGAACGAATGTCCTCGGGCGAGGCGAGCGCGATGGTGACGCTGCCGTAGTCGTTGATCCGGTTGTACTTGCTGTCCGACATGGGAATCGCTTGCGCAGTTCTGGAGTTGGCCCGCTGGGCATCGGGCCGGCTTGGATCGGTGTGCCCGGGCGGCGCAGGCCGCCCGGACGAATCGTTCGAGTGGAGACCTCGGCCTACAGGCCGGGAACCACCTTTTTGTGGAGCTCCATGTTCAGGCCGAGACCGCGAATCTCGTTGGTGAGCACCTCAAAGGACACCGGCGTACCGGGTTCGAGGATGTTCAGGCCCTTGACCATGGACTCGTAGATCTTGGTGCGTCCGTCGACGTCGTCCGACTTGACGGTCAGCTGCTCCTGCAGGATGGCTGCGGCGCCGTAGGCCTCGAGGGCCCAGACTTCCATCTCCCCGAAGCGCTGGCCGCCGAAGCGCGCCTTGCCGCCAAGGGGCTGCTGGGTGATCAGGCTGTAGGGCCCCGTCGCGCGAGCGTGGACCTTTTCGTCGACCAGGTGGTGCAGCTTGAGCATGTACATCACCCCGACGGTGACGCGCTGCTCGAAGGACGAACCGGTCCGGCCGTCGTAGAGTTGGAACTTACCGGTTTCCGGCAGGCCCGCCTCCTTGAGGAGACCTTCGATCTCGTCTTCCTTCGCACCGTCGAACGCCGGTGTATTGCAGCGGATCCCAAGGGAGCGCGCGGCCACGCCGAGGTGGGTCTCAAGGATCTGACCGACGTTCATTCGACTGGGCACCCCGAGCGGGTTCAGCACGATGTCCACCGGCGTCCCGTCCTCCAGGTACGGCATGTCCATCTCGGGGCAGATCTTGCTGATCACTCCCTTGTTGCCGTGGCGGCCGGCCATCTTGTCCCCAACCGACAGGTTGCGCTTGGTGGCGACGTAGACCTTGACCATCTCCAGCACGCCGGTGGGGAGCTCGTCCCCGCGCGACAGTCGGTTCACGATCTTGTTCTTGTCCGCTTCCTTGTTGTCGATCTTGTTCTGGAAGTCGTGGATCACCTGGGTGGCTTCGGCGCGCTTCGCGGCCGCGGTCATCTCCTCGGATGCCGCCAGGCAGAGCACCTTCACACGACGCAACTCGTCGTAGGTCGAGGTGTCGTCCAGCATGAACGGCTTGCCGGTCAGATCGTCGGTGATGTCCTTGCCGATCGTCTCCTGCACCTTCACCAGCATCTGGTGGGTGTACTCGCGCAGGGCGCGCAGGAACTCCTTCTCCGCATCACGGATGACCGACAGCGCCTTCGTCCGTTCCGCGTCGGTCAGGTTCACGCGGCGCGAGAACTTCTGTGCATCGATCACCACTCCGCGGGTGCCGGGCGGCATGGTCAGCGAAGCGTTCTTCACGTCGACGCCGGCCTTGCCGAAGATCGCGTGAAGCAGCTTCTCCTCGGGGGTGAGCTCGCTCTTGGACTTCGGCGCCACCTTGCCGACGAGAATGTCGCCAGCCTCGACGAAGGTACCGATGCGCACGATGCCCGACTCGTCCAGATTCGAGAGTGACTTCTCCCCCACGTTCGGGATGTCGCGGGTGAACTCTTCCTTGCCGAGCTTCGTCTCCCGGATCTCGACCTCGTACTCCTCGATGTGCACCGAGGTGAAGACGTCGTCCTTGACGAGGCGCTCCGACACGAGGATCGCGTCCTCGTAGTTGAAGCCGTCCCAAGTCATGAACGCCACAAGCAAGTTCTTGCCGAGGGCGAGCTCGCCCCCATTGGTCGAAGCGCCATCCGCCAGCAGTTGGCGAGCCTCAACCTCCTGCCCCACCTCGACCACCGGACGGTGGTTCTGGGTCGTCCGCTCGTTCATGCCGCGGAACTTGGTCAGGTGGTACTCGTCGTCACCGACGATGATCACCCGGCTGTCGACGTAATCCACCGTGCCCGCGTTCTCAGCGAAGATGGGCATGTTGGAGTTTTCGGCGACGGCCTTCTCCATGCCCGTGCCGACGATCGGAACCTCCGGGACAATCAGGGGAACCGCCTGGCGCTGCATGTTCGATCCCATGAGCGCGCGGTTGGCGTCGTCGTGCTCAAGGAAGGGAATCAGCGCGGCGGAGACACCGATGATCTGCTTGGGCGAAACGTCAACGTAGTCGAGTTCCTCCGGCGGGACCTCGAGGTTGTCGCCGTCCTTCCGGGCCAGCACCCGCTCGGTGAGGATCTTGCCCTTCTCGTCGACGACAACGTCGGCGGGGGCCATCACCTTGCCCTGCTCCTGGTCGGCGCGCAGGTACTCGATATCGGTGGTCAGCTTGCCCTTGACCACGCTGCGATACGGGGTCGTCAGGAACCCGTAGTCGTCCAAGGTGGCATACATCGCCAGGGACGAGATCAGACCAATGTTCGCGCCTTCCGGCGTTTCGATCGGGCATAGCCGTCCATAGTGCGAGAGGTGCACGTCGCGGACATCGAAGCCCGCGCGCTTGCGGTTGAGGCCGCCCGGGCCGAGGGCGGATAGACGCCGCTCGTGGGTCAGCTGCGAAAGCGGGTTCGCTTGGTCGACGACCTGCGACAACTCAGAGCGGCCGAAGAAGTACTCGACGGCGCTCGAGAAGGTCTTGGAGTTGATGAGGGTCCGCGGGGAGACCGTCTCCGGGCTTTCCAGGTTCATCCGCTCCTGCGCGGTTCGCCGCAGCTTGAGCAGACCCTTGCGGAACTCTTCACCCGCCAGCTCGGCGATCGAGCGCACCCGGCGGTTGCCGAGGTTGTCGATATCGTCGATCTCGCCGCGATCGGCGCGCAGGTCAAGCAGGTACTTGACCGAGTTGACGATGTCCTCGGGCTTGAGGACCTGGATGTCCTCCTGGATGTCCTGGTTGAACTTGCGGTTGAGCCGGAAGCGGCCGACGCGCCCGAGGCGATAGCGCTGGACGTCGAAGAACTTCTCGTGGAAGAGCTCGCGAGCCTTCTCGAGCTGCGGCGGGTTGCCCGGACGAAGGCGCGAGTAGATCTTGAGCAAGGCCTCTTCGTGGCTCTTGACCGTCGGATCCTCGTGGAGGCTGTTGATCAACAGCATGTCGAGGTCCGAGACATCGGCATCGATGATCTCGACCTCGGCCAATTCTCCGGCCGCGATTTCCAGCGCCGCCGTCTCCGGGATCGGCATGCCCGAGGGCACCAGCACCTCGCCCGTCTTCATCACGATGATGTCCCCCACCGCGATGCGGTCGGTCACGCCCTTGGCAAAGGCGTTCTGGGTCATCGACTTGGTCTTCTTGACAACCTTCGTAGGGTAGAAGGTGCGCAGCAGGGCCTGGTCGGTGCCGAGATTCTCGTCCAGAGCGCGCAGGAAGGTGATCGCCGAGAACTTGCCCGACTGATCGATGCGAACGGAGAGGTTCTCCTTCTTGGTGACGTTCAGCTCCACCCAGGAGCCGCGCTCCGGGATGATCCAGCAGCTGTGGAGCTTGCGGTCGATCGCCGAGGCGTCGAGCAGGAAGTCCACACCGGGTGAGCGGTGCAGCTGGCTGACGATGACCCGCTCCGAGCCGTTGATGATGAACTCACCGCCCCCCATCATGATGGGGATCTCGCCGAGGTAGACCTCCTCCTCGATGGGCTCCGGCTTGACCAAGCGAAGGCGCACCTTAAAGGGATACCCGAAGCTCATGCGGAGCTTGCGGCACTCGTCGATCGTGTAGCGCGGTCGACCGAGCTCGTACCCGACGTACTCAAGGCACATCGTCTTGTCGTACGAGTAGATCGGGAAGACCTCGCGCAGAAGGTTCTCAAGCCCCTGCCCCTCACGGTTCGACGAGGGAACGTCGGCGGCGAGGAACTCGGAATAGGCTTTCGTCTGGATCTCGACCAGGTTCGGGAGGGCTTCGATCTCCTGAACACGCCCGAAGGTCTTGACCGGGGCGTCGGATCCGACCATGCGGCCGGCTTTGTTCTTCGTCATAGAACTCTCTCCAGACCGCCGGACCCTTCACCTAAGGGTCCCGGCGAACGAATGGACAGATGGGGGCTAGATCGCCAGGGAGGAAAGCGCCGACTGGGAGAGGGTGCGGTACCCGGTCGGAAAACGGTGCGACGCACTCCGGCGGAAAGGCCGAAGCACGCAAGTCACGATGGAGACAGATCCCTTGCCTTCCGGCTGGGGGGCGCCGTGAACGAACAAGAAACTGGGGGAGGCGGTAATGGGGCGCGGCAAGGGACGGGCCGGGAGAATAGTCGATTCTCCCTAGCAATGCCAGGGGTGGGACCCAGCTGGGCCTCCCCTAGAACAGAGCACCGGAAAACCGCAAGGTGTGAAGCCCTACAATTTCCCAACAATGGGCGGGCCCGCGGGCCGACCTCGCTTCCAAGGGCACGGCGAAGCGTGCCTCCTGAAGGGCGCAGGTTCGGACCACGGGTCCAATCCACCCGGACCCGGACTGAGCGGCTGGGCGAGGAAGTACCCCAGCCCAGACCTCAGCCCGTCCGAGGCTACTTGATCTCGACGGTGCCGCCGGCGCCTTCGAGCTGCGTCTTGAAGCCTTCGGCCTCTTCCTTGGTGACGCCTTCCTTGATGGGCTTGGGAGCCTCGTCCACCAGGGCCTTGGCCTCCTTGAGGCCGAGGCCGGTGATGGCGCGAACTTCCTTGATGACCTGGATCTTCTTGTCGCCAGCCGCGGTGAGGATCACGTCGAACGCGGTCTTCTCCTCGGCTTCGCCACCGCCGCCACCGCCGGGACCGGCCATAGCAACAGCAGCGGGGGCAGCGGCGCTGACGCCCCACTTGTCTTCAAGGTACTTCACGAGCTGGGACGCCTGCAGCAAAGTCAGGCCGTCCAGCTTGTCAGCGATGGGCTGGAGATCGCTGTCCAGCTCGATGGTTTGGGTCTCGTCGGACATCGGATTGGTCTCCTAGAGGAGGGGGCTACTTGGGGTTTGCTCTCGAATCGGGTGCCGCAGGGGCGCGGCTCCCAGGAAGATAAAGGCGCGCGGACTATTCCTCGGAGGAGCCTTCGGCTCCCCCTTGGTCGTCCACGTGGGCCTGAATGACACGCGCCACCGAAGACGGCACCGCGTTGATAACTGTGGCGAGGCTGCGCGCCGGGCCGGAGATGACGCCCAGCAACATCGCGTTGACGGTGTCGCGGTCGGGCAGGTCGGCCAGCTGGGCAGCTTCGGCGGAGCTGAGGGCCTGGCCCTCCATGACTCCGGCCTTGACCTTCACGAGCTTGGTCTTCTTGACCTCTTTCTCGGTCAGCACCTTGGCGGCACCGATCACTGCCTCCGCATCGCCCCAGGCGATCGCGGTGTTGCCCTTAAAGACCTCGGCGTCGAACTCGAGGCCCTTGTCGGCCAGGACCCGCTTGGCCAGCTTGTTGCGCAGCATGCGGAACTCCGCACCCTTCTCAGCAACGCCGTTGCGGATCTTCTCTGTCTGCACGACATCGAGGCCGCCGAAGCTCACCAGGATCATGCCGTCGGCTTCCCCGAGCTGGCGCTCGAGATCCCGCACGGTCATTTCATTGACGATGTTGGGCATGAAATCAGCCTCCGAACTGGACGAAGGCCCCGGGGCCCATGGACGTGGATAGCGACACCCGACGGACAAAGTTGCCCTTGACCGCGGCCGGACGCATGGACATCAGATGCCCGAGGAAAGCGTCGAGGTTCTCCGCCAGGTCCTCGGTGGAGAACGAGCGCTTCCCGAAGGGAGCGTGGACGTTGCCGCCGGCATCGGTGCGGAACTCGACCTTACCTGCCTTGAAGTCGGTCACGGCCTGCCCCACGTCGGGGGTGACTGTGCCGGACTTCGGCGAGGGCATCTTGCCCTGGGGACCGAGGACCTTACCGAGCTTGCCGACATGCTTCATCATGTCGGGGCTGGCGATCACGACGTCGAAGTCCATCCAGCCGCCTTCGATCTTCTTGGCAAGCTCGGCCGAGCCCACCTCGTCGGCGCCGGCGTCCTGCGCGGCCTGGGCCTTGTCGCCTTCGGCGAACACGACCACCTTGACGGTCTTGCCCAAGCCCTTCGGTAGGGACACGGCGCCGCGGACCAACTGGTCCGATTTTCGCGGGTCGATGTCCAGACGAACGGCGACCTCTACGGTCTCGTCGAACTTGGCACCGGGGAGCTTCTTGAGGAGCTCCAGCGCCTCGGAGATCTCGTAGACCTGCGCGCGATCGATCGTCGCTGCGGCCTCGCGATAGCGCTTGCTTCGTTTCACCATGATGCTTTGCCTGTTTGGTTCTGCTGGGCTTGCGGGAAGAGCAACCGCTCTAGCCCTCGACGATGATCCCGGCAGAGCGGGCGGTGCCTTCGATGATCCGGCACGCGTGATCCATGTTGCGGGCGTTGAGGTCGGCCATCTTGATGTTGGCGATCTCCTCCACCTGCGCACGTGTAACCGTGCCCACGGTTTCCGTACCGACCTCTCCGGCCCCCTTGTCGACGCCGGCTGCTTTCTTCAGCAGCACAGCGGCCGGCGGGGACTTCAGGATGAAGTCGAACGTGCGGTCCTTGTACACCGAGATTTCGACGGGGATGATCATCCCCATCTGGTCCCGAGTGCGGTCGTTGAACTGCTTGACGAACTCGGCGATGTTCACACCGTGGGAGCCCAGAGCGGGTCCAACGGGGGGAGCCGGGGTTGCCTGCCCTGCGGGGCACTGCAGCTTGATCTTGCCGGTGATTTCCTTGGCCATGCTAGATGCCGTCCACTTCCCAGTACTTGAGGTCCACCGGCGTCGGGCGTCCGAAAATGGTGACGATCACCCGGACAGTGCCCTTCTCGGCATTGACGTCTTCCACGGTTCCATCGAAACCGTCGAAGGGGCCCGAATTGATCTTCACCATGTCGCCCTTGGTAAGGCCGATGGTGACTTGAGGTCGAGTCTCCGAGTCGGTCATACGCGAGAGAATCTCGCTGACCTCTGCCTCGGAGATGGCTGTGGGTTCGCCGCGACTCCCCAAAAAGTCGCGCAGTCCGTCGATCCCGCGCAGCACCTGGCGCGCCTGGATCACACGGGGATCGTCCGCCTCATCGAGATCCGCCTGGACCATGAGGTAGCCGGGGTAGAGCTTGTTCTCAACGGTGCGCTTCTTGCCGCCCTTCATGTCGGTGACCAGCTCGTAGGGAACCAGCACCTGGGGGATGATGTCCTCCACCCCCGCCACCTTCAGGCGATGCACCGCGTTCTCGCGGATGCGCTTCTCCCGCCCGGATTGGCAGCGCACGAAGAACCATTTGATAGCCATGATCGTTGAGTCCGTCCGAGCTACAGGCCGAGGAGGCCCAGCAGGACGCGCCGCGTGATGCGCGTCAGTAGGTAGTCGGTGCCGGCGAGGAAGGCCATCAGGAAGAGAACCGCGATGATCACCACGAACGAGCCGTTGATCGCCTCGTCCAGGGTTGGCCAAGTCACCTTCCGCAGCTCACTCTCGGTCTCCACCAGCACATTGTTGGTCTCAGGCTTGTTGATCCACTTGTTGAGGAACATGATGCCAAAGACCAGCACCGCCAGGGCCACGAAGAACGCGATGGACGGGGTGACACCGATCAGCGGCAGGCGCTCCATCCCGGGGATGCGCGAGACACTGAGGAAGTCCGCGGAGATCCGCAGCTCGGTGTGCAGCCAGTTCGCCCCGAAGAACAACAGGATCGCTAGCGACCAGAAGGCCGCCATGCGGGCCATCCGTCCTTGGTCTTTGAGTTGAGCCATGGAGAGTTGCTGGGAGTCCTGGGTGGACGGTTTCGGGGAGGGCCCGCGAGGGCTTGAGAGTGAGGGGGCGAGACGTGCGAGAGGAAGCGAGGAGCGGTGCCATCCAACGCTGCAGGCTTGGCCTACAGCAGGCGCCGCTGCCGAGGAGCTGCGAAGACCCCGGTTAGAGCTTCTTCTCTTTGTGCACGGTGTGCGCCCGGCAGTAGCTGCAGTACTTCTTCTTCTCGAGTTTGTAGGCAGCCTTCAGACGCTTGTGCGTCGTGTAGTTGCGGTGCTTGCACTCTGTGCACTCGAGGAAGACGTAGCGTTCCTTGATCTTCATGGGGCGGGATTTCCGGGGAGGTCCGGGTGTTCTTGGCTAGGGGCGACGCGAGCACGGCTGCGCCGGCTAGCGCTGCAGGCCCGGATCGGAACAATCCGGGCCCGCATCGATTCGCTTGCTACTGGATCACCTTGGTCACCACGCCGGCGCCGACGGTGCGACCGCCTTCACGGATAGCGAAGCGCAGCTGCTCTTCCATGGCGACCGGAGTACCGAGCTCGACCTCGAGCTTGACGTTGTCGCCGGGCATGCACATCTCGGCGCCGCCAAGCAGGTTGGCGTTGCCGGTCACGTCCGTGGTGCGGAAGTAGAACTGCGGGCGGTAGCCGGAGAAGAACGGCGTGTGACGGCCGCCCTCTTCCTTCGACAGCACGTAGACCTCGGCCTCGAACTTGGTGTGCGGGGTCACGGTCTTGGGCTGGGCGAGAACCATGCCGCGGACCAGGTCCTTCTTGTCGACACCACGGATGAGGACGCCAACGTTCTCGCCGGCGCGGCCCTCGTCGAGCGTCTTCTGGAACATCTCTACACCGGTGCAGGTGGTGTTGCCGATCTCTTCCCGCATGCCGACGATTTCGAGCACATCGCCAACCTTGACGATGCCACGCTCGACGCGGCCGGTGCCGACCGTTCCACGACCCTTGATCGAGAAGACGTCCTCGATCGGCATCAGGAAGGGCTTGTCGACGTCACGCTCGGGGAGCGGGATGTAGCTGTCGACCGCAGCCATCAGCTCGTCGATGCACTTGAATGCCTCGTCGTCGTTGGGCTTGCCGTCGTTGAGGGCGTTCTCGGCACCCAGGGCGGAGCCCCGGATGATCGGAATGTCGTCCCCGGGGAACTCGTACTTGCTGAGCAACTCGCGGATTTCCATCTCGACGAGGTCCAGCAGCTCGGGGTCGTCGACCTGGTCGACCTTGTTCATGAACACCACGATGGCGGGCACGTTGACCTGACGGGCAAGCAGGATGTGCTCGCGGGTCTGGGGCATCGGACCGTCAGCCGCGGAAACCACCAGGATCGCGCCGTCCATCTGGGCGGCACCGGTGATCATGTTCTTGACGTAGTCGGCGTGACCGGGGCAGTCGACGTGAGCGTAGTGCCGGTTGGGCGTCTCGTACTCGACGTGCGCGGTCGAGATCGTGATGCCCCGAGCCTTCTCCTCGGGTGCCTTGTCGATCTGGTCGAAGTTCATCGCCTTCGCCAGGCCAAGACCGGCCTGGTGACGGCAGATGGCGGATGTGAGCGTGGTTTTGCCGTGGTCAACGTGACCGATCGTGCCCACGTTCACGTGGTCCTTGTTTCTTTCGAAGACTTCCTTGGCCATGGCTAGGAGCGCAGTGTTTCAGTCGAAGGCCGTGAGGCCCGCGGGGATTGCGTGAGTTCAAGACCGACGACTCGCGACGCCGAGCGCCACGGACGAGCCGAAGGGTGAAGATGACAGGCAAGCCTGCCTACGAGTTGTGCGGTGCGCCCCGTACGGGCACGCCATGAGAGACGGTCGTCAGGTACGACCGTGGTCGAAATGGAGCTGCTGACGGGACTTGAACCCGTGACCTCTTCCTTACCAAGGAAGTGCTCTACCACTGAGCTACAGCAGCTCGCGAACCGCCGAGCCTGGAGAACCTGGACCAGCGGTGTGCGACGATCTCGAGGAATGCCCCCCCCTACCGACGCGACCGGTGGCGAGAGAGGGCGCCCGGCGCCTATGGCTGCCAGGCTCGTGTAGAGGAGTGGAGCGGGTGGGGGGAATCGAACCCCCGTGTGCAGCTTGGAAGGCTGCCGTTCTACCATTGAACTACACCCGCGCCGTGGATGCTGGGGGCACGGGCGGGGGCTGAGGCCCCCACCGGTGGGCTGCGAGGCGCAGGGTCGGACCCGCGCACTCACCGCTTGGCTTCGAAGACCGGAACGCAGACGCGAGAAGGGATCCGGCCTTAGGGGAAGGCCCCATGG
>CAYWNK010000167.1:0-14190 GCA_964459495.1 uncultured Planctomycetaceae bacterium
AGGAGTGGATCATCCGGCAGTACGACCACGAGGTGCAGGGCACGAGCGTCCAAAAGCCCCTCTGCGGCGTAAACGGCGACGCGCCCTCGGATGGCGTCGTTCTGCAGCCGCTGCCCGACTCCAAGAAAGGTGTCGCCCTAGGCAACGGCGCCAACCCGCGCTACGGGCGCCTGGACCCCGGGGCCATGGCCGAGGCCGTGATCGATGAGGCCATGCGCAACGTCGTCAGCTCGTACGGCGATCCGGACCGGGTCGCGCTCCTCGACAATTTCTCCTGGGGCAACTGCGACCTGCCCGACCGCCTCGGCGCGCTCGTCGAGGCGGCCAAGGGCTGCTACCGCGCGGCCATGGGCTACGGTGCTCCCTTCATCAGCGGCAAGGACTCGCTCAACAACGAGTACCGCGTGGGAGACACCACGCTGTCGATCCCCCCCACCCTCTACGTGTCGTCGATGGCCGTCGTACCCAACGTGGCGTCGGTGGTCTCGATGGACCCGAAGAAGGCGGGCAACCTGCTCCTGCTGGTCGGCGTGAACAAGCCGGAGCTGGGCGGTTCCGAGCTCCATGCCCACCTAGGCCTGGACGGCGGCACGGTGCCGCGGCCCGACTTCGAGTACGCCATGGAGACCTTCCGGCGCCTGCACGGCGCCATGAAGCTCAAGCAGGTGGTCAGCTGCCATGACCTCTCCGAGGGCGGCCTAGCGGTCGCCATCGCCGAGATGTGCATGGCCGGCGGGCTGGGCTGCGACGTGGACCTGTCGGCCGTCGACCACGACGATTTCCCCTCGAACTACGACCCCACGACGACGCTGCTGTTCTCCGAGAGCTGCAGCCGCTTCCTGGTCGAGTGCGAGCCCGGCAAGAAATTCAACCTGCAGACCAAGCTCATGGGCGTCGCCGTCACGCCCCTCGGGCGCTTCGGCACCCACGGCCACCTGCGCTTCAAGGGCCACCACGGCCGTCCTGTGGCCGACCTCACCCTCGATCAGATCCGCACCGCTTTCCACTCCGGTTTCTCCGGCTAGTCCGCCATGAGTCAGCCCAAAGCCCTCGTCCTGCGCACCTCCGGAACCAACTGTGAGGTCGAAACCGCCCGCGCCCTGGAGCGCGGCGGCGCCGCGACCGAGATTCTCCACGGGGATCGTGTCCTCGAAGATCCCGCACTGCTCGACCCGTATTCGATCCTGGTCTTTGCCGGTGGCTTTTCCTACGGGGACGATCTGGCCGCGGGCCGCGTCTGGGGTGCGGAGATCCGCCGCCGTCTGGGGGACCAGCTGCGCAGCCACGTGGAGCGCGGTGGCCTCGCCCTCGGGGTTTGCAACGGATTCCAGGTCCTACTCGAGTCGGGCATTTTCCAGCCCGACCGGGCCCCCGCCGAACGCACGATTGCCCTGACCGCCAACGAGTCGGCCCACTACGAGTGCCGCTGGGTGCACCTGGAGACCGCCGAGTGCCCCTGCCCCTGGCTCGAGGCTGGGGAACGCTTCCCCGTGCCTGTGGCCCACGCCGAGGGCCGCTTCCAGGTGGCCTCGGATGAGAGCCTCAAGGCCTTTCAGGAGGCGGGCCAGGTGGCACTGCGCTACGTCAACGAAGACGGCTCCGAGCCCGAATACCCCGCCGACCCCAACGGCTCGGTGGACCACATCGCGGGCATTTGCGATCCGACCGGTCGTGTCCTCGGTTTGATGCCGCACCCCGAGCGAAATCTCGATCCTTGGAATCATCCGTCCTGGACGCGCCAAAAACGGCGTGCGGAGGGAGAAGGGCAGGCCTTCTATCGGCGCATGGTGGAAGTGGCCTCGGCGGATTCCTAGGTTCGGATTTGCGGCCCAAACGTTCGGGCCGAACCCGCACCCGAAACGACCGAACGGCATGAAACGGCAAGCTTTCTCCCACCCTGTCCTCGCCCTCGCGCTGCTCGGCGCCACGGCTCTTTCCGGCGGCTGCGCCGTTGCGGCCGTGACCGCAGGCGCCATGGTGCTCAACGACGAGTTCCAGGACCGCGCCCAGGCTGCGGTTGTCCCCGTCAACCCGGAGCTCGCTTACAAGAGCACCCTCTCGACGCTCTCGAGCATGACCGAAGCGCTCATCCACCGGGATGACGACGTGATGGCTATGCAAACCCGCGTCGATTACGGCCAGGTCACCGTGCAAGTGCGCGAAATCTCGAACGGGGAGACCGAGGTCCGCGTTCTGGCCGAGAAGGCCCTGCTCTACAACGCCGAGCTGTCCGCCCTGGTGCTGGATCGCATCACCAACGACCTCTCGACCCTGCGCCGCCAATCCAGCAGCGTCCTGCCCGCCTCGATGAACCGATGAAAGCCCAAGCCAACCTACGCCTCGCAGCCGGCCTCCTGGCCTGCGCCTGGCTCGCCTCGGTCCAATCCTGCGCCGTGGTCGCCGTTGCCGGAGTCGGCGTGGCCATGAGCCAGGAGTTCATGGAAAACTCCGTCTCCTACTACGTCCCCTCGGACGTGGAGACCGCCTGGGTGAGCGCCAAGCGCGTCATGGACAGCATGTCCATGGACCCGATCGTCGCCGACGAGAAAAAGATGGCCATCGAGGCTGTCGTGGAAGGATCCCGGGTCTTCGTACGCGTCGAGGCCTTCGACCTCCAGGAGACCAAGGTCCAGGTCATGGCCAAGCGCTTAGGCAGCTACCAGGACGACCTTGCCTCGGAGATTGCCCACCGTGTGCGGGACACCGTGGCCCCGCGAGTCGATAACTAGACCGGGGAGCCCCTCCCCTCGCCGGGGAATCTCAGACCGCTGTTCGACGGCCCCCCCGAGTTCCGACCCGAGTAGGGCGCACGCGCTAGCGCGTCGCGCCCTTCTTCTTGGACTTGTCGCTCTTCTTGGCACAGGCGCTGCACTGCCCCATCAAGCGATGGACGTGGGAGCGAACCTCAAAGCCCTTCAAACGGGCGGCCTCCAGCTGAAGCTCCTCGATGCGCTCATCGTGGAATTCCTCGATACGGCCGCAGGTCTCGCAGACCATGTGATCGTGGTGCTCGTGGCCGAGAACGTGCTCGTAGACCATTTCACCCTTGCCGGTGTCCAACGACTCGACAAAGCCGCCCTTGGAGAGCATGTCGAGGGTCCGGTACACCGTCGCCCGCGACACCTTGGGACCCTCTTCCTGGGCGAGCCATGAGTAGAGCGTCTCGGCGCTGAAGTGCTCGTGGGTGCCGTACACCTTGTCGAAAATGCGCCGGCGCTGGGGGGTCAGTCGCAGATCCTGCTGGCGCAGATGATCCTCGAAACGTTGGATGATGGCGGCGTGCTTCACGGCGTGCTCGTTCTTAGGCGTCGGCCGGTTCGGGCGGCTTGCGGCGGGCTCCAATGTCCCGGCGGCAGAATTTTCCGTCCCAGCGGATGCGGTCATAGGCATCGTAAGCCCTGGTGCGCGCCTGTTCCAAGTCCGAGCCCGTGGCCGTCACGCAGAGGACCCGGCCCCCGGCGGTGAGAACGTCCGGTCCCTTCGCGCGCGTGCCCGCCTGGAAGACGACCGCGCCCTCCACGTGACCCGCTGCGTCCAGCCCCTCGATGACGTCGCCCTTTTGCGGAGCGCCAGGATAGCCAGAGGCCGCCGCGACGACTCCGACCACGGCATCCCGGTTCCATTCGGGCGGGTCCACGTCCTCCAGCTCGGCCTTCGCCGCCGCCATCAGCAGCGGCACGAGGTCGGACTTCATGCGCCTCACCAGCGCCTGGCACTCCGGATCCCCGAAGCGCACGTTGTACTCGATCACTCGGGGGCCGCTGTCGGTCAGCATCAGTCCGACGAAAAGTACGCCGCGATAGGCGATGCCTTCCTGGCGCAGGGCGTGCACGGTCGGGACGAGCACCCGCTGCTCGATCTGCTTGTGCATGCGGGTATTGAGCGTCGGCACAGGCGAGTAGACCCCCATGCCCCCCGTGTTGGGGCCTACGTCGCCCTCGCCCACCTGCTTGTGATCCTGCACGGTCTCAAGGATGGCGATGGTGCTGCCGTCGGTCACGGCGAACACGCTCGCCTCTTCGCCAGCCAGGAACTCCTCGATCAGGATCCGCTCACCGGCCCCTCCGTGGCGGCGCTCCTCCATGATTGCGTCGACGGCGGTACGGGCCTCCTCGAGGTCCTGTACGACGTAAACGCCCTTGCCAGCGGCCAAGCCATCGGCCTTGACCACCTGGGGCCATTCGGTGACGCCCTCCAGGTAGCCCTTGGCCTGCCCGGAACGATCAAAGCTCCGGGAAAGGGCCGTGGGGATCCGGTGCTTCTCCAGGAAGTCCTTCGAGAAGATCTTCGAGCCTTCCAGGCGAGCCCCGTCCTTGCCGGGCCCAAAGGCCGGCACGCCCGCCTCGCGCAAGGCGTCCGCCACCCCCGCGACCAGCGGATCCTCAGGACCGATAACCACCAGGCCGATCCCCTCCCTGCGGGCCAGGGAGACCACCGCGCTGGAATCGCAGGGATCCAGATCCACGTTGCGCGCAACAGCCTCCGTCCCGGGGTTGCCGGGAGCGCACAGCACCTCGGTCACCAGGGGCGACTGCTCGATCTTCCAGCAGAGGGCGTGTTCACGGCCACCGCTGCCCAGCACCAAAATCTTCATAGAACCGATTGGGCCGGGGGGGTCGGAGTCCCGGCGCGGGCGCCAAGGTACTCGCCCGAGGCCCGGATCCCAAGGTCGCTATCCCGTCAGAGCCCCTGTTCCGCTACCCTTCAGGCCAGCGGGGAGTACCTCAGTTGGTAGAGGCGTAGCTTTGGGTGCTACGAGTCGCGGGTTCGAGTCCCGTCTCCCCGACCAAACCGCCGCTCAGGCCTAGAACCCGCTCGGGCTCGGACCTTCCCGATGGAGGAGCCACCTGGCCCGCCGGGCGGCCGGAGCGAACCCGGGGGCGAGCTCCTGGCTCCGCCGGTAGAACTCACCGGCGCGGATGTAGTTGCCCTGGGCTTCGGCGATCAACCCCCGGTGGTAGTCGGTCCGCCAGACCATCGAGCCGTCGCCCCGCAGCCGGTCGACCATGTCCAGTTCCCGCGCAGCCCCGTCGTAGTCCCCATCGAGGTAGAGCACGCCCGAGTAGGCCTCACGAACCTCAGCCGAGTCGGGCACCACCTGGATCAGATCGGAGAGCTTGCGCCGCGCGTAGGGCAGGTTGCCGCTCTCGGAGGCGATTCGCACCCGCAGTAGGGTCGCGGGGACATGATTGGGGTCGTGGTGCAGGGCTTGATCCAGATACTTCTGCGCCTGGATCGGCTGACGCCTCTCGTAGGCGAGGGCGGCGTTGGCCACCAGCGTGGGGACATGGGTGGGGTGGGTCAGCGCCAGCCGGCGTAGACCCTCCTGCAGGGCGCCCTCGCGCTCGGCGGACGAGCGACTGTTGTCCCCGGTGTCCGCGTAGGTGCCGCCACGCGCGTCGCGAAGGCTCTCGAGCAGCGCCTCGAGCTCCACATCGGGCGATGTCACCCGCGACGGAGCCGGGGACACACAGCCCCAAGCACCAAGCAGTAGGAACAGCAGCAGCGGAGTCCGTCGGGCTAGGGTCGAGGTCACTTTCCGTTGGCGATGCATGGGTGCAGTTCTATTGCGCGACGTTGTCGGCGATCCGGAGGAATTCGGCCAGGGCGGGACCGAAGGTGTAGACGAAGATTCCAGGCAAGAAGCAGATGACCAAAGGCACGGCGAGCTTGGTTGGCAGAGTTTGTGCGCGCTGGATGGCGTGCTCCCGTCGGCGGCTCCACACCTCGTCCGCCTGGCGTCGCAGACTCTCGGCAATCCCCCCGCCCACATGCTCGGCATGCACCATGGCCGACACAAAGGTCGACACCGCGGGGACATCGAGCCGCGCCGCCAGTCGGCGGAAGCACGAGATCCTCGGGATGCCCGCCCGGTTCTCCGAGCGGAAGACCTTGAGCCCGTTCGCCAGGGCACGCTCGTTGTCCATCGACTTCAAGACGCGCTGCACGGCGGAGTCAAAGCCCAAGCCAGATTCGACCAAGGTCGAAAGCAGCACCAGCATGATGGGAAGGTCTCGCTCGACCTGCTCAACGATCGCTCGGCGGCGTCCGCGAACTCGACTGATGGGCAGGAGCGCGATCAGCAGGAACACAAGCCATGGTGCAAGCGCGAGCACGGGAGCCAGGAAGTCCCCCACGCCGCCGGGGATTTCGAGCAGCCACTCCACCCCCTGTTCATGCACCCCCGAACGCAGGAGAAGGGCCGTGAGGATGCCCCCCACAACGATGGCGCCCCCCTGCGCGATCCAGAACTGAACCGGGGCCATAGCCCCTGGAAATCCCGAGACCCGCAGCCAGTTTTCAATCCAGGAGTCATCCTGCTCCTCGGGCATCTCCTGCGCTTCGACGGCGCGCGGTGCCGCGGCCTCTTGGGATCGGTAGAGCCGCTCGCGTGCGCGACGGCGCGCGATTGAGCCACGCACAAACACAGCCACCAGCACGACACCGGCCAGGAAAACGGCCCCGAGGAAGATCGTCTGCAGCGCGGGCATCTCAGACCTCGATCTTGGTCATGCTTGCGATCCAAAACAGGCCGATCGCCTGCAGGAGAATCGATGCCCCAATGAACATCGAGCCCAGTTCGGAATCGGCGAAGAGCTGGACGCGGTCCGGATAGTTGCGCCACATCAACAGGGCCAGACCGTAGGTCACCACCATCACTCCGACGACGGAGACCTGGGTCTCGACGGCCTGGGAACGGACCCGGCGCACCACGTCGACACGATCGCGAATCGTGCGCCCCACGTTGGATAGGGTGGTCGCCAGGCTACCGCCACCCTGCCAATGGGCGGCTAAGGTGAAGGTGAATAGCCGGAAGCTCTCAAGCGGGATTCGTTCCTCGAAGCTGTTCAGTACATCCTCGGGTCGCTCACCGATCTGAATGCGCTCGATCAACTCGAACAGGTAAGGACGCAGGGGCGCCCGCGCCTCGCGAGCCGCTCCGTTTAGGGCGTCGGTGAGACCCCCGCCTGCGCGCAAGGTGCTGACCATGATGTCGATCGCGTTGGCGAGCTGAAGCTCGAGCTGGGCGAGTTTGCGGGCGACGATCATGCGCAGGGTCAAGCCCAGGGCGACAGCCGCCACCGCTCCGATCGCACCGGCGATCCAGGGCACCATGTCGAAGCTCAGGATGAGCGCGACCGCCACGATCGCCCCCACCACGATCGGCAGCAGAGTCACCACCGCACCAGTGGACCCACCGCGCAGCCACGACGCCGCGACCTGGGGCGCGGGCCCTTCGACGTCCCGCCCCGGGGCCAACAGGCTCGCAAGGAGCGCCACCAGCACAAAGGCCAGCAGGAACACCACCAAGTAGATCAGCACAGCTGTCAGTCCTCGGTGCGGAACATGGCCATCGAGATGTCCTCGCCTCTACCGCGCATCTCCTCGACGAATCTGGGCACGATCCCCGAGGACCGAAAACGCGGGATGAGCCGCTTGGACCCGGACTCTCCCCGCAGGTCGAGCGTAAAGATGTCCTGGAGAAGGGGCGTCCCGCTTTCCATGCCGGCGACCTCGCTGATTGCGCCTACGCGGCGCACCCCGTCCTCGCAGCGCCGCACGTGCACCACCAGGTCCAAGGCCGCGGTGATCTGCTCGCGGATCGCCCTCGAGGGAATCTCGGTCCCGGCGAGGAGCACCATCGTCTCCAGTCGCGCCAGCGCATCCCGGGGCGAGTTGGCGTGGATGGTGGACAGGCCGCCTTCGTGCCCTGTGTTCATGGCCTGCAACATGTCCAGCGCCTCGGCTGCACGAACCTCCCCCACAATGATGCGCGAGGGGCGCATCCGCAGGGTGTTGACCAGGAGATCGCGCGCCGTAATCAGGCCCTGCCCCTCCTGGTTCGCGGGCCGGGTCTCCATCCGAACGACATGTTGTTGGTCCAACACCAGCTCGGCGGTGTCCTCGATCGTGATGATGCGCTCGTCCTCGGGGATGGCCTCCGCAACGACGGAGAGAAGCGTGGACTTACCGGCGCCTGTGCCCCCCGAGATCAGGATGTTTTTGCGCTGCCACACCGCCAGGCGGAGCAGCTCCCCCATGTCGTCGGAGAGCATCCCCAGGCGCAACACGTCGGAGGCCCGGAGCCGGTTGCGGCCGAAGCGCCGAATCGAAAGCGTCGGCCCATCGATGGAGGCGGGTGGGATCGTGGCGTTGACCCGGCTTCCGTCCCCCAGACGCAGGTCGACCATCGGCGAGGATTGGTCGATGCGCCGGCCGACCCGCATCGCCAGCCGATCGATGATGCGTCGGACGTGCTCTTCGTCCCGAAACGAAATGTTGGTTCTTTCCAAGCGACCGAAGCGTTCGATGTACACCTGGTCGAAGCGGTTGACGAGGATGTCGGTGATCGCGGGGTCCGCCATCAGGGGCGCCAGCGGGCCGATCCCCAAGGCCTCCTCCACCAGTTCGCGAGCCAGGTGGTCGCGCTCCCCCTCGGTGAGGGGCAGGTCCTCGGTGGCGAGCACCTCAGCGACGAAGTCCTGCACGCCGGTCGTCAACGCTTCCTCACCCGCGCCAAGGAGATTGCGTCGCTGCATCTCCTGGACGACCCTCTCCTGCAGGTCAGCCTTGACGGTGACGTAGTCGTTGCGCGCCCGGGGCTCATCGGCCTCCGCATCGCGGATCGCCTCGGTGGAGGCAGGGCCAGCCCCCTGGCGGGAGGTGACGCGATTGAGCGCCGGAAGCGTCCCCCGGCCCCGGAAGAGGTCCCTGACGGTCTCGCGGCTCTCCGGTTCGGAAGGCTCGGTCATCCCCGACTTTCCTCGGATAGGAGACGCTCTTCCAGGCCCACCCCACGGCTGCTCTGCAATTCCCGACCCGAGGGTAGCTCGTCCAGCTCGCCGCCTTGGGGGCTCAGTCCCTCGGTGCTCCAACGCAGCAGCTCGACTTCGATGGCACGGATGGCCTTGCCAAACCCACGCCAACGGGGAGCCTGGATCACATGCGGAGCCCCGCTGTTGGTGGCCGCAAGGACCTGCTTGCTGTAGGGCACCACGTAGTCGATGGTGCGCTGAATTCGATCCGCCACGTCCACGGCCCCCAGCGAGCCCCGGAAGCCAGGATGGTTGTGGTTCAAGACCACCCGCAAGCGCTCATCGGGGACGCCGAGTCGCTCGAGAACCTTGAACAGCTCCGCTGTACCCAGGACGGCCGGCATCAGGTTGTTGAGCACGATGAAGGCGAGGTCCGCCACGTCGAGGACCGCGACCGTCACGCTGTCGATCACGGGGAAGGTGTCGACGATCACGTAGTCGAAGGCCTGCCGGGCAACGGTCAGGATCCGAGCGAGGACCTGATCGTCGACGGGGGCTGCATCGATCGCGTTCGAGGGAGCGGCCAATACGCGTAGCCCCGACTCGTGCTCCGAACTCAAAGATCTCAGAAGGCGCTCGTCCAAACGATCGACCTGCAGCGCGGCGTCCCGCAGGGTGGCGTCTGGAACCAGATCCAGGAGTTCACACATGGCGCCATGCTGCAACGATCCGTCGACGAGCAGGACTCGATCCGGCGCCGTGCGGGCGAGGGCGCACGCCACGCTCAGGGAAAGCGTCGACTTGCCAACACCGCCCTTGTTGCCCATGAACGCGACGAGGCGACCACGGGAACTGGGCTGCTGATCGGAGGATCGAAAATGCCGCCGGAGAATCTGCTCAAGCTCGGAGGCCGCTGCGGGGCGACGCAGGAAATCGCTGACATGCGCCCGCATGAGCTCGATCAAAGCTGGAGCCGACTCCCCCTTGTCCCCGAAGACCTGAGGGTGGTAGCAAACCGCGATCAACCGCCCGGGAGATGCCGAGTGGATCTCTTGGGCCGCGCGCTTCACAGCCGCAATGTCATGATCGGCAAGGTCGATCAAAACCACGGCGGGTTCGCGATTGACGGCGTACTCGACGCCGCGGCGCAGCTCCTTCTCGGTGTGGAGCACCAGCTCCAGGTCACCGGGGAGCTCCCGCAGGGCGCTTCCGATTTCTCCCGGTAGACCGGGGTCGGAGGCGATCAGCAGGACTTGCTTGGAGGACTTCACGGTGAAATTCAGCGGACGAGGACGGGGGCAAGAAGGGGCTCACGGCCCACTGCGACCGGTTGCAAGGCGGCAACATCCAGAGCCAGGGTCGCGATGGCGCTGGCATTCTCGGGGGCGATCAGGCTCTCAAGCTTCACGCCGCTCAGGGTCAAGCTTGGCTGCCCAGCGGTATCCGTTCCCAGCAGGGCGCTGTCGATGCGCACAGCCCCGAAGCCCGTCAAGGTCGCGAACGGCGGCGCGGCCGAGGGAACGTAGAGAGCCGTGTAAAGCACGCCCTCGAGCCCGCCGAAAATCAGGGCCGGGGTCACCGCGCCCCGAGGCGCGGAGAGTGCCGATGCGCCTACGCGCAGGAGCCCGGCGGCCGGCTGCGCCATCCCGGCTGCGGCCGGACTGGGCCCCGCGGGGGTCCCCGAGATACTGCCGTCGGCGAAGACGACCACCTCGAACAGGCCTCCGGTCAGCAGGTCGGTCCGCCAGGACACATCGTCGAAGGAGAGCACGCGGGTCTGGCCAGGAATGGTGTTCTCTAGCGCCACCTGCGCCACTCCCAGGATCCCGTCCCGGGCCAGACCCGCCGCAACGACCGGACGGGCGTCCGCGATGGCTGTCGCCCGCACCGTGATCCCGTCCCGGCGGGGGTCATAGAGGTCGGGTCGCTCCGAGCTCAGCACACCGGATCCCAGGCCAAACAAGAACGGAAGCGTCGGCCCTGCGGTGCTCACCCCCGCCAGCCGATCGAGGCCCAGGGTGTCGTTGGAGCGCCGTAGGCGCGCTAGAAACGCGTTGGCCTGGGGAGCGTCCGCGGCAGAACTGGCCTGGAAATCCTGGCGCACATAGCTGCCCGGTTCCTGGTGCCAGTTCGGGTTGCCCGGAGCAGCCGGATCCAATGCAAGGAACTCCCCCGCCACCAAGTCTCCGTGAACTGCGTTTTCGACCTCGTTGAGCGCGAGACCAGGCAGGTAGGGGTCTCGGCCGACGAGCAGCCCGCCCGCGGGGTCGTCGATGCCGCCTACCCCGGTTTCAATCTGAGGCCCCGCCCCTAGCAAATAGGCCTGAGGGGCCGTGTCCAGGTCGAGATCCTCGTCGTGCACCAAGCTTGCTGCCCGGGAGGCGAGCATGCGCCGCTGGAGATCGCTGTCCGCTCGATCCTCCAGATTCACGTCCCGATAGCGCAGGCCATCGAGGCTCGCTGCATCCGCGGAGGACTGCATGAACCCCTGGGTCGCCCTCGCGATCCCCATGTCGATGACGAGAGCCGCGAGCCCCATCAGGACCAGCAGGAAGAAGGCCACCTGCAGGAGCAGGAAGCCGCCTTGGTCGCGAGTCCGGCTCATTCGCGCGGCTCCTCCAGGGGAGACTTGATGGGCACGGGGACCAAGCTGCGCTTGCCGTCCTGAATCGACTCCACCACCGTCATGGGCTGATCGCCGTTCGCCGTGTTGCCCATGGGACCCAGCATTCCCTGGAGGAAGCTGGGCTCAGGGTCCGGCTCCGAGGAGGGGGTCAGGCTGTCGACGGGATCGTCGGGACGACCCGACCGGGCGAGGCAGGTCAGCTCCGCGCCCACGCTCTGGGCTTCGAGGAAGGGAGCCACCTCCGAGGGATCCAGGGCGATCACCATCTCCTGGATGGGCTTGGTGCGGGTGGTCGTCCCCTGCGTCAAGCTGGCGGATGAGACCGGGATCACTCGGGTTTCCAGGGGGCTCACGACCACGCCGCTCTGGATCAGTACCTCGACCTTGGCCCTGGGAACAGTGCCTTGCTTGGCCCCCTGCTGCAGCCGAGGTGCGTGCAGGCCCACGAGGGGAATCGGCGAAGGCTTGGGTTTCGCGTCAAGCGCGATTGCTGCGACCATGTCGAATCGATCCCCGGGCTGTAGCCCGACGATGCCGCCGACCTGATCCACCGGGATGCGCAGGGCACGCTTTCCGGGGGGGACACCTGCGGCTATGCCCGGCCGGGTCCCATCCGGCAGAAAGTCGCTCTCGGTGAAGGCGTACCCGGGGGACTTCGGGCGGGCGAGGACCCGCCCTAGGATGTCCTTGATCTCGATGAAGATCCCGCCCTCTTCCGCTGCATCCTCGTCCACATCGACGTAGGCCAGGTCACCGGTGCTTGGGTTCCACACGTCATCCCGTCCGACCTTTTGGTAGGCAGCGATCGGCCGGGCCGAGACCAGCACACGCACCTTGCCTTCCGGCACGGCGTTGCTCTTCGGCTCCGCCACCTCCTCTTCCGCCGCGCGGACCTCGCCGATCTGGAATCGATTCAGGAAGCTGAGGGGGCCCGTGAAGGGCTCTTTCCGCAACAGCGGAACAAGAACCAGAGCGAGGAGCCCGGCCGCAACGGCCAGAAACAGGGTGCGCCCATAGCGACGCTTGCTAGACCTCATTGCGACGGCCATGACGACCTCCTGGAAGGGGATTCGATTCTCAAAGGAAGACCTCTCTACGGAATAGGGATTGGGCAGCGATCAGTCGCCTGAAGGGACGAACACGCTGCCCCAGGGCGGCGTGAGTCCCCAAGCCAAACGTACCCGAGTAAGGGCCGATTCCGTCGGGGCCTGGGCCCACAATCGCAAAGCCTCCCCCGCCCGGATCGCTGGCGATGACGGCCTGGTTGAAGGGATCCCCGTCGGAGGTCAGTTCCTCCCCAGGGACATAGGCGGACAAGGTCGCACTTTGGAACGGAACGTTGAGCCGTACAGCGACGAGCCCCCGATCCGCCGATGCCACGCTGAAGGAACCCGGTCCGACCTCCTCGAGCACGGGGAGGATGGTGATGCCCGTTTCCGCTCCCGTGTCGGGATCCCGCGAGTCGATTCGCGGTACGAGGACCGTCAGGCCCGAGGGGCTGCTAGCGGACTCCGTGACCAAACCGGGAAGGTGCAAGAGCTGACGCACAGTCCCGTTGACGTCCACGTTGGACGTGATCATCAGCGGCCGCAGGGCCCGGTTCACCACCGGCATCCCCGCGAAGTGTCCTTCTAGGGCTCCACCGGGAGGAAACTGCGCCAGATCCACGACGAGGAAGTCGGGGTTGTACACGGCCTGACGGAAGCCTGGATCCGTAAGGGCCTGCGCGAACGTGTAGTCGGCAGGCAAGGGGTAGAGGGCTATCTCGCGGGCCGCGATGCGCGCGGCCTCCTGTGCGGATTGAACCGTCGCCATCCAGCGCCCAAAGCTGATGATCGCAGCGAGGAGCAGGTACAGAACCAGCGAGACGAGGGCGAATTCCACCATCACGCCGCCACGCCGCTGGGCGGGTACCGAACGGTGGACTTGGAGTGCTGTCCGCGATTGAATCATTGTCCGAACCAGTGGATGGGGAGTAGGCCTAACAGACCGACCAACATAACCGGCGCATAGGCGATTTCAGTCTCGCCCCGCCGCCTGGCAATCCAGGCGGCGATCCCGCCGAACAAGCCGGTGAGGATGGCAAAGGGCAGCATGGCCCCTGCACCGAGCACCGCGCCCAGGGCGGTGAGCAGTTTGACATCTCCCCCGCCTAAGCCGCCTGCGGCGAACAAGGCGGTGGTGACCACAAACGCGCCCCCCGCACCCAGACCGATCTGCGACCAGCCCAGGGGGTGCAAGCCCGCGAACTTGGCCGCGATTGCAGCCAGGATCAGGACGATCGAAATCGTGTCAGGGATCTCTCGACTCGCTAGGTCGAAAGCCGTCGCGCAGAGGAGCGCGGCCAGCGCCAGCCAGAACATAGGGATGTGGGAGACAAGCGCCCCAGGCACCCGGCACAAAAACCGAGCGACTGGGGCGTTCCGCAGGCCGAAGTGGCCCGACCCAACCTACTGCTCGAGGATGAGCGTCTCGAGGTTGTTGAAGCCCAGGTTGTTACCCAGACGGGAAGTGTCGGAGTTGCCGACGATGGTGTCGATGTCGACGCCGATCTGGCCGGTGTCCGCACCGGTGGTCTCGATGATCTTGCCGCTGGCGATCGGACCGTTGTCGTCGCCGTGGGCGCCAGGCATGATCGCCGCAACGGAGCTGATCATATCCGTTGTCTTGTGGCCAAAGACGGCCACGCCGGCAGCGGCGACCAGCGAGACGCCAGCGGCCAGGAGGGAGTATTCGAGGAGAGCGGCGCCCTTCTTGGAACGGATAAGCTTCAGGAACATGTCGATCGGGTTGGGTTGGGGAGGGTAG
>CAYWNK010000168.1:0-14150 GCA_964459495.1 uncultured Planctomycetaceae bacterium
CGGGGGGCCGGCTGGGGGAAGGGGACTCGGCCTGGGCCCATGTGCCCCGTTTGCCCTTCGAGCTGGCGGCGCTGCCCCAGGGGCTGTTTCGATTCGCTGGCCTGCCCGTCGTCAGTTACGCGCTGCCGGCGCTGATCGCGATCGGGCAGGCGATCGAGCATCAGCGCCCCAGCCGCAACCCCCTCGCGCGCGTGGCTCGATTGGCCAGCCGCAGGGCGACGCTGCGACGCCTTGAACAGATCCAGCCCAGGGGCGGGGGCTTCCTTGAGGCGACGCCGCTGACGAGCTTTGTGTCGCTGGCCCTTTGCACGGCGGGTGAAGCTCGGCATCCAGTTGTCGAGCGCTGCTGCGATTTCCTCATCGCTTCGATGCGAGGCGACGGTTCGTGGCCGATCGACACCGATCTCGCCACCTGGGGGACGACGCTCTCGGTCGGTGCGCTTGGGGCGGGCAGCTTGGCGCCCGAACGCAGGGAGCAGATCCTGGCATGGCTGCTCGATCAACAGCAGGCCGGTCGCCACCCTTACACGGGCGCGGCGGCTGGCGGCTGGGCCTGGACGGACCTGCCGGGTGGGGTTCCCGATGCGGACGACACCTCGGGCGCCGTCCTCGCGCTGGCCGAGCTTCAGTCGGATGGTCCGGGCGGGGACTGCGGCGAAGAGCGCGTTCGTGCCGCGGCGGAGCGCGGGCTGGTGTGGCTGCGGGATCTTCAAAACCGTGACGGTGGCATCCCGACCTTTTGCCGCGGCTGGGGGCGACTGCCCTTCGATCAGAGCTGCGCGGACCTGACTGCCCACGCGCTACGGGCCACGGAGGCCTGGCGTGGACGCATCGGCACGGACCTCGAAGCCATGCGGTCCGCCGCCGTGCGCTTTCTGAGCAGCAGCCAGGAGGAAAACGGCGCGTGGCTGCCCCTGTGGTTTGGCAACCAGGATCATCCGGCCAAGCACAACCCGGTCTACGGCACGAGCCGGGTGCTGCGTGCGGCGGGCGTGCGTCCAGCTTCTGGCCGTGACGCAGCACTTTGGAATCTGGCCCTGCGCCGGGGTCTCGGCTGGCTGCTCGGGGCCCAGCACCCCAGCGGCGGTTTCGGCGGGGACGTGGGGATCGAGCCCAGCATCGAGGAGACCGGACTGGCCCTCGAGGCTTTGGCGGACGCGTACGAAGCGCGCCTGGGCGGGCCGGCGTTGCGGGCGGCGGGCCTGCGCGCAGCGGAGTGGCTCAGCGTCGCGACCGGGGGCGGGCTGCGCTTTCCCGCCCGGCCGATCGGGCTGTACTTCGCCCAGCTCTGGTATGACGAGGAGCTCTATCCGCGCATCTACTGCGCTTCGGGACTCGGGCGGGCCCGGGAGGTTTGGGGATCATGAGCAGCACGCCGATCTACCTGGACCATGCGGCCACGACCCCGATGGACGCGCGGGTCCTCGAGCACATCGTGCCCCTGATGGGTGGGAGCTTCGGCAACCCGGCCAGCCGCCAGCACCAGCGCGGCCGGGAGGCGGCGGCAGCTGTCGAGGAGGCGCGCGGGCAGGTGGCCTTGCTCCTGGGCGCTGACCCGCGGGAGATCGTCCTGACCAGCGGAGCCACCGAGGCCAACAATCTGGCGCTGCGCGGCGTGGTCCAGGCGCCGGCCCACGCGCAGCGTCCGCGCCGCATTCTGACCGCGCGCACCGAGCACCACGCCGTGCTTGAGCCGCTGGATGCGCTCGAGGCGAGTGGCTGCGAGGTGATTCGCCTGGGGGTCGATGCGCGCGGGCATATCGACTTGGACGAGCTCGCCAGCGAGCTCGCACGGGGCGCGCTGCTGGTCTCGCTGATGGCGGCGAACAACGAGACGGGGCTGCTGCATCCCTTGGAGCGCATCGGGGAGCTGTGCCGCGAGCACGGGGCCCTGTTTCATACCGACGCCACCCAGCTGGTGGGCAAGCAGCCGATCGACGTCGATCGAGCCAGCATCGATTTGCTCTCTCTCTCGGGTCACAAGCTCTACGGACCGATGGGGGTGGGGGCGCTGTACCTGCGCCGCAAGCGCCCGCGGGTGCGCGTCGAGGCGCAACTGCTCGGGGGCGGTCATGAGGCGGGCCGGCGGGCCGGGACGCCGAACCTACCGGCGATCGCGGGGCTGGGCTTGGCCTGCGCGCTGCGGGCCCGCGAAGGCCCGGCGGACGAGGCCCGCATCGCGGGTCTGCGGGACCGCTTCGAGGCGGGCCTGATGGGGGCCTTGGATGGCGTCAGCGTAAACGGTGACGCGGGTTGCCGCTTGGCCGGCCACGCCAATCTGGCCTTTGCCGGCGTGGATGCGGATTCGCTGTTGGAGCGCTTGATCGAGGTGCAGGCTTCGTCGAGCGCAGCCTGCACGAGCGCGCTGCGACAGCCGAGCCACGTGCTCCGGGAGCACGGTTACGACGCGGCCCGTGTGGCCAGCAGCGTGCGCTTCAGTCTGGGCAAGGGCACGACCGTGGATGATGTGGACCGGGCTGTCGAGGCGCTCATCGCGGCGATCGGGAGTCTTGGCTAGGGATTTCTGGCCGCGCCGAGCGTGGAGGCTGCCACGGCCTGGAATCCAGGCCTGCGGCGTGCTCCGAGCCGGCTGACTGCAACATCCAGGCAAACGAAGCGGCCTGGGTCTCGGTCCCACCGCCCAGGGCCCCTATCATGTTCCGCCCCGCGGCACCCGCGGGTCCTCCCCAGCCTCCAAGCGCCCCATGACGCGAATCCATCGCCTCCTCACGCCCGTCCTACTCGCACTGGCGACCGTTGCCGATTGCGAGGCCGCCCCCAGCCAGCCCAGCTCCCAGGCTGAGGTGGTCGCGGAGGTGCCCGCCGAGACCCCAGGGGGCCAGCGCGGCTGGCTCAACTGGCGCGGCCCCAACCAAAACGGCACCTCCCCCGAGACCGGACTCTTGGCCGAGCTGTCCCTCGAGGATGAGAGCCTGCTCTGGACCTACGACCTGGCGGGCCGGGGCACTCCGGTCGTGTCGAATGGCCGAGTCTTCGGCGTCGGATACACGGGCAAGGGGCCGGATCTGCAGGAGGTTCTGTTCTGCCTGGATCAGGACTCTGGCGAGCTCCTTTGGGAGCACCGCTACGCGGACTTCCTGTCGGACATCGTCTACACCCGCTACGCGATCGGCAGCCCGACCGTCGACCCTGAAACCGGTCACGTCTACGCGCTCACCGCAGCGGGCTTCGTCCACGCTTTCACCCGGGACGGCGAGCTGCTTTGGCGGCGCTCCATGATGGAGGACCTCGGCCGGCTCACCTTCCCGAACGGACGGACGGGCGCACCGCTGATCCTGGGCGACCAGGTGATCATCCACTTCATCTTCGCGAGCTGGGGGCCCCTGGGGCCGGCGCGCGATCGCTTCTTCGCCTTCGACAAGGTCGATGGCCGCGTGCTGTGGTCGAGCACCCCCGGCGGGCCGCCCAAGGACAGCTCGTTCTCGATGCCGGTGATCGAGGAACGCGATGGCCGCACGCTGCTCTACGCCGGACTCGGCGGCGGGCACATTGCCTGCGTGGACGCCTTCACGGGTGACGCGGTCTGGCGCTATCCCTTCTGCGTGGGCGGCGTGAACTCGAGTGCACTCCTGCACGGGGACAAGCTGATCATCCTGCACGGCAAGGAAAACCGCGACAGCTCGGTGATCGGGCGCATGGCCTGCCTGGACCTCACCGCGGGGCCAGGCGAAGACGGGGTCCTGCCGCAGTCGGCGGAGCTTTGGCGCCAGGATCTGGTGGCCTTCACCAGCTCGCCTGTGCTGGTCGACGGGCGCGTGTTCGTCACCACCCTGACGGGGGAACTCCACTGCGTGGATGCGGACACGGGCAAGATCCAGTGGCACCTGAAGCTGGGCGCGGACCAGCTGCACGCTTCCCCGCTCTACGCCGACGGCAAGCTCTACATTCCCCTGTCGGACGGGTCGCTCACCGTGGTCGAGCCGGGCGAGGAGTCCGGCAAGATCCTGTCCCGGGTCCAGCTCGACGGCAGCTGCCTAGGGGCCCCGGCGCTGAGCGGTGGGCGCCTCCTGGTGCATTCGACGGGCAAGCTCTACTGCTTCGGCCAGCGAGGCGAGGGGGCCCCTGAGTGGAAGGTCCCGGCGGATCCGGAGCCCGGGAAGGCTGTGCGCCTGCAGGTGGTTCCCGCTGACTACACGATGAACACCTCCGAGCAGGTGCCCCTCGAGGTGCGCGCGCTCGATTCCGCGGGGCGCGTGGTCGAAACCATGCCGGTCGCCAAGACCAAGATGACGGCCCCGCCATTCCTGGGGACGAACTGGGCCTGGAACACGATGAGTTCCCAAACCGGGGCGGGCAGCATCGGGGTCGAGTACGAGGGCCTGACGGGCAGCGCCCGCGTGCGGGTCGTACCCAGCCTGCCGCACTCGCTCGACTTCAATGACGTCGAGCTCGACCAGGGCGGGGGCACCTTTGCCTTCCCCCCCGGCCACTGGTTCGGGGGCCGGCCGAAGTGGAAGATCGTGGACCTGGACGGGGAGCGTTTGCTGACGCGCAACATGTCCAATCCCCTGTTCCAGCGCACGATGAGCCTCTGCGGCCATCCGGATGATGCGAACTACACCATGCAGGTGGACGTCATGTCGGACGGCAATCGCCGCACGCTTTCCACGGTGGGGGTGGTCCATCAGCGCTACCTCATCCGCCTCAAGGGCAACGATCAGACCCTGGAGGTCAGCTCGAACGACGAGCACCTCAAGGTACCCGTCGCCTTCAAATGGAAGGCCGGCCAATGGCACACCCTCAAGACCCGCGTCACGATTCAAGACGACGGCACGGGTCTCATCCAGGCAAAGGTCTGGCTGCGCGGCGAAGCGGAGCCCGAAGAATGGACCCTGGAAGTCAGTGATCCCCACGGCCACGAGAGCGGCGCGTGGGGTCTCTACGGATTCACTCTCCAAAGCCGCTTCAGCGTCTACCTCGACAACCTCAGCGTGACCCCCAATGAATAGCTCCCGATCCATCGCTCTGGCGCTCGTCGCCTTCGCTGTTGCGCCCACCGAGGCCCTCGCCCAGGACTGGCCCATGTGGGGCGGCAACGAGACCCGCAACATGGTGTCGCCGGTGAGCGGTTTGCCGAGGACCTTCGTGGCCGGAGATTTCATCGGCGTGACCGACGAGATCGACATGGCGACCACCAAGAACATCAAGTGGATCGCAAAGTTGGGCTCCCAGAGCTACGGCAACCCGACGATCGCGGGCGGCAAGGTCTTCGTCGGCACCAACAACGACGTGCCCCGGGATCCGCGCTTCAAGGGCGACCGCTGCACCGTCTACTGCTTTGACGAGGAAAGCGGCGACTACCAGTGGCAGCTGAACGTGCCCAAGCTGGGCACCGGCAAGGTGTCGGACTGGGAATACCTGGGCATCTGTTCCTCCCCGACGGTGGAGGGCGACCGTGTCTACCTGGTCACCAATCGCTGCGAGGTGATGTGCCTGGACGCAAACGGCATGGCCGACGGCAACCAGGGCTACCAGGACGAAGGCATGTACATGGCCTGGCCGGCGACCGAGCCCATGGAGGTCGCCAAGGGCGACGCCGACATCCTGTGGGTCTACAACATGATCGACGAGCTCGGGGTGTTCCCGCACAACATCACCACCAGCTCCGTGCTGGTGGCGGGCGACAACCTATGGGTGACCACCTCCAACGGGGTCGACTACGGCCACGTGGAGACGCCGGCGCCCAACGCGCCGAGCCTGGTGATGCTCGACAAGATGACGGGCGAGCTGCTGGGGGAAGAGGCCTCGGGCTGCTCGAGCCGCATCTTCCACTCGAACTGGTCGTCCCCGGCGTACCTGCGCACGAACGACACCGAGCTCTGCATCTTCGGCGGTCCCGACGGACGGCTCTACGCCTTCACCCCCGACCCGGTCAAGGACGAGGACGGCTACGGCATCCTGCAGGAGGCCTGGCGCTTCGACTGCAACCCGGCCGAGTACCGCGAGAAGGACGGCGAGCCGATCACCTACACCGATCGCTACGGCCCCTCGGAAGTTCTGGCCACGCCCATCGTTTGGGACGGTCACGTCTACACGGCGATCGGCCAGGATCCCGAGCATGGGCCCGGCGTCGGAAACCTGGTGTGCGTGGACGCGGAGGGCAAGGAGAAGTGGTCGTACCGCAAGATCAACCGCAGCCTGTCGACCCTGGCCATCTACGACGGCCTCGTCTTCGCGGCGGACTTCTCGGGCTACATGTACTGCCTGGACGCGATCACCGGCGAGGAGTACTGGGTCTACGACACCAAGGGCCACATCTGGTCCTCTCCCCTGGTGGCTGACGGCCGCGTTTGGCTGGGCAACGAGGACGGCTTCTTGACCGTGCTGCCCGCGCGCAAAGACGCCAAGCCCAAGGAGGAAGTGGTGGAGGTCGACATGATCTCTCCGGTCTACGCCTCCGCGGTGGCAGCCAACGGGGTGATGTACATCGCGACCCACACCCACCTCTATGCGATCGCCAACACGGTCGACGCGGCAGAGGAAACCGAAGAGTCCGACGAATCAGGCCGCTAGGCCCAGGCGACAACACACATGACCACCGGCGGCAAGCTGGCCTGGGCTCTGGTCGGGATCATCGCGATCCTGCACTACGACTTTTGGCTCTGGGACTCTACGGCGACGATTTTTGGTTTCCTCCCGGTGGGGCTGGCCTACCAGGCCGGCATCTCCTTCGCGGCGGCGATGGCTTGGATACTCGTGACGAAGCTCGACTGGCCCCACGGGGTCGAAGAGTGGGCGGACGGGGGCTCCAAACCCACCGAGTCTGAACCCTTCGCCTCGGAGGATCCACGATGAGCTTTGCTCTGCTGCCCGCCGCGGAGGCGGCGACCCGCACGCCGCTGATTGTGGTGGGGATCTATCTCGCGCTGCTGATCGGCCTGGGGGTGCTCTCCAGCCGCCTGTTCCGGGGGACCAGCTCGGACTTCTTCGTGGCCGAGCGCTCGATCGGACCGGTGCTGCTCCTGATGAGCGTGTTTGGCACCACTATGACCGCGTTCGCCCTGGTCGGCTCCACCGGCAAGGCCTGGGAGCTGGGCAACGGGGTGTACGGCCTCATGGCCTCTTCGTCGGGAATCCTGCACTCGGCGGTGTTCTTCCTGGTCGGCATCAAGCTGTGGGCGATCGGCAAGCGCCACGGCTACATGACCCAGGTGCAGTTCTTCCGGGCGCGCTTTCAGTCCACCGGCATCGGCTACCTGCTGTTTCCGATTCTGATCGCGCTGGTGATTCCCTACCTGCTGATCGGGATTCTGGGCGCCGGCGCGGTGGTGCGCGGCGTGACCGTAGGCATGTTCCCCGAGCAATTCGCCGGCATGCCCGGTCCGGGTGACCGCATGCTCTTCGTGGGGTCGATTCCGTCCTGGCTGACGGGTCTCGTGATCTCCTGCGTGGTGCTCTTTTACATCTTTGCCGGCGGCCTGCGCTCGGCGGCCTGGGCCAACGCCTTCCAAACGGTGGTCTTCATGGGCACCGGGCTGGTGGCCTTTTACCTGATCTCGGGGCGCCTCGGCGGCCTGGAGGCGGCGACGCAGGCGGTCATCGACAACAGCCCCGACCACATGACCCGGGCGAGGATCGGCAAGGTGCAGTTCCTCACCTACATGTTCGTGCCGCTGTCGGTGGGGATGTTTCCTCACCTGTTCCAGCACTGGCTGACCGCCAAGAAGGCCTCGAACTTCAAGCTGACGACGATCGCCCACCCGCTGTTTATCGGAATCGTCTGGGTGCCCTGCATCCTGATCGGAATCTGGGCAGCGGGCGCAGGCATCATGCCCCCCGGCGGCAACCCCAATGCCCTGCTGCCCAAGGTCGTCGACGAGCTGCTGCACAACCCCTATCTGACGGGGCTGCTGACGGCCGGCATTCTGGCGGCGATCATGTCGAGCCTCGACAGTCAGTTCGTTTGCCTGGGGACGATGTTCACCCATGACATCGTGCTGCAGGTGGCGGGCAAGGATCGCTTTAGCGACAAGGCCCAGGTCATGATCGGGCGCGCCTTCATCGTGACGATCGTCGGGCTGACCTACGTACTGTCGCTGTTTCCGCCCCCCAAGATCTTCGACCTGGCGGTCTGGTGCTTCAGCGGCTTCGCGAGCCTAACCCCCCTGGTCTTCGCCTCGATCTACTGGCGGCGCGTCACCAAGGCGGGCGCCTACGCCTGCGTTTTGGCGGCGGCGGGCAGCTGGGGGTGGTTCTTCTACGACGGGCTCATCCGTCCGACGCTGGCTGGCGAAACGATGGAAGGCGACTACCTGGTGGCCGGGATGATGCCGGTCGCCGTGATCTTTGCGGCTTCGAGCGCCGCCCTGATCCTGGTCAGTTTGCTGACAACCCCTCCCTCCGATGAACACGTGGACCTGTTTCAGGTCGGCACCCGATGAGCCCCGATCCCTCCGCCCTCGCTTCGGCCAAAGAAGCCCTGGACGCGCATGTGCGCGAGATCATCGCGCACCATTTCTCGCCCGAGACGGGCACGCCCAAATGGCTGCAGTTCGCGGAGAGCGCGGGCTGGGACCCCCGTGCTGAGATCCAGACCTTCGAAGATCTGATCCAGCGTTTCGATAACTTTGACGGCGAGTCGCTGCGCACAGATCCCCACGAGCTGTGGATCCCCAAGGCCTTTGAGGGGCGGCCCTTCACGATCTTCGAGACGGGCGGTTCGACGGGCATGCCCAAGCAGCGCATCGGCTGGGACGACTACAAGCACGACTACGAGGAGTTTTCAGAGACTCTCACCGAGGAGGCCTTTCCGCGGGGCGGCTACTGGCTGATGGTCGGACCGACGGGCCCGCGCCGCCTGCGCCTTGCAATCGAGCACCTGGCCAACCACCGGGGCAGCTCCTGCTACTTCGTCGACCTGGATCCGCGCTGGGTCAAGAAGCTGATCAAGAGCGGCCAGGGCGACCAGGCAAAGGCCTACATGGAGCACGTCGTCGATCAGGCGCTCACGATCCTGAAGGGCCGCAAGGTGGACGCTCTGTTCACGACGCCGCGGATTCTCGAGGCGATCGGCGACGAGATCTCGATCCCCGAGGCCGGCATCAAGGGCGTGTTCTGCGGGGGCACCGAAATGTCGCCCCAGACGGTGCGCTTCATCTGCGAGGAGGTGCTCGAGGATGAGGCCACCTTCGTGCCCACCTACGGCAACACGTTGATGGGCCTGGCCCACCACAAGCCCGACTTCGCGGACAACGGCTATTCGGTCACCTACTACGCGCCCCAGCCCCGGGCGGTGCTGCGCGTGACCGATCCCGAGGACAGCCGCGGCCTGGTACCCCACGGGGAGTGGGGCCGCGTCGAGCTGACGACGTTGACCAAGGAGTTCTTCCTGCCGCGCTTCCTCGAGCGCGACGCGGCCCTGCGCTGCGAGCCCTGCGAAGCCTACCCCTGGGACGGGGTCGCCGAGGTCAAGCCCTACGGCGCCAACGAGGAGAAGATCGTGGAGGGAGTCTATTGAGCCTTCCCCATTTCCCGGCGCTGCGCGCGGGCAAGGAGTACGAGTCCCTCGACCGCAACGAGCTTCGCAACCACCGCACTGGCGAGGTGGTCGCTTCGGTGTCCCAGGTGAATGCGGGGATTGTCCGCAAGGACCTGCGCAAGGCCGCGAAGAACGCGGCGATCCTGCGTGCGATCCCGGCGGCTCAGCTCATCGAGCGCTGCCAGGCGGCGACCGACATCTTCCTGAATGAGACGCTGCCGGTGGGGGGCGAGACCACCCAATCGCCGGAGGAGTACGTGGAGTGCCTGTCCGCCACCAGCGGCCTGACCCACGCCCTGTGCCGGGCGAACATGCAGAAGAACGCGCTGGTGATGCGCGAGATGCCCACCATCCTGCGCGGTTTGATGCGCGGCATGGACCCGTCGGTGATCGACGACGGCACCGGCGACCACGGCGGCGTGCCCGTCTGGTATACGCCCCAGACGAAGGCCCTGGGGGCGGTGCTGCCGAGCAACTCGCCCGGCGTGCACTCGCTCTGGATCCCGGCGCTGGCGCTGAAGACCCCGGTGGTCCTGAAGCCGGGCCGCGAGGAGCCCTGGACGCCGATGCGCATCGCCCGCGCGCTGATCGCGGCGGGGATCCCGAAAGAGGCGTTTAGCCTGTATCCCACCGACCACGAGGGCTCGGGGGTGCTGCTCGACAGCTGCGGCCGCAGCCTGCTCTTCGGGGACGCGCGCGTGGCCGATAAATACGCGGGCGACCCGCGCGTCGAGGTTCACGGTCCCGGCCGCAGCAAGGTGCTGCTCGGGGCCGACGTGGCCTCCGACTGGGAGCAGTACCTCGACGTGCTGGTGGACTCGGTGGCGGCCAATGGCGGCCGCTCGTGCATCAACGCGTCGGCGATCTACACTCCGAGCCACGGCAAGGAGCTGGCCGAGGGGCTGGCCAAGCGACTGGCGTCGATCGGGCCCAAGGATCACACGGATCCCGATGCCCACCTAGCATCCTTCGCCAACCCCGCGTTCGCCGAAGCCATGGACGCCGCGGTGGCCTCCGGGATCTCTGGCGGCGGCGCACGGGATGTCACCCAGGAACTGCGCGGCACCGAGCGCATCGCCGAACACGGGGGCGCGACCTATCTGCTGCCCACGGTCGTGCACTGCGACAACCAGGATCACGCGTTGGCCAACACCGAGTACATGTTCCCCTTTGTCAGCGTCGTCGAAGTGCCCCAGGCGGAGATGCTCGAGCGCATCGGCCAGAGCCTCGTCGTGAGCGCCATCACGCGGGACGAGGAGTTCCTGGCCGGCCTGCAGAGCTCGCCCGACATCCACCGCCTGAATCTGGGACCGCTGCCCACCAGCCGCGTGGAATGGGACCAGCCCCACGAGGGCAACCTGTTCGAGTTCCTCTACACGCGCCGCGCGCTGCAGCGCGCGTCGGGCTGGTGATTCGAGTCTCGCCTACAAGGCCCTTTCGGCCCTTCGCTGACGACGAGAAGACGCGCGTCATCGAGGGGCCGGGCTGCATTCAGCAGCTTGGCGAGGTGTGCCGCGAGCTGGGCGCAACGCGGGCCCTGGTGGTCTCCGACCCTGGCGTGGTGGCGGCCGGCCATGCGGGCAAGGCGATGGAGTGGATCGCGAGGGCGGGCGTCGTCCCGCGCCTTTTCGCCCACGTGGAAGAGAACCCAACCACGGAGGATGTGGCCCGCGCCTTGGCCGAGGCATTGCCCTGGCAGCCGGAGGTCTACGTTGGGGTGGGCGGCGGCAGCGCCATCGACGTGGCGAAGGCCGTCGACTTCCTGGTGACCTGCGGCGGACGCATGCAGGACTACTGGGGCAAGAACAAAGCGACTCGTCCCTTGGCTCCCGTGGTGGCGGTACCGACAACGGCTGGGACCGGGTCCGAGGTGCAGTCGTTCGCGCTGATCGGCGACCCGGTGACCCATCAGAAAATGGCCTGCGGGGACCCGAGCGCGGCGCCAAAGGTGGCGCTGCTCGATCCCGAGCTCTCACTCACGATGCCGCCGTTCGTGACGGCCTGTACGGGCTTGGACACCATGGGGCACGCGATTGAGAGCGCGGTGTGCAAGGTGCGCAACGAGCGGTCGAGCTACTACTCGGCATGGGGCTTTGGCCTCGCCTTTCAGGCCTTTGGGCGAGTGCGCAAGGAGCCCGGGGACCTGGACGGGCGGGCTCGCATGCTGCGCGCCTCCGCCTACGCGGGCCTCGCCATCGAGCATTCCATGCTCGGGGCAGCGCACTCCCTGGCGAATCCGCTGACGGCGCACCTCGGCCTGCCCCACGGACAGGCGGTGGCCAGCGCCCTGCCGGCGGTGATCGAGTGGAACGCCGAAGACCCTGAGGTTCGGTCCATCTACAACGCCCTGGTCGGTGGCGCCGTGTTTGAGCCGGAAGAGCACTGGCCTGAGGATGGGGGAGGGAACCTGGCGGGTTGCATCCGCTGGCGCATGCGGGAGTCCGGCATGCCCGAGACCCTGCCCGAGCTCCGCGGCGACGACGGGCGCATCGCGCTCCTGGCCGCCGAAGCCTCCCGCCAGTGGACGGCCCAGTTCAACCCCAGGGCGGTGGACGAGGCAGCCTTCACGGCGCTCTTGCATACGATCGCCGGCGAGTAGGGGCCCGGCCTGACGGTGTCCCCGGGCCGCGGCTAACATGGGGGGATGAACCAGCGCAGCACCCTGCCGGTGGCCCTCGCCGCCGCCCTGGCGATCCCCGCCCTCGCCGCTCCCCAGGAGACGGCCACCGTCGGCCCCATCTTCGAGGACGGCCAGGCCCAGGTCGTCGATGCATTCAAGGACAAGGACTCCTGGATCCGGCACGATCTCTTCGTCGAGACCGAGTTCGACTCCGACGGTGACGGCAAGCGCGACCGCATGCACGTGGACGTCACGCGCCAGGCGCAGACCGAGGACGGCCTCAAGGTGCCGGTGATCTACGAGACCAGTCCCTACTACTGCGGCGTGGCCAACGACGGGGACGGGCCCAGTTCATTCTGGAACCCCGAGCACGAGATCGGCGAGACGCCGCCCGTGCGCGTCCACCCCCCCGAGATTCCCCAGCAAAGCAAGCGCCCGGTCCTATCCGAGGGCCAGGTGCGCAAGTGGGTGCCGCGCGGCTTCGCGGTGGTGCATTCCTCGTCGCCGGGCACGGGGCTCTCGGAAGGCTGCCCCACGGTGGGCGGCCAGAACGAGTCGCTGGCGCCCAAGGCCGTGATCGACTGGCTCTGCGGCCGGGCGAAGGGCTTTACTTCGATCGACGGCGACGAGGAGGTCTTCGCCAGCTGGTGCACGGGCAAGGTGGGGATGACCGGGACGAGCTACAACGGCACGCTGCCCCTCGCAGCCGCTACGACGGGCGTAGAGGGCTTGATGGCGATCATCCCCATCGCGCCCAACACCTCGTACTACCACTACTACCGCTCGAACGGCCTGGTGCGCCACCCCGGCGGCTACATGGGCGAGGACATCGACGTCCTCTATGACTTCATCCATTCCGGCGATCCGGAAGGCCGCGCGGGCTGCAACGAGGCCATTCGCGACACCCTGATGATGGAGAACATGGACCGTCTGACGGGGGACTACAACGACTTTTGGGCGGGCCGCGACTACCTGAATCAGCTCGACAAGGTTCAAGCGGCCGTGCTGATGGCCCACGCGTTCAACGATTGGAACGTGATGCCCGAGCACAGCGTGCGCATCCATGCGGCGCTCAAGGCGAAGGGCCTTCCGGTGCAGGCCTACTTCCACCAGGGGGGCCACGGGGGTGAGCCGCCGCTGGTGATGATGAACCGCTGGTTCACGCGCTACCTCTACGACGTGGACAACGGGGTCGAGCAAGACCCCAAGTCCTTCATCGTGCGAACGGGCGACAGGCGCAGCGATCCGACGCCCTATCCCGACTACCCGCACCCTGGAGCCGTCCCGCTGACCTTCGTGCCCCAGGCAGGCGGCAACGGGATCGGGCCGCTGGAGGTCCAAGGCACCGGCAAGAGCCCGGAGGGCATCGAAAAGCTGGTCGACGATGTGGCGATCACCGGCGCCAAGCTCGCAGCCCTGGACCGTTCGATGAACCGGCTGCTCTATGCCACCGAGCCGTTGACCAAGCCCGCCCACATCTCGGGCACCGGCTCGCTGAAGATCCGCGTCGCGGCGAGCGCGGAGGCGGCGAACCTCTCGGTCTGGGTGGTATCCCTGCCCTGGACCGAAGGCGGCCACATCAATGAAAACCTGATCACCCGCGGCTGGGCCGATCCCCAGAACTCGGAGTCGATCCGCTCCAGCAAGCCGCTGGTCCCGGGCGAATTCGTCGATCTTGAGTTCGACCTGCAGCCTGACGATCAGCTACTGCCCATGGGCGCACAGATCGGTCTCATGATCTTCTCGAGCGACCGGGACTTCACGCTCTGGCCGGATGCTGGCACCGAGTTGCTCGTGGATTTGGCGGGCACCGAGCTGACCCTACCGATCGTCCAGGGGAACTGAGGCCGAGAAGAGGGGAGCCCCTTTCCTCTCAGTTCCGAAGCAGCACGACGAAGCGCGACTGGGTGATCTCCAGGCTCTCCGGTGAGACCCAGCGCGCTTCGTCGAGGGTGCTTTCGAAGGCGTGCACGCGGTAGCCGGAGCTGGCCTGGAGCCACGCCACGAAGGACTTGCCCCTGGCCCCGAGCT
>CAYWNK010000169.1:0-14119 GCA_964459495.1 uncultured Planctomycetaceae bacterium
GGCGTGGACTTCCAGTGTACGGCGTGGCTAGCCCCATCGCGCGTCTCCGATCGGGCCCTCCATGACGATCCTGCAGGGCTCGGTACGAGATATTTGAAAACCACAGTCACCTCGGACTTGGTGCCCGGTTGGACTGATCCTATGGCCATGCTCCCTCTGCTAGCACTCTTGGCGCCCCTCCAGGGCCCCGTCCCCCAAGGCACCCTGCCCGACATCCCAGCCCGAAAGGTCAAGCCGAACGTGGTCATCGTGATCGCCGACGACATGGGCGTCGATCTGATCGGGACCTACGCAGAGGGGGTGAACCCGCCCTGCACCCCTACCTTTGACGCACTCGCCGCCGAGGGGCTGCTTTTCCGAAATGCCTGGGCCAATCCTGCCTGCTCACCCACACGGGCAGCGCTGTTCACGGGTCGTTACGGTTTCCGCACGGGGATTGGCGATGTCGCGGGCGGCCAAACCCCTGGCCTCGATCTGGCGGAGATCGCGCTGCCCGAAGCGATGCCGGGCTACGCGAGTTCGTTCCTGGGCAAGTGGCACCTGGCCGGCTCCCAGGGCAACAATCACCCCAACGACACCGGCTTCGGTCACTTCGCCGGCGTGATCGGTGGGGGGGTCCAGAACTACTACAACTGGTCGAAGGTGACCAACGGTCAGACCTCGAACGTGGGCACCTACATCACGACCGAGATCACCGACGACGCGATCGCCGAGGTGCTCTCCCTGCCCGAGCCGTTCCTCTGCGTGGTGTCGTACAACGCCCCGCACTCGCCCTGGCAGGAGCCGCCGATGGCCCTGTGCCCGGGCTCAACCTGCGCCCAGAGCTTTTGCATGAACCTGCCCCAAAACCCGAGCAACACTGAGCTCGCCAAGGCCATGGTCGAGGCCATGGACGCGGAATTTGGGCGGCTGCTGCAGGCCATCGATGCGCGCGACCCGGGCACCATCGTCATGTTCATGGGGGACAACGGTTCGCCGGGCCAGGTGTCGGAGACGCCCTTTGAATCGGGCCACGCCAAGGGCTCGGTGTACGAGGGCGGGCTCAACGTGCCGCTGATCATCCGCGGAGCCGGCGTGCAAGCCGGGGAGTCGCAGGCCATCGTGTCGACGGTGGACCTCTACGCGACCGCGGTCGATCTCGCGGGCTTTCGCTCGACGGCTGAGGACTCGGTGTCGCTGGTGCCGCTCTTCCGCAATCCCCGCGGCAGCGTGCGCGACCTGGCCTACGGCGAGCGTTTCAACGGCAACAGTCCGCCGTATACGGGCCACCGCCGCGCTTTGCGGGGCGAGCGCTACAAGCTGATCCGCACCGGCCAGAACAACGAGGAGTTCTACGACCTTCAGAACGACCCCTTCGAGCTGAACGACTTGCTGCCGGGCCTGAACGCGGCCCAGCAGGCGGCCTACGACGCGATGGATGCGGAGTTCGCGGCGCTGGGCGTCTAGGTCGAATCAAGCCCGGCCAGCATCGGCGGCCCCTCACCCTGTTCGGGGGAGGGGCCGCCGATTGCGTTCGCGCGGGCTGGGGGGGCTTGGCCTCAGCTGCCGCTCGCGCCGGGTCCTGCGCCCACGTCCGAGCACTTAGGAGCGGGACGCCGGGGGGCGTCTTGAGGCGCCTGACAGGACCGATCTCGACAATGATATCGGCACCGAGGGAGTTGCTCTCATCTGCCACTGAGACCCGGGTAAGGGCGTTGTCGGGTGGACGAGGACCCCAAATACGTGATGCGATGCAATCAGGTCGCCGGCGACCTGCGGATCGAATGGCGCTAGGGAGTCGACCGGCAGCGCGATCGAGTGCAGGCCGCTCGCAGCGTCGACGAGGACCGAGCTGACCAGGTCGCAGTGACCGATGGCCCGCGGCGTGAAGGGCTGGGGGGTCATCCCGGCGCCGGGCACCGAGACCCAGACCGTGGCGGTCATGGCGGTTCCGGGGGGCGTGGAGCCCGCCGTGTCGATGTCCTGCGAGGAGTAGATCCCGCTGTAGATCGCGCTGAAGTTCGGGGGGGCAGGTTGGAGCTGTCGTCGGCGAACTGCCAGGTGTCGAGTTCCTGGGGCCAGGCCCAAGACAGGTCGGAGCTACCGCTCAACGAGGCGAGGGGGGCCACTCCATAGTGGGTCTCAAGGTCGGCGGCGCCCGCGTTCCCGATCACGAGTTCGGCGAGCAGATCTCCTTGGCCGTCATCATCCCGGTCTCCGGCGCGCACCTGGGAGCCAAGCATGCTGCGTGCGTCGACCGAACTCCGTTGTAGATCGCCGGACCCCGGATCCCATGTGTAGCATTCCAGGCCGTGCCTTCCAGCCGATACGAGAGCGTTCGTGCCGGGGATGCGCCCGCCACCGGGGATCGAAGTCATGTCGCTGACGCCCCCCCGGAGAGGGACGAAGGAACTAAAGAAGCCCAGCTTCGGTAGGTGCACCAGGGTGTCGCCACGCACAGCGAGGCCATCGGGGAAGGGCTCCGGCTGCATCTGGGCGGAGAGGCAGCTGGTGAAGGCGCCGGAACCTAGGCGGTCGGGCCAACCGAGGCGGGAGCTGGCTGTTTCCACCCTCGCGGCAGGCTTGTCGCCGGCTTGCGGTGGCAGCGGGGGAGCGGGCGTTCCTGTGGCTGCTAGGAAGAGGCTGGAGCCTCCTATCGCGGGGATGATCATCCTAGCTGCAATCCTCGTGGGAAGCTGTTGAGCGGAATCGGGTCCGCCATACGGATCCGGTCGCGTCGATTCCGGCCGCTTGGTCTCGAGATTCTCGACCCCAGTTGGAGTGCATTCTCGGGAGGCGGAGGGCGGTCTAGGGCGGGCCCTGACGGTTGCAAGCCGCGGCGGAATGGCCATGATGAGCGTTCCTAAGCGGCGGCTGTGGCAACGGGCACGCGCGAAACACGAGAGCAGGAAGAGGCAAGTGCGATCCCAGCCCGACGAAGTCACGATCCAGCGGCCCGACGACTGGCACATGCACCTGCGCGATGGGGTGGGGCTGGAGGCCGTGTTGCCCGATGCGGCGCGTCAATTCGCGCGGGCGATCGTGATGCCCAACCTGAAGCCGCCGGTCACCACGGTGGCGCTGGCCGCGGCCTATCGTGAGCGCATCCTGGCTGCACGGCCGCCGGGCATGGACTTCGAGCCGCTGATGACGCTCTACCTCACCGAGGCGACGAGCCCCACGGACATTGCGGAGGCCAAGGCCAGCGGCATCGTCCACGCCTTGAAGTACTACCCGGCCGGCGCGACGACCAACTCCGATGCGGGCGTGAGGGACCTGGCCAACTGCGCGGCAACCCTCGCCGCGATGGAAGAGCACGACCTTCCGCTGCTGATGCACGGGGAGGTCACCGACCCCAGCATCGACATCTTCGACCGGGAGCGGGTGTTCATCGAAACCCAGCTCATGCCGGCGGTGGCCCAGTTTCCGGGGCTGCGCATCGTGCTCGAGCACATCACCACGGCCGAGGCTGTGAAGTTTGTGGAGCAAAGCTCACCCCGGGTCGCGGCGACGATCACGGCCCATCACCTGCTGCTCAACCGAAACGACCTCTTCGTCGGCGGGATCCGGCCGCACCACTACTGCCTGCCGGTGCTCAAGCGCGAGCTCCATAGGCAGGCATTGGTCGAAGCGGCGACCGGCGGGAATCCGCGCTTCTTTCTCGGCACCGACAGCGCGCCCCACGGGCAGCACAGCAAAGAATCGTCGTGTGGCTGCGCCGGAATCTACACCGCCCACGCCGCGATCGAGCTGTACGCAGAGGCCTTCGACGCGGTCGGCAGGCTCGAGCGCCTGGAGGCCTTCGCCAGCCACCACGGCCCGGACTTCTACGGCCTGCCGCGCAACTCTGGCCAGGTCACCATCACCCGGCGCGCCCAGCGAGTGCCCGACGTGCTGCCCTTTGGCGACGAGCAACTGGTGCCAATGCGTGCGGGCGGCGAGATCGCCTTTTCGATCGCGGACTGACTCCGCGTGGTCGACGGCGGGCTAGCCGTCGTAGAAGCAGGGGGCGTGGAGACCGATGAGCTGCCGGTCGCGCAGGGTCTTCGCGCGCTCCCGGGCCTGCTCATTCGCGGCGCAGCATCGATCGGTAGGAAGGATGCGCTGCGCGATTTCCCGGCGGGCGTATGCGCACTGGACGAACTCGCGTCCGGTGGTGTGTTCGCTCTGTGGCATTCGGCGATGCCAGGTGTCCGAGACGAAGAGCGTGACGTCGCCCGGGCTGGCCACATGGACCTCGGCCCCCCGGCCCTCGTACTCTAGGTTGAGGTCCCAGGTGCGTTCGCAGGGCGGAAGCCTCCCGGAGCGATGACTTCCGGGTAGGACGGCGGTGGGGCCATCGTCGAGCGTGACGGGCTCAAGGTAGAACTGGGCCGTCACGACGAAGATCGGGTAGGGGATATCGGCCGGCCAGGGCACTTCGGGGGGGCGCACGACGTAGGGGCCGCCGTCCACATGCCACTGCTGGCCGTCCGGGGCGTACTCACGGTCCGGCGGGTTACGCCACGCGGTATTCGCGATGACGTGGCAGTCCTCGCCGAGTAGGGGCTCGACCGAGTCCATCACTCTGCGGTTGCCAATGATCTCCTGGACCAGTGCGCTCCGATTGAACATCTCGTAGCGGAACATAGGGGCCCGGGGTGGTTCGAGGGCGCTGGCCCTGCCGTCGGGGGGGTACTCGCGGAAGACCCGATCCACGTCCTCTTTGACGCGCCTGACCATGTCGGGGTCGAGTACCTGTTCGAGCAGCACGTGACCCCGCGACTCGAGGATTTGCGCCGGTTCAGCTGCAACCTCCGTGCGGAGGCGGTTGTAATTCAGGTGCTTTCTGAGCATCGACCCAGGTTCATGGCTTGCGAGACTTCGCGGCCTAGGCCGCACCGGGGATCGAGCGGATGCTGCGAATGGCATCCCCCGGGATCTGATATTACCAGACGGAATCAAGGCTCCTGCCGGCCGGAAACCGCCGGATACCGCGATAGGGCACAATACGTGCTCCCAGCGACACTATTTCTCAGCTGGATCGACGCCTAGGCTTGTGACTTCACCAGGGGTTAGGAAAGCGTCACTGTAGGCCTTGATCCCGTGACGTTTGAGAGGCTCGAAGAGCCAAGAGGTTTCCCCCAGAGCGAATTTGATGGCGTCGATGTGCATGTCGTAGCGATCATCGGACTCCATCGCGGTGCGCAGTCGTTCCAAGGTTTGCGGCACAGTGCTTTGACCATCTTCTAGCTCCTGCATGATGTCACAGAAGGTGTCGAGACGGTCTAGCACGTTCTCTGCACTGTCGATCTCGGTGGACTGGCCGAAGCCGGTCAACACGTCTTCGGGGCGCGCGTCATAGGAACTCAGATCCTCCATGTTGTCGGTTCGCGCGTACCTCACGAGGGGCTTGAGGACCTCACGGACCCGTGCGCCGTCGGTCAACGCCCAGAGGGAGAACCAGAGCTCGAGCAGTTCCGGGGAGCGCAGGGCGACATAACTGCCGTAGACGATGCGATCCTGGAAACGATGTAGATTGTCGGTGAGACGCTGTAGGGGTTGGAAGTGCTCCTCGCGGAATGCGTCCTTTTCAAAAGCCTCAAGCACCAGCCTGACCCCGGTTGCGATCGACTGGAAAATATTGATGTTGCCCATCGAATACAGCGCATCGACGGCGCCCGCTGCGTGGGCGGTCATCCAGAAGCGGTCGCCGACGCACTTCTTGCTGGAGTACTGGAGGCGATCGGTCGCGACCCACGGTCTCACCGGCACAGCATCCACGAACTGGCGCTGCACGGCCGGGTACTGCTCGAGGAAACGCGACCAGGCCTCCTCGGCCCCAACCTGGGGGTCCCTCGGGAAACGGCGGTTGTCGTAGCACAGGCCGACGCTGCAGAGCTTGCTTTGGGCGCCGGGGTAGTTGCCAAAGGGGATGACCCACACCCAGCCGCCGTCGAAGAAGTGGTGGAGCGTTCCCTGACTCCAGCGGGTCAGCGGCTGGGGCTGGCAGTCGACCTGTTCATAGGGCTTCACGCCGGTCATATGGGTGAAGACCGCGCGCGAGCTGGTCCGCATCCGGGGAGGCTCTTCCCGCAGCGAGAGCGTGGATGCTACGACGGAGCGATACCCGCTGGCATCGATGACGAAGCCGCAGCGGATCGACTCACCGCCCGAGACGTCGACCGTTGCGCCCTGCCCGTCGAAGGACAGCTTCTCCACCTTGGTCCCGGCACGGCCAACCGCCCCCGCACCGAGCGCCGTGGACCACAGGTACGCGTCGATGTCCTGGCGGAAGTAGTGCATCTCGCTCGACCGGGGCGGACCGAGGTCGGCGTCTGAGAACTCGGCCTGGGGGATGACGGCCTGCCAGGACCGATGCATCACGTCCGTGCCCTTCTGGTGATAGAGGAAGCCAAAGTTGGATTTGACGCCGGACGTGGCAGCGACGTGGCGGCGGATGCCCTCGGCCGTGGTGATGTTGTGGAGCTCGGGCACGTTGAAGCGCTCAGCGATCACCTTGAGCCAAAGGGAGGATGGTGTCGTCGTCGACTCTCCAAGCGCAAAGCGCGGATGGGTTCCCTGGTCGATGATCATCACCCGAAGGCCCTGTCGAAGCAGACAGAGAGCTGCGACAGAGCCCGCAAGTCCGGAACCCAGGATTACTACGTCTGTCTCGTGTCTTTGCTTGTTGTCGGGCATGTTGCGGGCGGATTTGCGTATCGCAGGCGCATCGGTCTCGCCCGCGGCCAAGCTTTCTTGGCGGTCGTCACCGTATCAGGTTTTCACCGGCGCTTCGCGGGCAGGCCAGACCCACCAATAAGGGGGTGCCCCTGGCGCTGCGCGCGAAGGACACCCGGCCGATCCCCGAGGGGGCGGAGATTCAGCTGACGGATTCAGGGATTTAGGGCAGCAGCACGCCGTCGATGAAGTGGATGACCCCGTTCGTAGCCTCGATGTCCACGGTCACGATCGGACGCCCGTCCACGAAGGCTGCGCCTCCGGAGGTGGTGATCTGCAGTGCATTGCCCTGCAGGGTCGTCAGCGATCCGGCGGCCAGAACGTCGCTTGCGTAGAGACGTCCGGGCACGATGTGGGCCTTGAGCACCGAGTTGAGCACGCCGGGGCTGTTTACCAGGGCGGCCAAGCGATCCGGGGGCAGTGCCGCAAAGGCTGAGTTGAGGGGCACAAAGATCGTACGAGGCGTCGTACCGGAGAGGACGTCGACGATAGCCGGGAAGTTGCCGGCCACAGACAGAAGGGTGGAGGCGTCCGGCAAAGTGGGGAGCGTCCCGACCACGGTCTCAAGGTTGGGTACCAGGACGGCATCCAGAACGTGGATGACCCCGTTGTTGCAGAGGATGTCGACGATTTCGATCTTGGCGTTGTCGACAAACACATCGCCCGAAGAATCGATGCTGATGTCGATGCGCTGGGGGTTCAGCGTAGTGAAGAAGTCAGCCGCAAGCACATCGCCCGAGAGCAGCCCGTCTCCGATGACGTGGTAGAGGAGGACCGAACTCAGCAGCTCAACGTTGGCCGGATTTTGCAGGGATTGCAGCAGGCCGGGGGGAAGGGCTGCAAAAGCAGCGTCCGTGGGAGCGAAGACGGTGAAGCGTCCGGGACCCGACAGCGGGGCGTCGAGTCCAGTGGCCTGGAGCGCGTCGACCAGCGTCGTGAAGTTGCCGTTCATCGCAGCGGTGTCGACGATGTTGTCGAACTGTGCGCTTGCGGGAGCGGCGAAGGTCAGTGAGGTGGCGAAGGTGACCGCGGCGAGGGTAGAAACGCGTCGATTCAGGATTTGCATAGCGGGAGGGTTGAGTGGGTTCCAGGTCCAGACGCGCTTGGCTTCGGGCTCCAACTCAGTGCGGATGCATGGATCCATCAGCAAACACGATCTTCGCAGTCGGGAGAGATTTCGTGCTACGGGCGCGAAACGGCGCTGCACGGGAATGCACGCAATTCGCAGATGGGGCGCGAATTCATGGGTTTCCGGTTCCTCTCACCCAGAATGCAACGAGGGCCGTGAAGCGCGGGCTGCTGACCCGGGTCGCCCTGTCGTTCTAGCGTTGCGCCATCGCCGGGATGGACCAGTCGCGCCGGGCATAGGCGAATACAAAGCCGGCCGGGCAGGGCAGGGCGCACAGTTTGTACTCGTCCTGAAAGCGAGGAGTGTCCAACAAGCCACGCAGGACAGAAGCACCGAAGTCGTTCACCGGAAGTTGGTCCGGTCGTGGGGCATCGGTGAGCAGGCAAGGCACCACAAGGTCGGGTGCCTCTGTCCAGAACACGTCCCGATGAAACGCCGCGTGGCTCTTCAGGCCGTAGCGACTTCCTTCGGAGTGGGCCATGTCTGTCCAGTTTAGGCCCATCAGGTCCACCACCCGCCCTTCGTAGTTCAGGGCGATGCCGCCCGCGGTGATCACTCCCACACGGGGGCGTTGTCCAGGGTCGGTGGCTGCGTTGAGTGCGCGGCCCAGCTGGCGGCCATGGTGGGCGACCGCAAACTCGCGCCTGAGGTCACTGGTCATGCTGAACTCAGCCCAGGCGAACGCCATGGAGGCGAGGACTACGAGGCCAGAGACGAACGCGGGGGGCCAGAGTTCCTCGCGTTCCTTGCCCGGCAACCGAAGCCGTAGCTGCTCGAGCAGGTAGATGGCGGGGATCGCGGCGGGCAGTAGGAAGGGCTGAAGGAGTCGATGGGCTCCAAAGTGATCGCCGCCTTCGACAAGCGGAAGCCCCAGGCCGATCAGGGCGATCGCGGCGCAGATAGTTGCAAAGAGAGCTGCGCCCCCTTCCCCATTCCGGCGACGTCCCGGGGGCGTCAGCGCGAACAGCAGCAGCGCGAGGCTCAGTGGACCGAAGACCGCCATCCATGGTGAGCGCAGAAAATCGATGCTGTACTCCAGACCCTGGCTCAGGTTGTAGAGCCAGTCGCCCGAGACCTTCGCGTAGTAGGTGTTCGGGAGCAGCTGCTGGAAGATCAGAAGGCGTGCGCCGATCAGGCCCGCGAGGCTCAGTACAACCGCCGCGAGGGGAGCCAGGTGGCAGCGCAGTGCCTGACGGGTGTCGCCGGAGGTGGATGCGGCGGCGAACGAGAGCAGCCAGAAGGCCGGGCTGAGGGCGAGCCCTTCGGGGCGTGCCCAGGCCAGGAGTGCGAGAACCAGGGCAAGATCCCAGCCCATGCCCGCGGGCTTGGCTCCGAGCAGCCGCCGAGCCTGGATCCCCACAAACAGCGCAATCAGTGCGCTCCACAGGGACAGGTCCATCAGTGTGAGCGTGTTCCAGGCGAAGAAGCCTGGAACGGTCGCTAGGACGAAGATGGCAAGCATCCACGCTGCACGACCCCTTGTGAGGCCAGCGACGACGTTCAGCAGTACGGCGACGCAGGCGCTGCAGAGCAGCATGCTAAGCCCAGCCATCCATGCCACGGGCTGACCGGGGAGTCGGTAGGCCGCCGCCCAGGCCAGCATCCACGCCGGAGAAGAATAGCCCTCGACCCGCTCGAAGCCGGGCGTGTACACGGGGCCATGACCGGCTGCCACGTTGCGGCCGTACACGCGGGCGATGTCTGCGTCGTCGATTCCCAGTGCTGGCGAGCCGAGCGTCAGCCAGAGCGCGCCGGTGACAAGCGCGGTGATCAACAGGGCGGCGAACCAACGCCTTTCCCTGCGATCGATCCAACGCAGTCCCCCAATGGCTCGCATTGGGTCTGTCTGACCCTCCCGGCTCATCTTGGTTGCGGCTTAGGGGAGCAGAGTGAACTCAAGGGCCAGCGTGTGGGCCTTGGTTCCATCAGCCTGTGCTGGATCGTCGGTGACGATCTGGACAAGCATGGTGTCACCGGGCATGTAGCCCAGGCTTGCGAGAGCCGCTTGGCCAATCTGCAGGTCGAGAATTCCCTCGCAGGTTCCGCGCGTGCCTCCCGTGTTGCCGCTCGCCGCAGCCTTGGGCGCCTCAATGCAGTTGGGGAAGCCGATGCGGCGTGCGTTGGCGGAGCCCAGGGGCACCCCACCCACGGTGATGGGGCCGGCTTGGGCGGAGCCGATCAGCACATAGCCGGTCACATCGCCCGGCAAGTTGACTCCGGTGATCCGGAGGTTGTCGGGGCCCGAGAAGCTCGGTGTACCGAGGTAGCCGATGGAGGGGGTGCAGCCTGCGGCGGTGACGTTCGCTTGGCAGAGCTCGGAGCCGAGCTGGCACTGGTCGAGGATGCCGTCCAGGTCCGCGTCGTCCGCGCGCACGACGGGAGCCACGAGCATTTCATCCCGGGAGGGGTCGATGTTCTCATCGCCCGAACCTGTACCGAAGACGGCGTGCAGGCTGTTGCCCGAAGAATCGAGCACGGTCTGGTCGATCAAGAAGTTGTCGAAGCGCCAAGAGCCGAGCAGGCCAGGGATAGGGCCGCCGAGGGCAAGACCCATGGTGGCCTGGATTTCAGTCTCGCTACGGGCGACTTCCCAGAGGCGGTACTCGTCGAAGTGTCCGACCGTTCGCGCACCGTTGCGACCGCGGCCGATGGTCTGGGGTCGGAACAGTCCGTCCCACTGGCCGGTCGCGTCCAACACGCCGTCCAAGTAGATAGAAAGCACGTCGCCTTCGCGGGTGAGCGCCACGTGGGTCCACGTGTCGGGCACCAGCGGGGTATTGGCGATGATGACGTCGGTGAAAGAGAACAGGCGCATGCGGCCGCCCGGGAAGCTGACCTCGTGTCCGCCGGGGAGCCGGCAGGTGAGCGCGTCATCCTCGGTGATCGGCGCGGGCAGGTTGACCCAAGTCTCCAGGGTGAAGTCCCCGGGTAGGTTGAAGTCCGGGCTATCGATCCAGTCCCCGTAATAGAAGCGCACGGCTTTCTGGGTGTTGCCCAGCTCACAGTCATCGGCGATGCCGTTGCCGTTGCAGTCGCCGCTGCCGCAGGGCTGACCGAAGTAGGTCGTCTGCAGGTAGTCCTCGATGTCCAGGCGCTCGACTTCGGTCAATGCCCGGTCGTAGATCAAGAACTCGGCCAGGTCCATTTGGCGGTGCTGGCTGCCGTCGAGGCTTGCACCGATCAGAATGCGATCGACCAGTGTGCCGAAGTCATGGCTCCGAATGTCGATGGGGAGGCCGTTCTTGTAGTGGCCAAAGGTGCCTTGGGAGTAGACCACGGAGAGGGTCATCCAGCCGGCATCGGTGGCAGTGGCGGTCCCGCTGAAGTCGTTGCCGGGGCACCAGCCGTTGATGGTGGGGTTGCCGCCGCCATCGACCGAGAAGGCGAAGCCTTGGTTGCAGGCAGCCGTGCCGTAGCCGAGGCCACCGCCAGCGACCTCCTCGTAGCGCACCACCGCAAACATCGTGCGATCCGCGTTGCCGGCCGGGAGGCCCTGGATCGCTGAAGTCCGGCTCAGTTCATCCTGGATGCCGTCAAAGGCGATGTAGTCGTGGCCGCCCAGGCCGTTCTCGACGACCGTGGGGTCCCCAGCGGCGACGAGGCTGTTGCCCTGCACGGATCCGTCGGTCCAGGACTGCACGACGCCGCCGGTTTGGTCGACCCCAAAGTCGGCCTTGAACCAAGCGGCAAGGCCATCGTCGATCGGCACGAAGCACGAACCCGCAGACATGTATTTCGCGCTGATGTCCGTGTCGACATCGGGCACCACGACCAGGTGGTCGATCGGTGCTCCGTCGGACCAGCTGTCGAAGGTGTAGGCATCTTCCCCCAGGCAGGCGCTCGGGAGCGCCCGCACCGAGTGCTCAAACCCGATGAGGGTGTCGGCGATGAAGGGCGTCGTACGCGGCAAGCCGTCGAAGAGAACCGTGAGCCCGGTGGGCACGGTGTCCAGCGTTAGGTCGACCTTGTCGGGCAGGACCTCGACCGAAGTCTGGGTTTCCAGACCGTCCACGTCCGTCACCGTGAGCACGATCCGATAGCCGGTGTCGTCGCTGAAATCGTGGCCGGCGCTCGGGATCGAGAACGAACCAAGCGTGTCGAAGATCGGCCCGAACGCGGGGTGGGTGTGCTCGTTGTGGAGGAAGAAGACCTCCCACTTGAAGTCCGTGGGCAGCAATGTGCCGTCGGGGTCGGTCGCCGAACCGCTGAACGAGATCAAATCGCCGGCGCGGAACAGGGACATGTCGATCGGGCTGTCGATGGAGACCGTGGGGGCGACGCCTACGCGGATCTCGATCGGGTCGCTCAGCCGCGTCTGGCCGGCGTCGGACACGATCCAGCGCGCCTGGTAGACCCCGTTTTGAGCGTAGGTATGGGAGACCTGGTTTCCGGGCGCTTGGTTCCCGTCCCCGAAGTCCCATACCTCGTTTAGTAGATCGTCCTCGGGGTCGCTGGCGACTCCGGTGAAGTTGACGGTCAGCGGACTGGAGCCCTCGGTGACGTCGGCGATCGCGGAGTGAATCTCAGGGGCGAGGTTGCCGCTGTCGTAGGAGATTCGGCGCAGGTCTCCGTCCAGGTGGCAGTAGATCAGCGATCCGTCCAGACCCTCGCCGAGGAAGGTGACTTGACCGGCGGCCGGCTCAAATTCCATGCTCCCCGTCACCGCGGTACCGGCGGCGTCAAAGGTTAGGAAGCGGATCCATTGGCTGGGGTAGTCCCCGTAGAAGTAGGCGCCTTCGTAGCTCGCGGGGAACTGCGTTCCGCGATACACGAAGCCGCCGACGATGGCCTGGCCCTCGAGGTGGTCGTAGCTGAAAATCGGATCGTCCGCCGTGGCGCAGTCGCACGTGGGGAACGCGGGGTTGGAGCAGGAGCCCTCGCAGTTGGGCCAGCCGTAGTTCACGCCCGCCGCTCCCAGGTGGACATCTTCCCGGGCGGTGGCCTGGGTGTTGCCACCGACTTCACCGATGAAGAAGCGGCCGGTGGGCAGGTCCCACTTGGCACGGAAGGGGTTGCGCAGGCCGGTGGCCCAGATGGTGTCCACGTTCGGCCCGGCGCCGTCGACAAAGGGGTTGTCGGCCGGGATGGTCCCGTCGGGGTAGAAGCGGTGGACCTTGCCGCCGGATTCCGTCAGGTCGGCGGCTTGGGCGGGCAGGAATTCCTCGCCGACCGTGAGGTAGAGGCAGCCGTCCGGACCGAAATCGAGGCCACCGCCGTGATGGCAGCACTCCTGGGTAGCGGTGTTGTCCTGCCAGACGATCAGCTCGGAGGCAGGAGAGGCGTGATCGTTGAAGCGCGTGAAGCGAGAGACGCGGAAGCGAGCGGTCGTAGCGTGGTAGTAGTAGACGTAGAACCAGCCATTGAGGGCGTGACTGGGGTCGAGCACGATCGCGATCAGGCCGCGCTCCGCCTCCAGTTGCACGTCGGGCACCGTGAGGAAGTGGCTGGAGACCGGGGTCTGTCCAGACAAGTCGACCAGGTGAATGTTGCCGCCTTGCTCACAGACCAAGATCTCATCCGTCGCGGGAAAGGCGAGGGAAACCGGGGCGAGGAAGCCCCCCAAGACCAGGTCGTTCGAAAAGCCGGTCGGGAGTTGACCGAAGGCGGGGCTGCCCAGTGCTGCGCACAACAGGCTGGCCCGCAGAAGTTTGCCGATCGCATTCATGATGGGAGATCTAGCGCTAAGGGGGATCCATCCCCCTTCTTGCGAGCAAGGGGGGATAGGGAGGGCCTGGAAAGGAAGCCCTAGCAATGGGGGGCCCGACTCTCTGGGCCCACGCTGAAATTACCACAAGGTCTGTTCCGCGCCGACGCCCAAGGGCTTTGTCATGTTTTCCCTGGGCCGATCCGAGGAGGGGCTTGCGGTTCTGTCCCATTTGGGTCCATGACTCGGAGCGAAACACAGCCTTGGGTAGGGGAGCTCAGGGGGCATTTGGGCCGCGACTAGCGGCTTTCCGGCAGCGAATAGACGTTCTGTGCCGTGCTGAACTCGGCCTGGGCCACGTCCTGAACCTTGGCTAAGACTTCGGGATCTGTCGCATCGGAGAGCACGTAGAACTTCCACAAATTCTGGTACGAGGACTCGAGGTCGCCGAGGCGCGGGACTCGATCGCGGAATTCCGCCAGCGGCAGGACTCCATCGGTGCCGGGCCAGCGCACGTGGATGCGGGCCTCCTTGAGCTGCATGCGCTTGGCTGGGCAGTACACGATCACGTGAACATCGCGGCCCGTGGCGAGCTTGACCATTTCCTCGATGCGGCCCTCGACCTTAGCCCGTTCGGCGGCGCCGCC
>CAYWNK010000170.1:0-14083 GCA_964459495.1 uncultured Planctomycetaceae bacterium
GTGCGATCCCCCCAGAAGCCTGGCAACCAGGCTCCTGGGGGGATCGGTGCTTATTCTGGTGGCACTGGCCTTCGGGGCTAGCTCCTGCTCTCCCCCCCCCGGGGAGGTCGCGGAGCGCTTCTCAGGCCTCACCATGGGCACCACCTGGTCGGCGACGGTCACCCTGGATCGGCCGATGGACGGGGCGGACCGGCGCGCCCTCCAGGCGGCCATCGAGACCGAGCTCGAGGCGATCAACGCCGCCATGAGCACCTACATCGAAGACTCTGACCTGTCGCGCTTCAACGCCGCTCCCGGCGCCCAGCCTGTGGAGGTGGCGCTCTCGGTTCTCCAAACCCTGACGATCTCGCGACGGGTATTCGACAGCTCGAATGGCGCCTTCGACCCAACCGTGGGCCCGCTGGTGGACCTATGGGGCTTTGGCCCGCGCCCCACCGGCGAGGGAGCCCCGAGCCAAGCGGACCTGGCCAAGGCCCGGGCCCTGGTCGGCCTGGATCGCGTCCAGTCCGACGCCGCGTCGCTCACCCTCACCAAGACGCAGACTGGCGTGCACCTCGACCTGTCCGCCGTGGCCAAGGGCTACGCCGTCGACCAGGTGGCCCTCGCCCTCGAGCGACGTGGCCGGGACGACTTCCTCATCGAGGTCGGCGGCGAGGTCGTCGTCCACGGGCAGCGCCCGGGCGGCGGCCCCTGGCGCCTGGCCGTCGAGGACCCGAGTCGCGGGGCTGCGACCGCCGAGCCCCGGGCCCTTGTCCGGCTCCTCCTCGATGACTGCGCCCTGGCAACCAGCGGCGACTACCGCAACTGGCGCCAGCTTGCGGACGGCAGTCAGATCTCCCACACGATCGACCCGCGCACCGGCCGCCCGGTCCAATCGGATCTTGCCGCTGCCTCCGTCGTCGCCCCCACCTGCGCGGTCGCCGACGCGTGGGCCACCGCCCTGATGGTCATGGGCGAAGGAGGCCTGGATGCCATCGAGGCCCTGCCCGGTGTTGAAGCCCTGCTCCAATTCCGCCGCAACGGCGAGCTGGTCCTGGTCCCCAGCAGCGGCTGGTCCGAACTCGAAGCGCCCTCGGCTCCCTAGATGTTGGCTCCGGGCTAACTGTTGGCTATTGGGCGCCGCCGAGATCGCAGACGGCCGCGGGGGGAGCTTCCCCCGCCGCACAGGCTTCCTGCTTCGCTTTCTCGCATAGGCAGTCTCCGACCAGGGTGCCATCGGGCAGACGGCCACCGCAGGAGCCCGACAGTCGCTTGCCCTGCAGGATGGCGCCGACGGACATGCCGGTCACGGCCAGCGCGAGCAGGAGGAACGCTCCGAGAAAGACTTCCATGGGGGCATTTTAGACCGGGACAGGGCCCCCTGGAAGCCCCCCGCGCCCGATCCCGAGGGGGCCCCGCCCGGACGGGCTAGAATCGGCCCATGACCGCCCCCAAGCCCATCGACATCGCCGCCAAGCTCGCCCTCGTCGAACGCCAGTGGACCCCCCACCGCATCGCCACCTTCGACGGCTACCAGATCTTCGTCGCCAAGCTGGAGGGCGAGTTCGTGTGGCACGACCACGCCGAGCACGATGAGGTCTTCTTCCCCATCGACGGCGTGCTGCTGGTCGATTTCGAGGAGGGCGAAACGGCCCGGGTCGAGCCCGGCCAATTCCTCGTGGTGCCCGCCGGGATGCGTCACTGCCCGCGGACGGAGAACGGGGAATGCCGGGTCCTCGTGATCGATCCGCAGGTCATGGAGCACACTGGCAAGGAGCGCTCCGAGCGCACGGTGGAAGACTACCCAGTGATCTGACGGCGGATGCCGTAGGGAATCGGGCGGAGATCACTCGCCCTCGCAAGGCGCAGCTGGGCTCCAGCATGCCGGTTTGCTGCCGCTTCCGAAACGCATGCAGTCCACGCTGCGATGATCCCTTCTTGGTTCGCTGGCACCTCGCCTGGGCGCAAGGCCATCCCTTGCATGCCCAGCCCCCCCCCAAATCGACGTCCCTGCTCGGAATGATCCTGTGCTGCATCCCGTTTAGGCGAGCCAAGACCAGGCCGACGATTTCGCCGATACGAAGGGCGATCTTGGGCCACATCTTCCGGGGCAATCGGTAGGAGCAACGGAGCCCGACTCGGATTGGGGGCACCAGCCTCCCCTCGGCCTGCAGCCTTCCATCCGAGCCGGGCTCCGCACCGCTAGCTACAGGCCCTCGATGTTGCGCCGCAGCAGAGCGATCTCGTGCTCGCGCTCGACCAGGTTCTGACGCTCCGCCGCCACCACGTCGGGATCGGCGCGGCTCACGAATTTCTCGTTGGCCAGCTTGCCCTCCAGCGCGGTCTTCGCCTTCTCGGTCTTGGCCAAGCGGGCGCCGAGCGCCTCGCCAAGCTTCGAGAGGTCCACGTCAGCCGGAAGCGGCACAAACACCTCAAACCCGGCCGCAACGGCAACCGCTGAGTTGGCAGGACGCTCCGCGGTCGGAGCGATCGAAAGCGACTCCAGGAACCCAAGCATCGACGCCGAAGCCGCGTGACGCTCGAGCACCTCGCGCTCCTCGTCGCGGGGCGCCGCCACCACGCAGACGAGGGGTTTGCGCTCCCCCACCATGGTCAGTGCACGAATGCGGCGCGTGGCCGTGACCAGGTCCTGCAGCAGCTCCATCTCCTTCTCCGCCTCCTCATCGATCACAAGGCCGGCCCCATCGGGCCAGTCCGCGACGATCAGGTGGCTAGGCGCGGCCTCGCCGATCGCCTCGTGGAGCGCGCCCCACAGGGCCTCGGTCATGTAGGGCGTAAAGGGGTGCAGCAGCGCGAGCACGTCCTTCAGCACGTGCGCCAGCGTGCCGCGGGCCGCCGCCGCGCTGAGCTCGTCCTCACCGGTCAGTCGACCCTTGGTCATCTCGACGTACCAGTCGCAGAAGTCGTTCCATACGAAACGGTACAGAGCCGAGGCTGCGTCGTTGAAGCGGTAGGTGTCCAACGCCTCCGACACCTCGATGCGTAGGCGCGCCAGGCGCGAGCGGACCCAGCGGTCGCTCAGCTCATGGGGCTGGTCCGACCGTGCACCCGCAAGGTTGGACTGCACGAAGCGCGTCGCATTCCAAACCTTGTTGCAGAAGCGACTGCCCTGCTCGAAGCGATCCGGCGAAAGCCGCACGTCCTGCCCCTCCTTCGTGAGCAGCACCAGGCTGAAGCGCACGGCGTCCGCGCCATACTGCTCGATCATGTCGAGGGGGTCGATCCCATTGCCGGCGGACTTCGACATCCGCTTGCCCTTCCCGTCCAGCACCGTCGCGTGGATGTAGCAGGTGCTAAACGGGTTGCGCTTGGACTCCTCCAGTTCCGGCATGAACGCGTAGCCAGCCATCACCATGCGCGCGACCCAGAGGTAGATGATTTCCGAGGCCGTCGAAAGGAAGTCGGTGGGATAGAAGCGCGCCAGATCCTCGGAGGTCTTGTCCGGCCAACCCAGCGTCGCCAGGGGGAACAGCCAGGACGAGGCCCAGGTATCGAGCACATCGGGGTCCCTGCGCACTAGGGGCTTGCCGGTCTTGGGGTGTGCGTCGCCGATGTTGAGGTCTTCGACCGACGCCACAGGTGTCTCGTCCTCGTCGTACCACACCGGAAGTTGATGCCCCCACCACAGTTGACGGCTGATGCACCAATCCTGCACGTTCTCGAGCCAGTGCAGGTAGACCTTGCCCCAGCGCTCCGGACGGAAGGTGAGATCCCCTTTCTTCAGCGCACCGATTGCCGGCTGAGCCAAGGGCTCCATCTTCACGAACCACTGCTCGGAGATCAGCGGCTCGATCGGGGACTTCGAACGGTCCGACACTGACACGTTGTGCGTGATGTCCTCGGTCTTCTCAAGCAGCTCCAGCTCCTCGAGCTCGGCCACGATGCGCTTGCGTGCCGCCTCGCGGGTGAGCCCGGCAAAGGGCCCACCCTCGGCGTTGATCGTGCCGTCCTTGTTCAGGATGTTGATCACCCGCAGGTTCGCCCGCTGGCCGCGCTCGTAGTCCGCCGGATCGTGTCCGGGCGTCACCTTCACCGCGCCGGTGCCGTACTCGGCGTCGACGGTGTCATCGGCGACGATCGGAATCTCGCGATCGAGGAACGGCAGCCGCACCATCGTGCCCACCAGGTCCTTGTAACGCTCGTCGTCCGGGTGGACCGCCACGCCGGTATCGCCGAGCATCGTCTCAGGCCGCGTCGTCGCGACCACAAGGAACTCGCCGGGCTTGGCCACCAGCGGGTACTTCAGATGCCAGAGCTTGCCCTTTTTGGTGACGTACTCGATCTCGTCGTCGGAGACAGCCGTCTCGAGCACGCAGTCCCAGTTCACCAGGCGCGAACCGCGATAGATGAGCTCGCGCTCCCATAGCTCGACGAACGACACGCGCACCGCGCGCGAGAGCTGCTCGTCCATCGTGAAGGCCGTACGTGTCCAGTCACAAGAACAGCCCAGACGACGGAACTGCTCGAGGATGATCGCCCCGTGCTTTTCCTTCCAGTCCCAGATGCGCTGGAGAAAGGCCTCGCGACCGAGATCGTGGCGCGTCTTTTTCTCTTCGGCGTAGAGCTTCTTCTCCACGACCGCCTGGGTCGCGATCCCCGCATGGTCGGTGCCGGGCACCCACAGGGTGTCGTAGCCGCACATGCGCCGGTGCCGAACGACGATATCCTGGATCGTTCCGTTGAGCGCGTGCCCCATGTGCAGCACTCCGGTCACGTTCGGCGGCGGGATCATCACCGTGTAGGCCCCCTTGGGCCCGGGCTCGGCGGGCGGCTGGAATGCGCCCGAAGCCTCCCACTGGGCGTAGAGATCCTGTTCGATGTCGGCGGGTGTATAGCGGGGCGGGAGCTGCATCGGGCGGCCGGGAGTGGGATCGAAGTGCAGAGCCGCTTGCGCGGCCCCAGATCTCAGCGCGAGACCCTAGAGACACTCCTTGAGGCAGGGTCACTACAGCGAACCGCCCAAAGCCGGTCAAGCGCTCCAAGGCCGGGGTAGGTTTCGATTGGGCCCAGTTCCGCAAGCCGGGCCCCAGGCACCAAAGAAATGACCATGTCCCAATCTAAGGCCCAAGAATCCGGATCCCGCACAGGGCGCGCGCTGAGCGCCATCCAGGAGCAGCTCGACAAGTTCTGCGCCAGCATTCCTGCCCTCGCCGAGCTCGAGGCCAAGATCGCCCAGCGCACCGCAAGCCCCCTACTTGACTGGGTCGACGCCCTCCATCTGATCGCTGAACCCCAGCGCCGATGCAAATGGATCGAACTGGGCTGGTTGCCCTCCGCCAGCAGCCCCGACCACGAAGTGCTCCGCTTCGAGGGAGATGAGCTACCCCCCATCGTACTGCACACCGGTCTGACCGCCCGCCTGGACCTGCGCGTACAAAGCCTGGAGAGCTTCCTGGCCACCCATGGACTGGCTTTCAACGCCCGGATTCAGGGCTCGCCCGGGTCCCCCCTGAGGCGTGCCGCATGGGGTCAGAATGGCCTGCGCACCTTCGGCGTGGTCGAGAGGCGCGGCACCTTTGAGTTCGATCCGCGGCGCTGCGAAGCACTCGACCCCGCACGCCTAGAGCATTGGGCACAGATGCTCCGAGGCCGCGCGCGCTGCCACAGTGATGACGCCAAGGGACTGGACGAGCTGGGTCGAGTCCTGGACCAGGCCGTCGCCGAGCTCGGTGAAGGTCCGGTAGCCAGCCTCTTCCTCAGCACCGAGCGCGAGTACTGGCAGTGGCGCAACCAGGCCGCTCGCATTCAGTTCCGCCGGCAGCAGGGCCTTGGCCTCGGCTGGGGCAACCACGGCAAGCACATCTACCGCTGCTCCGAAGAGCTCTTCGAAGCGACGCAGGCTCTCTTCGCCAAGCTCGGTTTCGTCTACAAGGGCGATGACGACCGCCAGGAACACGTGCGCCGGCTCGAACTCGCCCACCCCTTTAGCGCGAGCCGCATCGTCCTGGAGACCTACCTCGGCGAGCTCGGGGGATCGGATCCCCACAGCCCGGGCATGTGGACCGCACTGCACGGCGAATCGCTGATGCAAGCAGGCATGCACCGCCTGTGCGCGGTGCAGCACCGCGCCCGTGCCGGCGACTGCGTCGGCGAAGGCGAGACCTGGTCCGTCGACCCCCAGCGCGTGCGTGGCCTCCTGCGTGCGGGGCGCATTTCTGCAGAAGTCGCCGAGGAGTTGATCGAACGCGGCGCCGCCGGGTCCGAGCTGAGCGCGAAGCGGGCCTAGCCGATCGCCCTGCGCAGGCCTGCTCGCAACCCGAGCAGTTCCGTATCGAGGAGGCTGCGGGCAGCCGTTGCCGCCAGTGCGGCATCGGCTGAGCGCAGCCTCCAAACGTCTTCCGGCGCGTCCCCACGGGGCATCGGTTGTACGCAGCCCGCGGCCTCCTCTGCCGCCAGCCCCATGGCCTCAAGGACCGCTGTTCCGAGCTGGTAGCGGCTCACGCGGTCTGGACCCGCCACGTGCAGAATCCCATGGGCATCGCCGGATCCAAGCTCCAGCAGGGCGTCGGCGGCGTTGGACACCTCCAAGGGGGTCCGCCACTCGTCGACGAACAGGCCCGGCCGCTCGCCCCCGTCGACCGCGGCCAGCAACGAGTCCGAGGCTCCCGCGCCGCGGCCACCTGAGTTTCCGTACAGCAGCGGAAGCCGCACCACCAGTGCCCCGGGACAGGCATCCAACACCTCGATCTCCCCCTCGCGCTTGGTGCGCCCGTAGACCGACACGGGATCGGGCTCTGCGTCTTCCGTGAATCCCCCCGGCGGCGCCGTCGAGCCGAAGACCAAGTCGGTCGACACGTGGACGTAGCGCGCGCCGCTGCCAGCGCACCAGGCCCCGATGCGACCGGGGAGCCGGGCGTTGAGAAGCTCGGCCCGCTGGGGGTCGCGCTCGCAGTCCCCCACGCTCGAAAGGGCGGCACAGCCGATCACCAGCCCAGGAGAGCGGGCATCGAGCCAGGCCTCGAGGCCTTCGGCGACCTCCAGGTCCAGGGCCTCCCAGATCACCCCATCCCTGGGGTCAGAAAAGCGCGGAGCCTCGTCAGGCTTCCGGCCAACGCCCCAAACAGGTTCCCCCTGGGGTTCAGCGAAGGTCGCCAGGCTTCGCGCCGCCCCATGGGCGGCAGCCGCCACCCAAGCGCCAAGGAAACCTGTACCACCGAATACGAGCGTGCCCTGCATGTGGGTAGCCTAAGGTTCCTGCCCCAAGAGGCCAGCCATCCCATGACCAACGCCCCCCTGCTGCTCCGCGGCCGCCCCTTGCTCGGGCCTCGCCCCTTCTTCCTCGCTGGCCCCTGCGTGCTGCAGACCCGTGAGCTGGCCTTCGAGATCGCAGGCACCCTGAAAGATCTCTTCGCCTCACGCGAAGTGCCATTCGTCTTCAAGGCCAGCTTCGACAAGGCCAACCGCTCGAGCCTGAAGGGCGGGCGGGGCGTCGGCAAAGACACCGGCCTTGAGTGGCTCTCCGAGATCGGTTCCGAACTGGATCTCCCCGTGGTCACGGACGTGCACGAAGCGTCCCAATGCGCCACCGTCGCCGAAGCCGTCGACATGCTCCAGATCCCCGCGTTCCTGTGCCGCCAGACCGACCTGCTCGTCGCGGCCGCCAAGACCGGCCGCGCTGTGAACGTGAAGAAGGGTCAGTTTCTCGCTCCCTGGGACATGGGCAACGTCGCCGAGAAGATCACCGGCAGCGGCAATCCCAATGTTCTGCTGACCGAGCGCGGGACCTCGTTCGGCTACGGGCGACTGGTCGTCGACATGACAGGGTTCCGCGACATGGCGGAGACCGGTCATCCCGTGATCTTCGACGCAACCCACGCCGTGCAAAAGCCCGGCGCCAACGGTCGGTCCAGCGGCGGCGACCGCACCCTCGCGCCCGTGCTCGCACGGGCGGCCGCCGCAACGGGCTACGTGTCGGGGTTCTTCTTCGAAGTGCACCCCGACCCTGAGAGCTCGCCCTCCGACGGACCGAACATCGTGCACCTCAAAGACTTTCCGGCGATCCTCGACGAGGTGCTCGCCGCCCACGCCGTCGGCGCGGGCAGCGCGCAGAGCTAGGGTCGAACTAGCGGGCAGAACCGAGCAAGGAGCGTCCGTCCAGCGGCCCGCCGGGCTCGCGGCCGATGGCGTCCAGCAGCGTCGGCACCGCGCATTCCGGCCCCACCGGCTGTGCCACCTCCACCGTCCCCGGCTCAAAGCCTGGGCCGTAGAACAGCAGCGGTACCCGGCGATCGTAGGGGTGCGGAGAACCGTGGCTCGTGCCCGAAGCGCCCCCCATCAACAGGTAGGGCTGCCCGACGATCTGCACGTCCATCCCGCGGTCTTCGACGTTGGAGGCTCGCGCCAGGACGAGGAACTCGTCGTCCGTGGGCTTGGTCGACAGCAAGTGTTCGCGGGGATAGGCGCGGTGCACCCAGTCCACCTCTAAAGCTGCCTTGGCGACGACCGCGCGCACTTCGGCCGGACTCAATCCCTGGGCCGCTAGCTGCTCGGCATCAAAGAAGAAGCCGGTGGAGCGCGCGGGGAAGCGCACCGCGCGATCGTCGTCGAGCTCAAACGCAGCCGCGACCGCCTTCTCCACGTGCCGCTGAAGCTCGCGGCGCTGCTCGATGGTCAGGCGCGCGGCGGGCAAGCCTTGTTCGGCTAGGGTCTCCACGAGGGGCAGAACCCCGTGATCCGCGGTCAGAGCAGCGACCCAGCGCCCCTCACCCACCTTCTGATCCAGGTCGGCGAAGAGTTCGCCTAGGCCCTCATCCAGGCGCAAGATCAGGTCGGTGGTCTCATGGCTGAAGGGTCCAAAGGTGTGACCCACCGTGTCGCAAGCCGAGAACGAAACGCAGAGCAGATCGACGACCCCGTCGGCTCCTAGGCCCTCGGTTTCCACCGCCCGACGGGCCTGCTCGATCACAAAGCGGTCCACCAGCGGGGAAACGTAGGCCATCTTGGCGAGGGCCACGCGCTCCTCCGCGCTGTACTCCTCCGCTGGAGTCTTGCCGAAGACGTAGGGAAAGGCAGGACCCGAGCTCCCGATCCGTCCCTCCCCGGGGCGAACGTCGGGGGCGGTACCGGGGGGGACGTCATCCGCCGAAAAAGTCGGCTCCCAGATCCAGCCCGCCGTGCGCTCCAGCCATCCCTCGTTCCAGTCCTTGGCCCAGGCCGGTAGCTCCGTGCAGTAGTGGTCGCTCGAAACGAATCCCAGGCCGGTCCGGTCCCACCACAGCACCGCGTCCGCCGCCTCCCCCGCCATCGTGATCGCCGCCCGGTCCTTGGCGCTGATCGAGACAATCTTGGTATCAGGAGTCCCTTTGCGCAGGTGAGCACCAAGGGACGGACGGCGCAGGTTGACCGGCGATCGACCGTTCCCACCAACCTCCTGGACGCCCATGGTGGTGACCGCCTTCGCCTCCGGACCTTCGACGCAGTACAGGTGCTTGCCGCTGATGCGATCGTAGAAGCTGTTGGCCACCACGCCGTGGCTGCTCGGCAGGCAGCCGGTGGCGAAGGTCGCGTGCCCGGGTCCCGTTTCGGTCACCGCATAGGGCAGGGCAGCCGGAAAGCGCCTCCCCTCGCGAAGCAGGCGTCCAATGCCCCCGTCTAGATGCCCCGCCATACGATCCAGCTGCTCGGGCATGAGCTGGTCGACCGAGATCAAGACCACCAGGCGCGCTCCAGCCTCCGGTTCGGCGGGAGACTGCAGCGTGGGCAGGGCCAGTAGAAGGGGAGCTAGGGAAGGGATCATGACTCGAAGAGATACGCGGACGCGTCAAACATGCCTAGGGAAACGACCCTCAAGCGGAAAACACCGGCGGAAGCGCTGACTTCTCCACCCTCAACAATCGTCCTAAACGCATTGTTGATAGCAGGATACGGAGTCGTCTCGGCCAGGGACAAGAAAAGCGACTTCGAAATCCGACCCCGTGCTCGGGAGCGGGGTAGGTTCATGTGCTTCAACGATGACGCGACAAGGGCAAACCGACCGTAAGGCCGGGACGCAAAGCCAAGGGCCCCTCCGGGGCAGCCAAGCTACCGAACGTCGTTGTCCGGACTCCGGACAGGTCATGGAAGGGGCAGGGGGACATCACCCTTTGCGGTTCGAGATTCTGTTTGGCTTCGGAAGAGCTCTCCTCCTCCTTGCCTGATGGGGCGAGTTCGGCACCTCCCTGGAGCCGGGCTCGCACCTCAACCCGCGAGCAAAGATGCGATTCATCACGAGCTTTCCCATGCCTACCCAGCACCCCTACAACGACCAACAAGGTCCCGCTGATCGCCGCCCTCGGCGCATCGTCGGCGGCAAGAAGCGGAAGGCTACTCGTGACTCGAGCAACGTCGCCCCCGGGCGGCGGAGCAGCACCGAGAGCGGAAGTGGGGACCTCCGCGCTCGGCGCTTGTGCCCCAGGACCCGTGCGAGCGCTGTGGGGACTGCGCGCGCTAGAAGGGAAGTGGGGCCGCGTGGCTGCATTGGAGACGGGGACCTCCAGCAGCTACGTCCCGGAACCGGCGGTGCGAGTCGCCGGCTATCGCATGGGGGAGTGTCTCAGTTGAGCTGAACACCGCGATCACGGGCCCTTCGGAGGCCCGAGCCGGGATCCCATGGGACCCGGAGCTCTTCGGAGCTCCGGGTCCCACCTTTTTGCGCCCCCCCACCATCGGTCCGTCGACCCCAGCGACCGCATTGGTGAGAGCCCTGGCTCGACCGCAGCTAGGGCCAGCGCCCCCGCTGAACGACTACTCGGCGTCTTGATCAGAGCGAAAGCGGTCCCGCAGGCGCAGGATGAGCTTCGCATGGATCTTGCAGACGCGCGACTCGGAGAGTCCGGTGAGATCGCCGATCTCGCGCATCGGCAGTTCTTCCCAGTACTTCAGGTAGACGATCCGGTACTCCTGCTGCGTCAGCTTTTGCGCGACGAGTTTCAGGAGTTCTTCGCGAGACAGCCGCTCGTCCGGGGCTTCCGCCTGCCGGTCGGGAACGACCTCCATAGTGAGAGCACCGTCTTCCTCGTCTCCCGACGCCATCGAGCCGGTCGGCGCGTTCGGTAGCCCGGTACCAAACACCTGTCGATAGGTGTCGATACCCAGACCCATCGCTTCAGCGACCTCGTCGTCGTCGGGGCGGCGGCCGAGTTCGGAGCGCAAGCGCTCGACCGTTCGTTTCTGCAGCTCGACGCGCTGGCGCCAGGGTCGAGGAAGCCAGTCCTGGGTGCGCAACTCGTCGAGCAGTGCGCCCTTCACGCGAAGCTCGCAGTAGGACTCAAAGCGCACGCCCCGCTCGGGATCAAACCCTTCGATTGCCGACATGAGACCCACGCTGCCCGCGGTGAGCAGGTCCCCGCGATCGACGCTTCGAGGAAGTCGCGCGGAGAAGCGGCGCACGACATCGCGCACCAGGCTGTGGTAAGCCACCACCAGTTCGTTGCGTGTCTCAATCCCCGGCTCCGAGCGGTAGTTCGCCCAGAGCTTAGGGTGGGTCGGAGGCTGAGGATTGCGACGGGGTCGCCCCGTCGAGGAACCGGAGCCCGCGGCGATCCCCGCTGCCCCCCGGGTCGCTTTCCCGGGCTGCACTTCGTCCCCACAAGCATGTTCTGAAGCGGATCCTGTAGCGGGTCCTGCAGTGCCCGACTCTTCAGCCCCGCTCGAGGCCGCATTCGTCGGGTGGATCCGTTCCAACTCCGCTCCGGTCGAGGCAGCCTCTTCGAGTCCTGCACCGTCCGTTTGGCCGGCACCCATCCGCGCTTCGCGCACGCCTTCCACAGCCGAATATTCGGCGGCGTGGCTTTCACTCGTGTCGATGGGCTGATCCAAGGGGTTTGATCTCGTCACCTGCTGCACGCCCCCGTTTGGGTCGCGATAGCGCGCTGCGGAAGGTGTTGAATACCCCTTTGGGAAGGGCACGTTCAACCACTCCCTGGGGCGCATCCCTAAGAAGGGGGGAGGGTGGTGCTGGCGACTGGTCGCCATTCGCCAGATAGGGCGTGAACTCGGACCTTTTCCCCCCTCCCCACCCTTGGGACTTCTCCGCCAAAAAAACGCGAGAAGTGGTCCAGTCGTCACGCGTGAGGGAGGGGATCGTCTTCGTAACCCAGCGCACGCAGCACCGCGCGTTCCGCGGCGCGCATCGCCTGGCGCTCTTCGGGCTCGTGATCGTCAAAGCCGCACAGGTGCAGCACGCCGTGCACGCCGTACAGCGCGAGCTCTCGCTCCAGCGCGACGCCGCGCTCCGCACTGACGCGCCGTGCGCAATCTAGACTGATGTAGAGTTCGGCGTCCGGCCCGGGATCGCCCGGCACGGCGGGCTCGTCCGCCCGAAGATCAAACGCGATCACATCGGTGGGAGTCGGGTCGTCTAGGAACCGGCCGTGCAGCTCGGTCAACGCCGGATCATCGACCACGATGACGTCCACACGCAGGCCCGGCTCTTCCCCGTGGGCGAGAGCCGCCCCCACGGCGCGGATCAGGGGCGCCTCCAGCGAAACCTCGGCCTCGACGGCCCAGGTCACCTGGACGCTCAAGACCGGCCGGAGCCACGCTCCGAGTCGACCCGAACCGGCGCCTCGTAGGCGCGGATGATCTGCGCCACGAGCGGGTGCCGCACCACATCGTCGGCGGTGAAATCCACAACGCCGATGTTGTCCCGGCCCCGCAGACGCTGAACCGCGTCCGACAGTCCACTGCGGACGTTGGAAGGCAGGTCATTCTGGCTCGGGTCGCCCGTGACCACCATGTGCGAGCCTTCGCCCATGCGCGTCAGGAACATCTTCATTTGACCGATGCTCGTGTTCTGCGCCTCATCCAGGATCACGAACGCGTTGCCTAGGGTCCGGCCACGCATGTACGCGAGCGGCGCCACCTCGATCACGTTCGCCTCTTCCAGACGCGCCAGGTCGTCGGGATCGATCAAGTCGTAGAGCGCGTCGTAGATCGGACGCATGTACGGGTTGAGCTTTTGCTGCAGGTCGCCGGGCAGAAAGCCCAGGCGCTCGCCCGCTTCCACGACCGGCCTCGTGATCACCAGACGCCGCACCATGCCCTGGCGCAGCATCTTCACCGCAGAGGTAACCGCGAGATAGGTCTTGCCCGTACCCGCCGCCCCAAGGGCGAAGGTGAGGTTGTTGCGCTCGATGAGATCGAGGTACCGTCGCTGGTTCTCGTTGCGCGGCTCCGTTGCGCGCACTTTGAACGAGGTCAAGCTGCGTGGCAGGGAACCGGGGCGCCGGGTCCGCGGCGAGCTGGCTCGGTAGGCCTGTTCGCCCGCTGGCTGCTTGCGCGCGGATTCCGCGGGCCGTCCGAGCAGGATCTCCTCGATCTGCTGCAGCCCAAGGTCCCGTCCCTTCCGGCTCTTCCCGAGCAAGTGTTCGATGCGCCGCTGGGCCTCGCCGACCGCGTCCTCCATGCCGCGAAGGCGGAGATTGCCTGTCCGCGCATAGATTTCGATGTCCAGCTCCTGCCGAATCATCTTGGCGAAGCGATCGAACGGCCCCAGGACGAGCACGGCTTCGTCGTGGGAGCGCAGCGGGATAGTGACCTCGTGAAGTCCGCTCAAGGGTGATGAATCGGCCTAGAAGCCGGCAGCAGCGTAAGGGAGGTGAAACAACAGCGGCCACGTCAGTAGGGCCACCGGAAGAGAGAGCAGCAGACTGTCGAGCACGTCCAGGAAACCGCCGGACGGGCCGAAGAGCGTGCCCGAGTCCTTGATGCCGCAGCGTCTCTTCGCGACGGATTCCAGCAGGTCGCCGGCCTGGGAAGCCAGATTGATCGATGCGCCCGCGAGCAGCGCCGACGCCAGACCGAAGCGTGATTCGGGCAGCAGCCCCATCGCAGCGCAGACGTAGCCGAACAGCGTGCCCGCGAGCAGCGAGCCCACGCAGCCGGCCGTGGTCTTGCCCGGACTGATCCGTGGGAACGGGTGGCTCTTGCCGATCCAGCTGCCGACGTAGTAGCCCACGATGTCCCCCACCTTGCTGAGCAGGACGACCGCCACAAGCCCACTCGCGCCCGCAAAGATCCGAACAGGGACGAGCCCGGTCATTGGCAACGCAGCCCACGCGGCCCACAGCAGAGCGCTAGAACGCCCCCGGTCCCCGTGTCCCCG
>CAYWNK010000171.1:0-14051 GCA_964459495.1 uncultured Planctomycetaceae bacterium
ACCCACGGTCACCTCGACCTGGTCGCACGGGCCCGCAGCCTGTTCCCCCGGGTCGTGGTCGCCGTGGCCAATCACCGCTCCAAGAATCATCTCTTCTCGCCAGCCGAGCGGCTCGAGCTGCTGCGCGCCTGCGCCGGGGACATGGATGGGGTGGAGATCGAGCTCATGGACGGACTGCTCGTCGACGGGGCGCGCCGCCTGGGGGCGGGCGCGATCGTGCGTGGGGTGCGCACCGCCGCCGACCTCGACTACGAGCGCCAGATGGCCCTGACCAACCGCGCCATGGTGCCCGAGGTCGAGACGGTCCTCCTGCTCTCCGCCCCAGAACACGCCCACATCTCCAGCACCCTGGTGCGCCAGATCGCCTCCCTTCGAGGAGACGTCTTGCCCTTCGTCCCGCCCCAGGTGGCCAGCGCCCTGGCCGCCAAGCACAAGCGATCATGAAAAAAGCGATTCTCCACACCGACAAGGCCCCCGCGGCCCTCGGTCCTTACAGCCAAGCGGTCACCGCCCAGGGCCTCGTGTTTTGCTCCGGCCAGATCGGCCTTGATCCCGCCACGGGCGAGCTTGTCCAGGGCGGCGTCGAAGCGCAGACGCGCCAGGTGATGGCCAACCTCGGGGCGGTCTTGAAGGAAGCCGGCACCGAGTTCGCGGCGTCGATCAAGTGCACGATTTTCCTCAAGAGCATGGGGGACTTTGCCGCGGTCAACGCGATCTACGCCGAGTACTTCCCCGCCGGCACCGAGCCCGCCCGCGCCTGCGTTGAGGTGTCGTGCCTGCCCAAGAACGTCGACGTGGAGATCGACTGCATCGCCCAGCTCCCTAGCTGAGCCCCTCACCCGTCATGGCTGTTTCCTGCGGCATCGTCGGCCTGCCCAACGTGGGCAAGTCCACCCTGTTCAATGCTCTCACCGCGGCTGGCGCGGAACAGGGCAACTTCCCTTTCTGCACCATTGAGCCCAACGTCGCCGTGGCCGAGGTGCCCGATCCAAACCTCGCCACGCTGCACAGTCTGGTCGAGACCCAGAAAGTCATCCCGGCGATCGTGCAGGTGGTCGACATCGCGGGCCTGATCGCCGGTGCGTCCAAGGGCGAAGGCCTGGGCAACAAGTTCCTGGCCAACATCCGCGAGACGGACGCGATCATGCAGGTCGTGCGCTGCTTCGAGAACCCCAACGTGGTGCGCGAGGACCCGGTCAATCCGATCGGCGACATCGAGGTCATCGAGATGGAGTTGGCCCTGGCGGACCTCGACACCTTGACCAAGGCGATCGAACGCGTGTCCAAGAAGGCGCGCAGCGGGGACAAGGATTCGATCGCCGAACGCGATCTGTTCACCCGGGCGAAGGAGCTGCTGGAGAACGGTAGCCAGCTGCGCACGGTCGAGTGGAAGCCCCAGGAGCTCGACGCCCTGCGGCCCCTGTGCCTCATGACGGGCAAGCGCATGCTGTACGTGGCCAACGTGGCCGACGACGACATGGAGGGAGCGGGCGACCTCGCCCAGCAGGTGGCCAAGCACGCGGAGGCGACGGGCGCCCAGTGGATCCCGATCTGCACCGACCTGGAGTCCGAGCTGCGCCGCATGGAGCCCGACGAGCGGGCGGTGTTCATGGAGGAGATGGGCATCGACCTGTCCGGCCTCCAGCGTCTGGTGCGCGCGACGTACGAGCTGCTCGGCCTGCAGACCTACTACACGGCCGGTGAAAAGGAGATCCGCGCCTGGACCATTCATCGGGGCGACACGGCGCCGAAGGCGGCGGGCGTGATCCATACCGACTTCGAGAAGAAGTTCATCCGCGCCGAGGTCTACTCGGTCCCCGACCTGGTCGAATTCAAGACCGAAGCTGCGGTGAAGTCCGCCGGCAAGCTCCGCACTGAGGGACGCGACTACGTGATGAAGGACGGCGACGTCTGTCACTTCCTGTTCGGCAAGTAGGGCAGCTGGCGGCAGGCCCGAACCGGCCCGGCCGCCGCAGCGCTCTCGGCTTCACGCTCAACGAACGATGGTGACCGCGATCTGGGTGGGGCTGGGGGGGATGCTCGGGGCGCTGCTGCGCTACGGGGTCGGCCTGGGCGTGCGCGCGCTGCACGGGGGGCCGTTTCCGGCCGGGACCCTGCTCGTCAACGTGCTGGGCTGCTTCGCCATCGGGTGGGCCCTAGGGCATGGGGCCGGAGAGCCGCGGGTTTCCGGCGACCTGCGCGCCTTCGCGGTCGTCGGGCTGCTGGGGGCGTTCACGACCTTCTCCACCTTCGGGGTGGAGACCGTGCACCTGATCCAGGGCGGGCGGCTGGGGGCGGCGCTCGGCAGCGCGGCGCTCAATTTCGGGCTCGGGCTCCTCGCCGTGGTCGCAGGATCCTGGCTTGGACAGAACTAGCTGAAGGCGGCCTACCCTTTTCCCGATGCGGGAAAGGGGTCTCGACTCGCGAAAAGGGCAGGTCCGGGGCCCCATGAAAACTCGGGTGTGGTGAAAATCAAGGCGCTTCAACTACGCAGGTAGTTCAAGGCCCACGCACCCGCGCCCCGCACCCCTCCGTTAGCCATGCTCGGATTCTTCGTCGCTCCGCTTTTCGCGACCCCCGTTTTCCAACCTTCACCGGCTCCCACCGTCTGGATCCTCGACGAGGCCGACGATGCCTACGCCTTCATCGCCGGCCTGGCGGACAAGGAGCTGCACGATGTGGTCGTCCGGGAGGCGACCCGCTTCCTGGAGCGCTACGGCAAGCACGGGCGCGCCGACGATGTGCGCTACGCCCTGGCGGGCGCCCACTTCGAGCTGGATCAGCTGGAGAAGGCCCGCCCTCTTTATGCGCGTCTGGTGAAGGCCGATGGATTTGGCTTTCCCGACGAGGTGCGCTTCCGCCTGGGCCAGTGCGAGCTCGAGCGCGGCCAGCTCGAGGCCGCCGTCGCTGCCCTGGAGTCGGTGGGCGAGGGCTACCTGCAGGTTCCCGCGCTCTACCTGGCCGGGGAGGCCTTCTTCCAGGGCGAGCGTTTCGAGGAGGCGGCCCAGCGCTTTGAGGCCGTGCGCAGCGCCGAGCGCAGAGCGGCCCAGCAGGGAGAGGGGTCGACGGGCACCTACGGGTCCGACGCCCTGCACGGGCTCGCCTGGTGCGCCCTGCGCCTGGAGCAGCCTGATCCCGCGGTCGAGGCGGCGACGCGCTTTCTGACCGACTACCCTGCCGACGAACGGGGCGCCGAAATGCGCTTCCTCGCGGCCGAGGCCCACCGCAGCGCCGAGCGCTATCCCGAGGCCCTGGCCTTCTACGGCGCCGTTGAACGCGAAGGGGCGGAGGGCGCCGAACGCTGGCGCGAGGCCTCGCTGCGCGGCGCTGCCTTCGCTGCCGCGGCGAGCGGTGAAACCGAAAACGCCGCCGAACGCTTCCGCATTCTGCTCGAGCGCTTCCCCGACGGCCGCTACGCCGCCGAGGCGGCCCTGCAGCGCGGCGTGAACTTGGTGCTCGCCGAACGCCCGTCCATGGCGCGGGCCGCACTGGAGGACGGGCGCGTGCCCGCCGGTCCGACCGCCGACTATTGGCGCGGGCGCGCGGCTCTCGCCGACGGCGACCCAGAGGCGGCCGAGAAGGTGCTGCGCCGGGGTCTGGAGTCCGACCCCGAGCCCGAGCTGCTGGCGGAGCTGGCCTCGTCCCGGGGCGACGCCCTGTTCGAGCTGAGCCGCACCGCCGAAGCCGCCCAGTCCTACGAGCTGTCGGCGACCCCCTACAGCCTGCACGCCGGTGCCGTGGCCCACCTGAACGACGGCCGCGCCGAACAGGCCGAGCGCCTGGCGCGTGCGCTGCTGGCCCAGGTCGAGGCGGGTGCCGGCGGCGCCGCAGCCTTCGACGTGGAGGGCCGCATGGTCCTGGCCGAGGCGCTGTTCGCGCGCGGCGCTTACGGCGATGCCGAGCCGCTGTTCGGCGGCGTGGCCGAAGAAGCCGGCGACGGAGCGCGTTCGAGCCGCGCCCTGGTGCGCGCCGGCTGGTGCCTGTACCTGACCGAGGACTGGGGCGGCGCCCAGGGGCGCTTCCGCCTGCTGCTCGAGCGCTTCCCCGAGGGAGCCGACGCTCCCGAGGCCGGCTTCCTGGCGGCGCGCTGCGCCGAAGAATTGGGCGAGACGGATTCCGCCGTCGCCCGTTACGACGACTACGTGCAGCGCTTCCCCGGTGGCGAGCTGCGCCCCGAAGCACTGCTGCGCAGCGCGCGGCTGGTGCCCGGCGAGGGGGGGGAGGCGCGCCTCGCCAAGCTGCTGTCCGATCATTCCGATGCGGCCCTCGCGCCCGACGCCGCGGTCGAGCTTGGTGATCGCCGGGCCGCCGCAGGTCGCCTCGAGGAAGCCGCCGGCGCCTACGTGTTCGCGATCGAACGCGCGCCCGATTCCGAGCTCGTTCACCCCGCCCGCTACGGCCTTGGCTGGGCGCGCTACGGCATGGGGGACGGGGCCGGTGCGCTCGAGCCCTTGGCCGAACTGGTGCGTGCACCGGGGGCCCCGGCCGAGCTACTGCTCGCCGCCCAGGAGCTACGGATCTTCGCAGCTCGCACGGCGGCCCGGCCCAAGGTGGCGCTCGAAGCCTTGGGCGGCTTCGTCCCGCTGTGCTCCGACGAGGGCCGCCGGGTGGCAGCGGGCGAAGTCGTGGCCGAGACCCTCGTGACCGCGGGGCAGGCAGAGCAGGCCAGCAGCGTCTACGGCGCGTTGGCCCAGGGCCTCAGCGATCCGGCGGCCGTCGCGCGCCTCGCGGTGGCCCGCACCTACCTGGCGCTCGATGGCGAGCGGGTCGAGGATGCGGAACAGCAGCTGCGCGTCGCGCTCGGAGCCGCCCCCCAGGACGGGGCTGCGCTCGAGGCGGCGTTTTTCGTCGGCGAAGCGCGCTTCACCGAGCTGAATGATGCCGCGGCCGTGGCCGCCTACGACCTGGCCGCAGCGAGCGCGGATCCTGAGGTCGCGTCCCGGGCGCTCTACAAGGCCGGGTTTGCGCGGCTGCGCTCGGCGAACTCCCTCGTCAGCCCGGTGGAGACCGAAGAAGGTGTGGAGACCGGGGAAGCCCCGAGCTCCGAGGCACTCGCCCAACGACAGGAACAGGCCTACGGCCTGTGGGGCGATGCGGGGCAGGACTTTGCCGCGCTCGTCGCCGGCTACCAGGACTCCGCGCTGTACGGCGAGGGACTTTACCTCGCGGGGGAATGCGCCTACCGCCGGGGCGAGCTGCAGCCCACCCGGGAGTGGATGACGCGCCTGCTCGAGGAGCGTCCGCAGCACGCGACGCGTTCAAAGGCCTTGTTCCGTCTGGGCCTCTCCCAGGCCAAGATGGGGGCTTTCCTCGAAGCTTCGCGCAACCTGGCGGCCCTGCGCAAGGAATCGCCCGAGTTCGAGGGCATCCTGGAGGCCGAGCTGTGGCGCGGCAAGTCGCTGTTCGAGCTACAGGACATGCGCGCGGCGACCCAGGCCCTGGAGCGCGTCTGCGCCGAAGATCGCGGCGTGCTTTCGGCCCAGGCCTACCTGACCCTCGGGCAGGTCGCCCAGGTCAGCTCGGACCTCGACGAGGCCCTTTCCCAGTTCCTGAAGGTCGCGGTGCTCTACGCCCTCGACGAAGAAGTCGCCGAGGCGCTCTACCGGGCGGGCCAGGTGCTCGAAGCCAAGGAGGATTCCGAGCGCGCACGGGCCCAGTACGCGGACGCCGCCAAGCGCTTCCCCGCGACGCCCTTCGGCGAACGGGCCGCCGTCCGACTCACCGAGCTTTCCCGCTAGACCGGGTTCCTCCTCCATGAACTTCGCAACACTGATGAGCATTCCTCTCGAAGAGGCTCCGGCCGCTGTGGTCGAAGCACCGCTGCAGTCGATCCTCGATCTCGCGATGGGGGGCGGCTGGATGATGATCCCACTGGCGCTTTGCTCCATCGTCGCGCTGGCCTATACGGTCGAGCGTTCGCTGCGCCTGCGCCCCGGCGTTCTTGGGCCCGCGCGCTTCGGCCGCGAGGTGGTCTCCGCGGTCCAGGACCGCGGCGTGCCCGCGGCCCTCGAGCTGTGCGAAGGTCGCCGCTGGCCCCTGGCGCGCGTGCTCGCAGCGGGCCTGCGCCGCGCCGATCAGCCCTTCCTGCACCGGGAGAAGGTGGTCGAGGACGTGGCATCTGCCGAGATTCGGGCGCTGGCGTCGAACCTGCGGCCGCTGTATCTAGTGTTCCTGGTCGCGCCGCTGCTGGGCCTGCTGGGCACCGTTTGGGGCATGATCGAGTCCTTCTCGAACATCGCCACCGAGGACGGCATGGGCAAGCCCGAACAGCTGGCCGCCGGCATCTACCAGGCGCTGACGACCACGGCCGCCGGCCTGGCCGTCGCGATTCCCTCGATCGTCGCCTACTACTGGCTGCGCGGCCGCATCGAGGCATTTGGGCGCCGGGTGGAGCAGCAGTACCGCGAAGTCGACGACGCCGTCGTGCGCGCCTAAGCCATGCGCATCGCCCAAGACGACCTATTCGAGGAAGCCGGGCTCAACCTGGCTCCGATGATCGACGTCGTGTTCCTGCTGCTGGTGTTCTTCATGGTGGCGACCACCTTTGCCCGTGAGGAAGAGCAGCTCGACGTCAACCTGCCCGCCTCCGAGGCGGGGGAGGGGGCGGAGCCCACGGACGAAATCACGATCGTTCTCCACCAGGATGGAAGCGTGCTCGTCAACGGTGATCCGCTCGACGAAGCTGCGCTGCCGGCGAGACTCAAGCTCTTGGCGGACGAGGACGACAGCCTGCCGGTGACCATTCGCGGCGACCGCGACGTGGTGCTGCAGCGCGTGGTTGCGGTGATGGACGCGTGCGTTCTCGCCGGACTCACCGACGTGGGCATGATGACCCAAGACGGCTAGTCGCGCCCGACCTCGACCGGCAACCGCACCCCTCCTTTCCCGCCCGACATCGTTTCCATGCGCCATCTCGGCAAGAACGTCGTCATCGCCCTGGCCCTGGTGGCAGCAGGGTTCTTCGTGGCGTGGCTGCGGTACCGTCCGTACCTGGGCGCGACGGGGGCCTACACGGATGGGGCGCGCGACTACGCGGTGGCCCAGGATCCGGTTCGCTTTGCGGTCTGGGATGCACCGGAGGCCTGGGGCGGGGCGGAGCTGACCGGCGCCATCGGCGCGCCCGTCGAGGATCGCGTGGCGCGCAGCGCCGACGGCCGCTGGGCGGTCTTTGCGGTGGGCGAAGAGGGGCTGGACATGGACCTGTGGATCGCGGAGCTCGTCGACGGCGTGCCGGTGGATCCGCGGCCGCTGGCGGGGGTGCGCTCGCCCGCCGATGAGCGTGCGCCCAGCTTCGGCCACGGCGCGCTGTACTTCGCTTCCGATCGGCCGGGCGGCGCCGGCGGGCTGGACCTGTACCGCGCCAGCTTCGAAGGCGGTCGTGCGGGTGAGGCCGAGCGCCTGCCGCGCGCGCTGCAAAGCCCCGCCGACGACACCGACCCCGCAGCGGTGCCCGGCAGTCCCCGTGTCGCCTTTTCGTCGAACCGCGCCCAACCCGACCGCAGTCGCGACCACGACCTGTACCTGGCCTGGCTCGAGGGCGATTCCAGCTCGGAGGCGCCCGAGCCAATCGCTGCGATCAACGGCCCGGGCCAGGAGCGCGAGCCCGCCTTCACCGCCGACGGCCGGGGACTGTTCTTCGCCTCCGATCGCGAGGGGGGAGAGGGTGGCTTCGACCTCTATCGCAGCGGCCGGGACGGGATCCACTACACCGCACCAAGAGCCCTGCGCGGCCTCAACGGCCCAGAATCCGAGCGCGCTCCTGCGCCCGACCCCGCCGGTTTCGAGCTGCTGCTGCACACCGGCGACGGAGACTCCCGTCAGGTCCTGCGGGCGCGCTCGATCGAGCTGTTCCAGCGCCCCGGTCGGGCCGTGGGCTGGCGCGATCTCCTGTTCCTGGTCCTGCTGCTCGCCGTCGCGCTCTTCGCCTGGTTGGCCAAGCGCTGGGAGCAGCTCGACGTCGTCTACAAGTGTTTTCTCGTCAGCCTGGTCATGCACCTGCTGCTGGCGCTTTGGCTGAACCAGGTGCATCCGGAGCCGACCGTGGTCGCAAGCGCGGGCTCCAGCGGGGAGCGCATCCAGCTGCGCCTCGTCGGTCGGGATCCCAGCGGCATTCGCGCGCGCAACGCCGAGGCGGGCGGAGCGGTCGAGCTGGTGCGCAGCCTGGACGAGGCGTTGGCGGGCGCCGATCCGACCTTCGCGCGGACCCCGGGCGAAGCGCCGGCGGCGGGCACAGAGGCCATGAGTCTGAGCGCCGCCGCCCAGCCCCAGGCGGCGAGACTCGCGCGCGCTGAGCCGCTGCCGCCGAGCGCATTGGCGCCCCGCGAGCCATCGACCGCGGACGCACCGGCGCCGTCGGCGGCGGTCGCCGCGGCCCCCGCAGTCGCGCAGCCCGAGGCGCCGGCTGGATTGCGCTCGGCAGCGGCCCCCGAGGTCGCCGTGGGCGAAGCCCAAAACGACGCGCCGGAACGAACAAGCACTTCGCCCAGCGGAGCAACCTTGGAGCGCGCCGAGTCTGCAGAGAGCACCCTGGCGGAAGCGGCGCCCGACCGGGCGCGCGCGGAGCGGGCCGCGCCCCAGGCGGCGCCACTGCTGCCGGCGGCCGGGGCCCTAGCCGCCGCCGACGCCCCGCAGCTCGACAGCGCGGCGCGCTCGGGCGAGATCGCTAACCCTGAAACCGTGGCGCCCACCCGCCAGGGCGGGGCCCCGGATTTGACCGTCGCGGGGGCCGAGCGCCTCGATCCCTTGGCGCCCACCGGCGGCGAAAGCGCCGCGCCGAGCCTGACCAATACGGCCAGTCGTCGCGGCCTGGAGGCCTCGGAGCCCACGCCGGGCGAGGCCGCACTGGCGCGGGCCGAGGGGGCGCGCAGCGAGGCGCCCGCCGCCGAGGCGGCTCTGCTCGAAGCGCGCGCGGTCGCCCAGCCGACCGACGAGTCCGTACGTTCCCTCGAGGCCCAGGCGGCCGAGCGCGCGGGTGCTGCTCCGGAGCTCGCTCTGCCCGGTGCACCCGCCATGGCGGCCGCTGAACGGGGCGAGCGCGAGGCGGCGCCGACCGCGGCCGAGCAGGCGGAGCGCAGCGAGATCGCTGATTCGGCGCCGGACGCGGCCCGGGCTGAGCGGGCCGAGGCGGGGCTAGCGGCCGCTGCTGCCCCAGAGGCCAGCCCGACGGCCGAGGACCGCGCTCCAGCGCAGGGACCGGCGACGACGGTCGCCACTCTCGCAGCGTCGGGTGCGACGATGGACACGAACGGTGCCCGGGACATCGGCGTGGGCGAGGCCCAACGCGCCGACATCACAGCCCAGCGCGCGGCCGCTGAGGTGGAGCGCAGTGCTCAGGCGGAGCGCCGCGCTCTGGCGGAAGCGGGCCCGGAGTCGGCGCGCGCGGAGCGCACGGCCCAGCCCTCGGCGGCGGCGCTGGCGGCGAGCTTGGTCAGGGACAGGGCCGAGCTACCCGAAGCCAGCGACCAAGCTGCGCCCTCCGCGGAGCTGGCCCAGATCGACGCCCCGGCGGGCACGCGCAATGCGGAGGCGGCGCCGCTCGCGCTGCTGGCACCGGCGGAGTTTGGAGCAGAGGCCCGTGGGCTTGGCGCGGCAGCGAGCAGTGCGCCGGCCGCCCTCGATTCCGCCGAGCGTCCGCGCGCGGACGTGGCCGACGGAAGCGCAGGGGCCGCCGATCTCGAGCGGGTGCCCGATGCGGTGATGCTGGCGGGCGTGGCCCCCGAGGCGGCGTCCCAGCCGGCGCGCTCGGCCGTGGGCGCGGTCGAGGCGGAGCTGCCCGAAGCGCTTCCGGCCCAGGACTTTGCCCAGCGCAGCGGCGGCGAGCCCATGCTGGCCCTCGGCGGACCCGCCCAGCAGGAGGCGCTCGTGCGGGAGGGGAATCGGGACGCCGGGCCTGCGGAGGTGGCGGCTTTGGATGCGCCGCGCGCGGAGGGCCGCGCGCCCGCGCCGGCTAGCGCCGCTGCGGAACGTGTGACGACGCCGAATTCGGCGCTGGCGAACGCTCCCTCGGCGGCGCCCCTGCAAGAGTCCGCCCCGGCGGGCTTCGCTAGCGCGGAAGGGCCAGCGCTGGCCCAGGCGCCCGTGGCTGAGGGTCCAGGCCGCAGCGGTGAGGCACCCGCGCTGGAGCTGAGTGCGGCGCCGGATACCTTGGCGCCTACGGCACCGCTTGCGTCCAAGGCGCTCGAGCGGGCATCTGTCGCCGTCACGGCCGGCGAGCCGGGCGAGCTCCAACCGTCCGCGGCCGCCGGACTGTCCCGGCCGCGCCGCAGCGCGGGCCCCGCGGCGCCCGCGTTTGCGGGTGCTCCGATGGCCCAGCTCTCGGGGCCCAAGTCCCAGCCCGGCACCGATCTGGTGGCGCTCGCCCTGCCCGCGGCTTCCGCCCAGCCCGGTGCCTCCGGGCCCGCGCCTGCGGCGCTGCCGACGCCTGAGCTAAGCGCCGCCGCTGGCCTAGACCGGCCGCGGGCGAGCGGGGCCGCGGAGCTGCGCCGCCCCGATCGCTCCGCCAGAGCGGCGACGCCTGAGGGGCCCCGACCCGGCTTCACGCCGCTGCTGCTGCCCGAGGTGCCCGCGCCTTCGAGCGCGCTGGCCCTGGCGCCCGCCGAGACAGGAGACAACTGGGAGCGCACGCCCTACCAGAGCCGGGGTGGTGCCCAGAAGATCGAGGCGCTGGCGACCTACGGGGGCTCCGAGGCCACCGAGGCAGCCGTGCAGGCCGGGCTCGCGTACCTGGCCCGTAAGCAGAGCGGCAACGGCTTCTGGGGCTCGGCCGGGGATGAGCACAACAAGTACCGCCACGTGGTCATCGGCAAGTCGGGGCTCTCGCTGCTCGCCTTCCTGGGGGCGGGGCACACCCAGGTCTCCAACACCGAATACTCAGGCGTCGTGGGCAAGGCGATCGCCTTCCTGACAGCGGTCCAGGACCCGGCCTCCGGGCACTTCGGCAACTCCGGCGCTTACAGCCACGCGATCGCGACCTATGCATTGGGCGAATGTCTGGCGTTGACCGGGGACGAGCGCCTGCGCGCGCCCCTCGAGCAGGCGGTGCAGCACATCCTCAAGCACCAGCAGCGCTCGGACGATCCACGCCTGCACGGGGGCTGGGGCTACTACTTCCCCGACGGCCGGATGCGGACGCAGGACGGTGACCAGATCGATTCGTGGCCTCGCGCGTCGGTCACGGCCTGGCAGGTGATGGCGCTGGAGTCGGCGCAGCTGGGTGGACTTGAGATTCCGGCCCAGGCCTTCGACGACGCCTCGTCGTTCCTGCGCGGCTGCTGGGATGCGCGCCGCGGTGGCTACCGCTACAGCCACGACCCCGAGCGCCTGAGCGGTCCCTACCAGATCCTGCCGGGATCGACGCCGGCGAGCCTGTTTGCGCTTTCGCTGCTGGGCGAGGACATCGGCGGCAGCGACTACCGTCCCGCGCGCAACTTCGTCACGAGCCGCATGCCGACGGGTTACCGTTACCGCGATACAAACCGATTCGTGAACCGCGCCGAGGGGAACCTGTACTTCTGGTACTACGGCACCCTCGCCCTGTTCCGCCTGGGCGGCCGCCCCTGGGAGGCCTGGAACGAAGCGATGAAGGCGACCCTGCTGCCGGCCCAGGAAGAGGACGGCTCCTGGAGGCCGATCTCCATCTACGCAACCGACTACGCCCAGGACTCCGACGATGATCGCAGCTACACCACGGCGATGTGCGTGCTGTCGCTGGAGGTGTACTACCGCTACTTCACCCCGCTGCTGCAGGTGAAGTAGGGGAGCCGGCTACCCGTCGCTGGGTAGGAGGTCGCGGATCCGGATTCCGTCCTCGAACCAGCCCGATTCGTCTTCGAGGAGCAAAGCCAGTTCGTCGAAGACCTTGCAGCTGCCCTCCAGCTTGTCCCGGCGATAGGTCAGGATCTTGTGCATCTTGCCGGGGGATTTCCAGTGGACCCAGATGCCCTCCCGCTTGCCGTTCTCGTAACTACCGATGCTGGTTCGAACACCGTCGGCGCGCCAGGTTTCCGACGGGCCGTTGAGCACTCCTTTGGAATAGTATGAGCGCGCGATGAGCCGGCCGTTGCTGGCGTATTCGCAGAACTCCCCCTCGATCTGGCCATCGACAAGGTCGAATTCCCTGCGGGCCTTGCCCTCGGCCTTGAGTTCGATTCTCTGGATCGGATCCATCGACGGGGGAGAGGAACCCTCAGTCTCGGGACTGGGCGGGGGCCCGCTCGGGAGGCTCCGCTCTTGGGGGGGCTCGGCGTCGGTCAGTGCGGGGCTGTCCCCGGTGGGGAAAGGGCCGGGCGCCCGCATCTCGGGAGCGAGGGACTCGGCTCGCCCCGCGCCAAGGGAAGGGGACCGCAGCAGCGTCCAGCTCACGATCGCGATGACGGCTGCGAGAATGCCGATGGACAGGGCCTTTGCCATGACGGGCTTTTAGGGGCGGTGACGGTATCGGGTGACAACAGGCCTTGGCTTGCCCAAGGTGGGTGGGGAAGAAGACGACAGGCCTCGCCGCTTCTTCCCCGGGATCGAGCAGTGACTTGTCCCTATGCTAGGACCCATGTTGAGCTGTCGGCATGAGCGCGCGCCTTTTGGGGATCCCATCTGTGAGCACCTGCGTGCGCAGCGGGGAGAGCAGCTGAGCTACGTGCGCTGGTTCACCGGCGCGGGGACTGAAGTCGTCTTGATCTGCAGCGAATGCGCAGCGCGGCGGCGGGGTGGGGTCGACGAAGGGCGGGCCGCATGCGCCCAGGTGTGCGAGGAGTGTTTCGACCTTGCCACGGACGCGTTGGGCGTGCTGACGGGGGTAGAGGGTTCGCCTGAGGTGCGTTCTCGGTCCCTGCCGTTCGAGCTCGATGTGCGTGAGTTCCCGCTTCCGCCGGAGTTCGGGCGCGTCGTTGCTTTGGCGCCTGTCGACGGGGTGCCGTCGGTATGGCTGCTGCTTGCCGAGGACGGCAAGATCGTGCGGGTCGACCTCAGCAGGGGGGAATCGGAAGTCGCGGGGGCTTCGGCGTGGAAGGTCCCCGAAGAGCATGCGTCCGCCGACGCGGATGGCCAGTCGCGAGGACTGCACGTTTCGCCCGATGGCCGCTTCGCAGCCGTTGTGCACGACTACGGAGAAGCAGGGGAGGTGATCGATCTTGTCAAAGGGCAGGTGACCGTCCATCTCCACGGCGGCGCCTACCACGCCAGGACCGTGCCGTTCGCATTTGGCTTCGCCTCGGTGGGAGGACGCGTGGCGGCGATCCATCGGACGGACTGGAACCGGGTCGACCTGAGCGATGCCGCGACGGGCAAGCTGCTGACGGAACGGGGGACCGCTGCGGGCGAGGATGATGGGGGCTCAGAGCCTCACCTGGACTACTTCTATGGCGCGCTCTATCTGAACCCCAGCCGCACTCGGGTGGCTTCCGACGGCTGGGTGTGGCACCCCGTCGGGGTGGTGACGACCTGGAGCCTGAGCGCGTGGGCCAACAACGTCTGGGAGCCGGAGACGGGACCGTCGAACCGAACGGTTTGTAGCCGGGTGTACTGCTGGGACCGGGCCTTGGTCTGGCTCGACGACACGAGGCTGGCCGTCAGCGGGATCGGCGACGACGACAGCGACATGATCGAGGGCGCCAGGGTCTTTGACGTTACCCAGCTCGCGGGGGAGGCCGGACCCTGGGTGGCAGAGACGAAGGCCGAGGTGATGACCTTCGCGGGCCCGAGCGGGGTGTTCCTAAGCGATGGGAAGTCCCTGTTCGCATCCGATGGGGCTGGCCTGACGCGTTGGGATCCAAGTGATGGCTGCCGGACGGGCGAGGTCGCAGGCTTTGCCCCGACGCAGCGTCATGCTGGCTCCGGGGAGTTCGTTCAACTGGTGGAGGGCCGGCTGCTGCGCTGGTGCGTCGACGCACCGGTGCGGGGGAGGCTCGGGTGAGCGGCGTGTCTTTCCCTGGCCGGGCCCTCGTGCTCTACAACCCCACGGCTGGCCGCGGAAAGGGGCGGCTGGCGGCTGAGCTGGTGAGCACGGCACTCTTCGAGGCCGGCTGGCGGGTGAGGGCGCTGCAGACCCGGGGGCAGGG
>CAYWNK010000172.1:0-14013 GCA_964459495.1 uncultured Planctomycetaceae bacterium
GTCTACGCCCAGGGCGGCATGGCCGCCACCTCCCACCCCCTGGCGACCCAGGCCGCGCTCTCCGTCCTGCAGGCCGGCGGTAGCGCCGTTGATGCTGCCATCGCCGCCAACGCCACCCTCGCCTTCGCCGAGCCCACAGGTTGCGGCATCGGCGGCGACCTCTTCGCCATCGTGTGGGACGCAGAGTCCAAGCAGCTCTCTGGCTACAACGGCAGCGGCCGCTCCCCCGCCGGCCTCACCCTCCAGCACTTCCAGGACCAGGGCATCGAACGCATCCCCAAGCGTGGCGCCCTGCCCGTTTCCGTGCCAGGCTGCGTCGACGGCTGGTTCGCGCTCCACGAGCGCTTTGGCAAGCTACCGATGGCACAGGTCCTCAGCCCCGCCGCCAGCTACGCCGAACGCGGTGCGCCCGTGCCTCAGACGATCGCCTACTGGTGGGCCAAGAACGCCGCGGTGCTCAAGGACTATCCTGGCTTCTCCGAGACCTTCCTTCCGCATGGCCGGAGCCCCCGCGAAGGCGAGGTCTTCGCCAATCCGCGCCTTGCCGCAACCCTTCGGATCCTCGCCAAGGAGGGCCGCGATGGCTTCTACTCCGGCCCCGTCGCCGAGACCATCGCCGGCCACGTGCAGGCGCAGGGCGGCTTCCTGAGCACCAGCGACCTGGCGAACCACCGCGGCGAATGGGTCGACCCCGTCTCCGCGGACTACCGCGGCGTGACCCTTTGGGAACTACCCCCCAACGGCCAGGGCGTCAGCGCCCTGCAGATGCTCAATATCCTCGAGGGCTACGACCTGGCTAGCATGGGCTTCGGCAGCGCCGATCACCTGCACGTGCTGATCGAGGCCAAAAAGCTCGCCTTCGCCGACCGTGCGCGGTACTTCGCCGACCCGGCATTCGCCGAGGCGCCCCTCGAGCGTCTGCTTTCCAAGGACTACGCGGCCTCCCTGCGCGAACGCATCGACATGGCCAAGGCCGCCAAGCTCGACCTGCCCGACCCGGCCGCGATCGAGCAGGGCGACACGATCTACCTTTGCACCGCCGACGCCGCGGGCAACATGGTGTCGCTGATCCAATCCAACTACCGCGGCATGGGCTCGGGGATGGTGCCCGGCGACCTGGGATTCATCCTGCAAAACCGCGGCGAGCTCTTCGATCTCACGCCCGGACGCCCCAACAGCTACGCGCCCGAAAAACGGCCCTTCCACACCATCATCCCGGCCTTTGTCACCAAGGACGGCGAGCCCTGGATCGCCTTCGGCGTCATGGGCGGCGCGACCCAGCCCCAGGCCCACGTGCAGATCCTGTGCAACCTGGTCGACTTTGGCATGAACCTTCAGGAGGCAGGCGACGCCCCGCGGGCGGTCCACTCGGGATCGTCGCAGCCCACCGGGGACCGGATGACCGACGGCGGCGAGCTCAACCTGGAGACGGGTTTTCCCGACGCTGCGGTGCGCGAGCTCGTGGAGCGCGGGCACAAGGTCCTGCGCGCCATCTCCCCCTATGGCGGCTACCAGGCGATCGCCCGCAATTCGGGTACCGGCGTCCTCGCGGGCGCTTCGGAATCCCGCAAGGATGGTCAGGCTGCGGGCTACTAGGGAGACCTAGACCGATTGTCGGGAAAGGCCCCGGGGGGGTGCGAGATTCCGCCTTCGGGATGCCCTAGGGTGCGTTGGGCCTGCCAATGGGCAGCCCCACCTCCACCCTAGGCCCTACGGTTTCTATGCGCCTCTCCCGATTCTCCATGCTGCCCGGCGTTCTCTTGCTGGGCCTCGCCTTCAGCGCCTGCAGCTCCGACGACGACGGGGGCGGCAGCCCGCCCATCGTTGGGCCCGGCGATGTGACCTACTCCAGCTCGGGCTTCACCCTTCTCCTCGGTGTGCCTGTCGCCAGCCTCGGGTTCGACGCCCCGAACGCTACCGGTACGGTCGAGAGCTACTCGATCGCCCCCGACCTACCCGCCGGCCTCACACTCAACGCCCAAACCGGCGCGATCGAAGGCACCCCCACCGCAGCCGCGGAGCGCACCACCTACACCATCACCGCCGCCGGTGCGGGGATGACCAGCGAGGCGACGATCGAGCTCGGCGTCGCTCGGCCTCCGCGTCAAAGCCTGCTCCTTGGCGCCGACGGGACCCTTGAGATCTTCGCGGTCGATGCCGTCACCGGCGCGCTGACGCCCCAGACGAGCGCGAGCCTCAGCGTGAGCGATGTGGTCACGGCCCTGCCGTCCCCGGCCATGAACGTCCTGTACGTGCTGAGCGAAACGGGCATGGGATCCGCGCCAAGCCTGCTGGCCGTTTCGGTCGACGCCCAAGGCTCGACCTCGACCCTGACCGAGATCGCAGCTCCCGCCAGCCCCACCGCGATGGCGATGAGCGCTGACGGTCGCAACCTGATCATCGCATCAGAGTCCACTGGCGAGGTGTCGGCATTCCTCATCGACGCGGTCAGCGGGATCCCGGCTCCTGCCGGCATGGCAATCGCCGCCGCCAGCGACGCCGCTGCGGTCGCCCTTGACCCTGGTGGTAGCTTCGTGTGGGTCGCGAGCCGCACCGATCGCGACCTCGTCACGCTGGACGTCGACGCGAGCACAGGCGAGCTCGCCATGACCCTGCCGGTCCTCGACCTGAACGACTCCGAGCCGGCGTCCCTGTCCATCTCCCCCGACGGTCAGAACCTGTATATGGCCGTCGACAACTTCGACTTCGTCGTCGGCTTCGACGTGGACCCCGCGGATGGTTCACTCGTCAGCAACAACAGCCGCATTCTCGACACCGACGCAGGCGGCGTGTTGGTGCACCCGGCGGGCATCTCTGTCCTTGCGGTCGATCCAGCAGGAACGGGTCGTATCCTGACGCGCGACTCGAGCGGAGCCCTGGGCGAGCCCGGCGACACGTTCGACGTGGGTCCGGACGCGGTGACCTCCTACGACGAATCCGGCCTCGGCCTACTCAGTGTCGCGAGCGATGGTACCCGTCGCACCTTCCTTGTCAGCCCCGCAGACGGCAGCGTCACGCTCGGCACCAGCACGCTTGGTTCCGGCGCCGTCGCTGCCGCAGTCACCCTGTCCGGCGACGGTCCCCTCACCAGCATCGTCGATTCCATCTACGTTCTCGGCCAGCAGTCGATGACCGTCACGGTCTTCGGCCCCGATGGCAACGGAGATCTCGTCGAGCGCGGTAGCGGTGTCCCCACCGGCGTCGACCCGACCGCCATCGCCCTCGCTCCCCAGGGCGATTTGATCGCAGTCACCAACAGCGGCGGCAATTCGATCACCCTCATCGAGCTCGACGGCAACGGCGACCCTATCGCCAACGCCACGTTCACCGGGGCGGGCTCCGCGCCCACCGACCTGACTTTTGGCCCCGATGGAGACCTACTCTTCGTCGCCCGCTCGGCCTCAGCCGAGGTTTCGATCTTCGACGTGGACCGCCCGAACTTGACCCTTGTTCCGCGCGACACCGAGGTCACCGGAGGCCAGCCCGAACATCTGGCCCTCAGCCCTGACGGCCAGTTCCTCTGCGTCGCGGACACGTCAGCGTCGCGACTGGTGGTGATTCGAGTGGACGGCGGCCTCTTCACCGGGCCCGTGCAGTCCGCCTCCTCTTCCGGAGTCCTTGCGCCCCCGGCCTTCCTGTCCGACGGCCGCACCGTTCTGGCACCGATCGTCAACAACAACCAGGTCCAGACCTTCACCCTCGATGGCGCCACCGGCGCCCCGACTGCCGTGGTTCCGGTGAACGAGATCGCGAGCAACCTCGAGGCCTTGGCTGTCCACCCCGGCGGCTCCTTCGTCTTCGGCGCCGACAACCTGGGCCAGGGCGCGGTCGAAAGCCTGTCGCTAGACGCCTCGACCGGTGAGGTCGAGTCGCTTGGCCAGACGATCGTGGGCTCCGGCCCGTCGGGCCTCGCGGTCTCCGCAAACGGCCAGCGACTCTACGTTGTGTCCGCCAACGACAGCATGTTGAGCAATGTCGCCATCAGCTCCAACGGTGAGCTTGAGGTGGACGAGTCCGTGCTGGCGGGCCTCATGCCCATCGACGTCGCCCTGCGCACGAGCTTCCAGTAGCGCCTCCCCATCGCAGCCGCCCGGCGGCGATCCATGACAGCAGGCCCCCGGCGAGAATCGCCGGGGGCCTGCTGCCTTTGGCCACCGTGCCTGCGGGCGCAGCTGGCGGCCGCGGGATCTACTTGCTGCTCGCCGCCTCGACGAGGCGCTTGATGGCCTCATCGAACTGGGAGCCGCTACCGCCGGTGTCCACGATCTTGCCTTCGGTATCGATCAGGTAGTAGGTGGGAAAACCGCTCACCTTGAATAGCTCGACGACGGGATTGGTCCCGCCCTCGTAGAAGGCACTGATCCAGGAGACGTCGAAATCCTTGAGCCCCTTGGTGTAGGCCTCACGATCGTCTCCATCGTTGATTCCGATTACGGCAAAGGGCTTGTCCTCGTAGAGCTTCACGAGCTCTCGGAGATGCGGCATCGCATCTCGGCAGGGGGGTCACCAGAAGCCGTAGAAGTCGATCAGCACGACCTTTCCGCGGTAGTCCGAGAGCTTGAATTCGTGCCCCTCGATCGTGCTCGCCTGGAAATCCGGGGCCATCTTGCCCGGCATCAGGTCGGCGGCCGTGATGCCGCCGGCCTTGGCCCGCATGGCCGCCTCGGTACCGGGGAACTCCTCGGGAATGCTCGCCAGCAGCGCCTTGCCGCGCTCGACCTGGGTGGGGTCATCGGAATCCAGCCACAGTTTCGAGAGCCAGAAGCCCGCGTTGGCCCGAACGGACTTGTCGCCCTGCTCAGCCCCGTAGATCTTGTCCAGCAGCTCGATCTTCTGGTCGTCCGTCAGCATCCGGCCGCTGCCTTGGATGCCCTGCACCGCCTTCCCCATCCAGGGGGCCGCCGCATGCTTGCCGGCAAGCTCGGCGTAGCAGCGATAGACGAAGACGCCGCGATCCGAGCGCTCGACAGGACCGTTCTTCACGTTGGAGGCCTGCCACAACAGCGCGCGTCCCTCGCCGCCTTTGGCTTTGGCCTCAAAGCGCGGCCAGTACTGCTCGACGGGATGATTGGCGCGCAGCTCTTTGCGCTCCTCCCGGCTGCCGTCCTTGATGGCCTGCTTCCACTTGACGAGGTCGGCGTCGAAGCTCGTCTCCAATTCGGTGTATTCGTCGACGGCGACCGCGGTCGCGCCAATCACTGGCGCGGTCACGGGCGGGCTGCCGGCTAGCAGCGGCAGTGCCATCCAGATCGCTAGGTTCATTCGGGGCTCCCAAGGGTTCGGGGGTCTTTGGGGCGCGGGATGCGCGTCCAGCGTTCCAGATTACTCTCCCTTCGGACGAATTCGGTATCCGAAGAGCATCGGCCTGGCGGACCTGGAGTTCGAAGCCCGTAATCCCCGTGGGGGAAACGCATCTCTCAATCCTGGAGCCCGCCCGGCTAGAGTTGCGCCCATGCACCTTCCCCAGCTGCTCGACCTCGCCCTGGGCCGGGACCCCTCCTCCGTGGCCGTCCGCTGGGACTCGAAATCCTGGACATGGGCCGAGGAGGCAGCCCGCATCGAGCGCCTCGCCGCCGGCATGGCGCGCGCGGGCGTCCAGCCCGGGGACCGCGTGCTGGTCCAGCTGGAAAACGTACCGCTGTTCCTCGAGGCGACCTTCGCCGCGGCCCAGCTCGGCGCCGTGCTAGTGCCCGCCCACCCGGGGCTCGCCGAGCGCGAGCGCAGCGCCCTGATCGAGCGCGCCCAGCCCAGGCTTGTCCTGGACGGCGATACGAGCTTCGAAGGCATGACGGCCGATGCGGGCCGCGCCCCCGCTCCTCCCGACCCCGACCCTGAGCGCCTCGCCCAGCTCTACTTCACCAGCGGGACAACCGGTGCCCCCAAGGGAGTGATGCTCACCCACGGCAACCTGGTCAGCCACGCCCTCGCCGCAGTGCAGGAATTCGACCTCGCGCCCAGCGACGTCTGGGGCCACATCGCGCCGATGTTCCACCTCGCCGACGCCTGGGCCGTAGGCGCGATCACGGCGGCCGGCGGCAGCCATGTGTTCCTGCCGCGGTTCGACGGACAGCAAGCCTTGGATCTCATCGAAACCAGCGGCGTAACGCTCACCAATCTCGTGCCGACCCACCTGGGCCGCATCCTCGCCGCCTGCGAGGCCGCTTCGGACCAAGGTCAACGCACCGGCCCCATCCAGAGCCTGCGCCTCGTGTTGTCCGGCGGCGCTCCCATCGCCCCCGCCACGGTTTCCCGCGTGCTGCGGGACCTCTGCGGTGAGTACGCTCAAACCTATGGAATGACCGAGACCAGCCCCTTCCTCACAGTCAGCCTACTTGCGCCCGAGCACCGCGAGCTGCCACCGGACGAGCAGCTGGATTTGCGCTGCGCCACTGGCCGCCCCTTTCGCGGCGTCGACCTCTGCATCGTGAACGAAGCGGGGCAGCCCGTGCCGCCCGACCGACAAAGCGTCGGCGAGATTTGCGTCCGCGGCGCCACGATTACGCCCGGCTATTGGAAGGACCCCGGAACGACGGCGGCAGCTTTCGTAGACGGCTGGTTGCGAACCGGAGACTTGGCTACGGTCGACGCTCGAGGCTTCGTTCGGATCGTGGACCGGGCCAAGGACATGATCATCACCGGCGGCGAGAAGGTCTATTCCATCGAGGTCGAGCGCGCCCTGTTCGAGCACCCTGCCGTGCTCGAAGCCGCGGCCTACGGGGTGCCGAGCGAGCGCTGGGGTGAAGAGCTGCGGGCTGCGGTGGTGCTGCGCCCAGGGACCGTAGCGGAGCCGGTCGAGTTGCGCTCCCACCTCGCCGAGAGGCTCACCGGCTACAAGGTGCCCAAGCGCGTCGATGTCTTGGGAAACCTCCCCAAGACGCCCTCAGGGAAGGTGCGCAAGGCGGGCCTGCGTGAGCGCGCCAACAACGCGCGCCCGAAGCCGCCAGAACCAGCCTAGCTGCGCGTCCAGTTGCGCACGGCCTGCTCGAGGTAGGTGCGCAGTTCCGCCGCCGGCACCTTCTCCTGTTCCATGGAGTCGCGGTGCCGAACGGTCACGATGCCGTCCGCCATCGTGTCGCCGTCGACGGTGATGCAGAACGGCGTGCCGACCTCGTCCTGACGACGGTAGCGACGGCCGATGGCGCCCTTCTCGTCGTAGAACGTGCTGAAGCGCGCCCGGCGCAGATCGGCAGCGATCTCCTTCGCCTTCTCGGGCATGCCCTCTTTCTTGACCAGCGGGAAAACCGCGGCGGTGATCGGAGCGATCTCGGGGTGGAAGTGCAGCACCACCCGCTCGTCCTTTTCGAGCTGCTGGACCTCGAAGGCGTCGATCAGGAACGTGAGCGCCATGCGGTTGATGCCGCCGGCCGGCTCGATCACGTAGGGCGTGTACTTTTCCTTCGTCTGCGGATCGAAGTACAGCAGGTCCGTGCCGGAAGCCTCGGAGTGACGCGTCAAATCGAAGTCCGTGCGGTTGGCGATGCCCTCGAGCTCGCCCCAGCCGAAGGGGTACTCGTACTCGATGTCCGTGGTCGCCTTCGCGTAGTGGGCCAGTTCCTTGGGGTCGTGTTCCCGCAGGCGCAGCTTGTCCTTGTTGATGCCCAGGTCCAGATACCACCGGTGGCGCGTCTCCACCCAGTGATCGAACCACTGGGCGTCTTCACCCGGGGGCACGAAGAACTCCATCTCGGCTTGCTCGAACTCCCGCGTGCGGAAGACGAAGTTGCCGGGGGTGATCTCGTTGCGGAACGACTTGCCGATCTGGGCCACACCGAAGGGCGGCTTCACCCGGCTGGCCTCCATGACGTTCTTGAAGTTCAGGAAGATGCCCTGCGCCGTCTCGGGCCGCAGGTAAGCCACCGACGCCGAGCCCTCGAGGGGTCCGACGTGGGTCTTGAACATCATGTTGAAAGCGCGCGGCTCGGTGAGCTCGCCCTCGCAGGCCCCGGGGATCTTGCTGGGCTTCTCAGGACAGCGCGCGTCCTCGAGCTTGTCCGCGCGGAAGCGCCCTTTGCACTTCTTGCAGTCGACCATGGGGTCGGAGAATCCGCCCACGTGGCCCGACGTCTCCCAGACCTTGGGGTTCTGGATGATCGCACTGTCCAGACCGACCACGTCTTCCCGCTCGGTGACCATGCGGTCCCACCAGGCATTCTTCACCCGCCGCAGGAGCTCGACCCCCAGCGGGCCGTAGTCGTAGGTGTTGCCGATGCCGCCGTAGATCTCGGAGGCCTGGAACACGAAGCCCCTGCGCTTGCAGAGGGAGACGATCGTGTCCATCAGGCTGGGAGCTTGCTTGGCCATGGCGCGGGGTCGGATCTCGGGTGGTCTTGGGGAAGCTGTTGCCGGCCGATCGCCGGAATGGCCGGAGAGTGTAGCCACCGCCTGGGGCTCCGACGACCGCCCATGGGAGGCTGGCCGTCGAGATTGCTCAGGAATTCCCGGCCCAGCGGCCCAGCGGGGTCCAGGGGCGCGCTGGGACCACGGGCTCAGAGGCAACACCCCACCCGCCGCAGGCGGGCTGCGAGTCGCACAGGGCAGCCCCGGCTTCCATCGCCACGGGGCCCGATCGAACCCCACTTCGCCCTGGCTGCATCCGGGTGCTTGGGGCTCGGGGACTGACGGGCCATCACCGGACCGTCCAGGCCCGCGACTCGGATCCCCCCTTCGCTCCGGCTATGGCAAGAGAATCCTGAGGGAACTCCGCCGCGCCGCCCCCCCGCGCAGCGACGGTTCCTGCCCGTTGCCCCCGGCCTTGTCCCAGCCGGCGCCCCATCTCGCAGGGAGCGCTAGGGGGGTGGTTCACCCTGGCCCAAGGCCCCGTTCCTTTCCGCAGCATGCTTCGGTGCTGCTCTCGCGGCTGCCGTCCTTGACGGGGACGGACTTTGGGACCTCATCGTGGGATCCCCTGGAGCTCAAACCGCAGCCCGCCAAGCCGACCGGGTTCAGGTCTGCTCCGGCAGGACCGGAGCAGACCTGCTTGTCTGCTCCGGCAGGACCGGAGCAGACCTGCTTGCGATCGACGGGCAGGCCCCCAATGCTCCCTTTGGCTCCGTGCTCGACGTCGCCGGGGATGGGAACGCCGACGGCATCCCCGACATCCTCATCGCTGCGGTCGAGGTCCCCAGGGCCCGGAGGCTGGCCGGATTTGCCTAAGTGCACTGCGGCGCCAAGGAGCCCGACTGCACGCTGTCCAGTCGGGCGGCAGCTGCGCGACGCTTGAAGCATCGGGTTCGTTTTCTGTCGCCAGGGACGACCTCACCCTGATCGCCAGCAACCGGCCCTCGGCTCCATCGCAATGATGCTCGCCTCCCCAGGTTACGGGGTCGTCTTCCAGCCCGGCGACGCGAGCGGGAACCTCTCCCCCGCCGGCCGCCCCATCGATCGCTACGGAGCCCATAGCTTCTCGTGCCCCAGCACCGCTTTCGCGCTGGACGTCGATCTGAGGGCGGTCCCCTCCCCTGCTGCGCCCACCTTCCAGACCGCCGTCCTGCCCGGCGACACCTGGCTCTGGCACGCCTGGTACCGCGATGGCGAGACCCGAGGGGCAACCGATTTCACCGGCGTCGTCAAGATCACCTTCGACTGATCTCGACAGTCCCAGCCAATCGCCGCCCAGCCTGGCCGGCACCCCGCTCCGAATCCAGCGCTGGGGGGCCGGCCAGGCCCTAGGGATGGGGCAGGCGGTCGCAGGCCCAAGGGGAGACCCGAGAAGGGGGCGCTTCGGGGCTGAATGGGGGCCTGGAGCGCCTAAGATGCCTCCGTTATGGCAAGCACTACAGCGAAGCCGCGCCGCCAATGGAGCGCGCCCCTGTCGTCCACCGCCCGCCGTGGGGATGGACGCGCCCGACTCGCCCTGCTCGAGGCCCGGGTTCTGGAAGGCGGGCGCATCGACGCCGAGGAAGCCCTCTTCCTCCACGAGCACGCCGACCTGGGCACCCTGGGCCGCATGGCCGACGCCGTTCGTCTGGCGAAGCATCCCGATGGCATCGTCACCTACATCGTCGACCGCAACCTGAACCCGACCAACGTCTGCCTGACGGACTGCGGTTTCTGTGCGTTCTATCGCTCGCCCGGCGACCCCGAGGCCTATGTGCTTTCGCGGGATGAGATCTACGAGAAGGTCGACGCGACCGTGAAGCTCGGCGGGCAGCAGCTGCTCATGCAGGGCGGCCACCACCCCCAGCTGCTCTCGGCCTGGTGGGGCGAGTTGATCAGCGACATAGGCAACCGCTTCAACATCAACTGCCACGCGCTCTCCGCCCCCGAGCTGGATCACTTCTCCATCATGGAGAAACGCCCCATCGAAGAGGTCATCGCCGACCTTAAGGCAGCCGGCCTAGGCAGCGTCCCCGGCGCCGGCGCCGAGATCCTGAACGAGCGTGTGCGCAAGATCATCGCGCCCAAAAAGACCACGACCGACCGCTGGATCGAGGTGCATCGCAAGGTGCACGAGGCCGGGCTGCGCAGCTCGGCCACCATGATGTTTGGCCACGTCGAAACGCCCGCCGAGCGCATCGAACACCTCATGCGCCTGCGCGACCTGCAGGACGACACCGGCGGCTTTACCGCGTATGCCTGCTGGAACACCCAGCCCGCTGGCGTGCCCGAGGAACACCTCTACCCCGAGCGTACGACGCCCGCCGAATACCTGCGCGTGCTCGCCGTGTCTCGCATCGTTCTCGACAATTTCGACAACGTGCAGACCAGCTACGTCACCCAGGGCATGAAGATGGGCCAGATCAGTCTGCGCTACGGCTGCAACGACTTCGGGGGAACGATGCTCGAAGAGAACGTCGTCTCTGCCGCCGGCTGCTTCCACCTGGAGTCGATTCAGACCATTGAGCGCCTGATCGAGAATGCCGGATTCACGCCGCGCCAACGCAACTCCTGGTACGGCATTGTCGACGAACGCCACGACGGCGATCGTTCCCCCAGCAACCGCGAGGAGGCCCAGGTATGAACCCTAGTGCTCCCACCGATCTCGACATCCTTCGACAGCGAGCGGCCAGGGCTGGATTGGCTCCGATCGCCGAGAAGATCCTCGCCGGCGAACGCCTCTCCTTCGACGACGGTCGCGAACTCTACGCGGCCAGCGACGTGTATGCCGTCGGGATGCTGGCCAACCATGTGCGCGAGCGGCGCCACGGGGACCTGGCGTACTTCAACGTCAACCAGCACATCAACTACACCAACATCTGCAACAAGCTCTGTCGCTTCTGTGCCTTCCAGCGCCTACCCGGCCAGGAGGGTGCGTACGTGATGACGCCCGAGCAGGTGGCCCAGAAGATCGAGGGTTGCCTCGATCAAGCGGTGACCGAGGTGCACATGGTCGCGGGCATCTATCCCAAGCTGCCCTACGAGTACTACCTCGACATCCTGCGCGCGGTGAAGGAGACCCGGCCGTCGATCCACATCAAAGCCTTCACGATGATCGAGCTGATGCAGATTGCCAAGCGCGCGAAAAAGCCGCTGGAAGAGGTTCTTCCCGAGCTCGTCGATGCTGGCCTGGGTTCCTGCCCCGGGGGCGGCGCCGAGATTTTCGCCGACCGTGTTCACGCCGAAGGCTACGACAAGAAGAACACCGGCCAACAGTGGCTCGACACCGCAGCCACCGTCCACCGCGCCGGCCTGCGATCCAACTGCACGATGCTGCACGGACACATCGAAACGGTGGACGAGCGCATCGATCACCTGCTCAAGCTGCGTGGGCTCCAGGACGAGACCGGCGGCCTGCAGACCTACATCCCGCTCTCGTTCCACCCCGAGAACACCGAGTGGTCGCACCTGCCTGGCCCGTCGGGACTGGACGAGCTGCGCGAGATCGCCGTGAGCCGCCTGCTGCTCGACAACATCGACCACATCAAGGCCTACTGGATCATGCTCACGATTCCCGTCGCCCAGCTCGCGCTCTCTTGGGGTGCCGACGACGTGGACGGCACTGTCGTCGAGGAGAAGATCTACCACGAGGCCGGCGCAACGACCCCCCAAGAGGTCCAACGGGCCGAGCTCGTCCACTGGATCCGCGACGCGGGCCGTATCCCAGTCGAACGCGACACGCTCTACAACGTGATCTGGTCCGCCGACGAAACCCTCGCCCCCGTGGGCGCCGCCGCGCCCGTCATGGCGTGAAACCCCACGGAATCACGCTCGGTTCCCCTCGGACTGGCGAAGAGCTTGGGATTTGCAGTGCCTCCGTTCGATGGCGTAGCTCAATCCACCGCGAAGCACACCGCCCTGACCAGCTGGTCTGGACACGCCGCTTGCACGGAGGCGCAGAGCTCCCCGAAGGGCTTTGGGATCTCTGAGCGCCACACTTCGCCGCCGCGCTCATCGATCAGAAAATCGAATCGCTCGCCGTCGTAGAGGATGGGGTCCTTGATCTCGCAGGCGGTCCAATCCTTGGTGATCGAATCTTCGTGCCACACATCGAATGCCGACATCTGCACTGAATCAGCGATGAGAATGAAGCCTTGGGCACCTGCGTCCTGGGCGTGGAAAGCACTTGCTCCGGTCGGCCACGCAAAGGACTGCCGCGCCTCCGGGGACGTTGATCCACTCTCCGGCCAACACAGCTCCACCGTCCCATCGGTGTCCAGTCGGAGAAGATAGAAGTAGAGCGGCGCATCAAAGGTCAGATAGACCTGGATGCGGTCATCCGCCCGGACGCTCTTGTGGGGCTGCCCTAGGGTTCCAGACTTCGGCTCACCGACTTGCCTGTTGGAGTAACGAATCAGAAATGGATCTCTGGACAAGGGCGCAGCTGGATCTACTCCTGACTCTGCCGCTAGCTCGCTGGAGGCATCTGCGCTACCCGCCCTCGCAACCGCAGAATCCACGGGCGGCGCTACGTCCACCTCCCCCGCGGGGCGGCCTTCATCGGCAGCCACAGGCCCCCGTACAGGGGCTGCAGTTGCGTCCCCGTCGGGCCGCGCCAAGTCACCGGTCGTTGTGGGCGGAGTAGATGCGGGTGAGCTCGCCGGCTGGCAAGCCACGACGAGCGTGCACAGGGGCAAAACTCCCGATAGGGCCATCACTGCCCTCTCCATATGCGTCTGGGGACATGATATTTCCGTCCGCTTCTGCATCTTAGTCTCGATAGTCAAGAACCAGTCCCCTGAGCCCGTAGCCGCCGACACTCTGTCGACCCGAATGCCTGTTGAGTACAAATTCAAAGTCACGCGTCGATGGCTCGAAGACGACATCGAACTGGACGCTGTCTGCTGGCGGCGCCGGCCGCGGCAGGCGAACGAGGTCCGAGTCCACCGCCGCATCGCGAACGACGATTTTGGTCCGTGGCCAGTACCCATCAGGCGCCGACGCGCCGGGCTTGGAGGGCCCCGTCCAATAGATCTCGCCGCGCAGTCGAACCGTACTTGCCTTCCGGGCCTCCGCCACTTGGAAAGAACGGACCGACTTCATGGGGTCCTCTGTCCATGAGGCAAAGTGGGTCAGCATGAAGGGAAAGTAGCGGCCACCGGCCACCTTCGCGGGCGTCGTGAACACGCCCAAACTCGCCCCTTCCAGGGCCGGAGTGCCCCTTCCTGCGGAGGCAGCCGCGAGGAGTTGGCGCGCGGCCAAGAGCTCGCAATCCCCCGTTGGAACCGCAAGATGAACGGCGTCGTATTGGTCTGAGGTCAGAACGACGTGGCCAACCACCGATGGAACCGCCGAAGCCCTCATGGTCAGCAGCCCACGCTCAGAGGGCAAAGGGATATTGCCCCCCTCGGAATCTTCCAACTGGATCTCGACCCGATCCCCGCGCGCATCCAGCTGCAGCGTGCCGCGAAGCCCGCCTTCGAAGCCGTCATCGGCCCCCCCATAGGTCACCCAGGTCCCCAAGAACCGTCGCCCGTCATGCTCGGTGAGCTCGATTGCGATCCAGCGCTGCTCCTTGTGCCAACTAATGGCAAGCGGACGTCCGAGCTCCTGCGCCGAACACAGAGCATCGAGCACAGGGTCCCCCCCCACCGAGAACGGAATGGACTGCCCTTCCGCGATCTCAGCGATTCTCTG
>CAYWNK010000173.1:0-13942 GCA_964459495.1 uncultured Planctomycetaceae bacterium
TCCCCTGGCAGACCGTCTCCCTGCGCGGCGCGGGCGAGACGCCCGTCGAGCACGCCCCCACCGATCGCGAGCTGCGCCTAGCCCTCACCTACCGCGGCCAGCGCAACGTGTCCGACCGCACCTTCCAGCTCGCCAGGGGCGCAACGAACCGCATCACCATCCTCTGGCCCGCGAAGGGCGCTGGCTCGGCGCCGCTCAAGTACGCCTTCGAGCACGTGCCCCCGCCCGCCCACCTGCCCAAGGTCGGCTGCACCTGGATCGACGGGTGAGCTGAGCACTTCACTCGTGGAAGCCCAGCACCACGAGCAGGCAGGGCCCCCCGTGGATCACGTTGGCGCCAAGCGCTTCGGCGCGCTCGATGGCCTCCCCATGCTCGGCCCCCGGCTGGATCCAAAAGTGCCGGATCCCAGCCTCGAGGGCGGCGTCCACGATGCCCTCGGTGATCGCGGGCGGCGTGATGATCGAGAGCCCATGAATGGGTTCAGGCACGTCCGCGATCTCCCGAAAGCAGGCCTGTTCCTCGACCTCCCGCTCGCGCGGGTGAATCGGAATCGCCCGACGATGGTTCTGCAGGTAGCAGCGCAGCACCTTGTTGCCATACTTCGATCGATTCGTTGAGGCCCCAGCAACGGCGAAGGGCTCACCGCCAAGGAACGCTTCGATGCTGGTTTGGAGATCCATGGTGGCATGGTAACGCGGACCAGCCGTAAGCCGCCCCATCAAGGCTAGGGAGCCAGAGAATGGACGAGCTGACGGAGTTGATCGACAAGCTCTACCGTCTGGGCCTCCATGGCCCCCGATTCTAGCTCGTCCGCCTGCTGCTGAAGCAAGGCGCGCAGATCGGATTGGGCCTTGCTTCCGGCCGCGCGAGCCGCCTGGACAAGTCCATCCAGGCTAGGTGCAGGCTCCAGATCATCCCCCAGCGACACACCCAACAGTCGCTTCGCCATCGAGCCCAAGCTCCCCGGCGCAGGGTCCTCTGCAACCGCGGAACCCGCCTGTCCCCCCTTCTTCGCGAGCAGCTGGCGGTTGATGTGGTGCATCAGGCTCAAGTAGATCTCACCCGCCAGGTTCATGACCGGAGCCCTCTCACCAAAGAGCTCATCCCCGGCCTCAAGCCCGTCCACCGGCCCCCCCAGGGCCCATAGCAAGCTAGCCCGCATGGCTCGGTCCGCATGCCCAGCCAGGCCTTCGGCTTGACTGCGTTCGCGGAAGGCCGCGTTCCAGCGGCAAAGCCCCGGATGGCTCAAGATGCGGCCCTCGCGGGCCAGCATCAGCAGTTCCTCGATTCGCGCCCGCTCGCCCTCCCACAGCTGGCGCCAGCAGGTTCGAATCGGCGGCCCAACCCCGATCACCTCCCACGGGCGTAGCCCAAGCCGCGGCCGTTGGAACAGGGTCAGGGGCGTCTTTGCTGGCCGCACGGGCCGCCCTAGGGTGGCGACCCGGTCGTAGGACTGCACCTGGGCGTAGTCGATGCGGCTACGACGACTCGCGACCTGGACCAGACCGGACAACAGATCGTCCGGCAAGGACCGAAATGCTGGATCGATCGTCTTCCGGTACCAAGCGTGCCGCTTGCTGCCCCCAATCTTGATGCCGCCACGAAAGGGAGCCCAGGCAAAGCGATCGAAGGAGTGATAGGGAAAAGTCGAGACATAGGCGTGCTGCTTGTCCGGCTTGATGCGCTTGGCATGCTGCCCTGTACTCGATGCAGGATAGGCTGCACGCTCACGTGGCAGGGCGATCGTGAACGCACTCCAAGACAACCTGCGGCCGGGCAGCTCCTGGTCGAAGGGCAGGTCAATGCGGTACAGAAATTCCATCCGTACCCGTGCTTCTCCGACAAAGCAAAGTCGCCCTCCGCGCAGCCCAAGCTGCGTTGCCTTGTGGTCCACGGAAGATCGAATCCCCGCTACATCTCCGCGGCCGCGGCCCTTCAGCGCTTCGACCGGCCAGGGAATCCGTTCGTGGGAAAAGCCAGCCATACCAACTAGCATTGACCCGAAGCCGGCGACGCGCAAGCCCGCACCGCCCGGGCCCAGAGGGCGCTCCGCGCCCCCCTCGCTCCGCTTCGGGCATCCTCCGGATGCCTAGCCATGGCTCCGCCCTGGAGCAGGGTGACCTCGGGAGAGGCGGAAGCCCAGGCTGCCGTACGCGCTGGACGGCCCATCCCTGAGCCGGTAGGCCGGACGGACGTGCCCGGCGCCGCTGATCCAGGAGCCACCGCGCACGACGCGCTGAGAGTCCACCGAACCAACTCGTTCCGGGTCTGTCGCTCCACCTACGTATTCCTCGTAGTTCCCACACCACTCATCCCTGCACCATTCCCACACGTTCCCAAGCATGTCGTATAGGCCCCAGCCATTTGCCTCTCTCGTCTTCACTCGCCTTGTCCCCGCACGCTTGTGCTCGTACTGCTTCGCCACCCATCTGGAACTGTCCTCATGCTCCTCAAGCTCGTAACCCACCCCTGAGTTCCCTCCGTACCAGGCAATCTCGTCGACCGCAGGTGAATTGTTGGCCCCCAAAATATCCCACCCCCCTGAAACTTGTCATCTGTGCCGCCCGCTCGGCAGCCATACTCCCACTCCGCCTCCGTGGGCAACCTCAGATCCAAGCCCGGCGCTAGTTCCTCCGTCCGAGCAAGAAAATCCATCACTCCCTTGTAGCTCACCCCCTCCACTGGACGCCGGGGATCCACAAACCGGCTCGGGTTCGCCTCCATCACCGCCTCCCATAGCTCCTGCGTACACGCCGTCTCCGCAAGCCAGTACCCCTTCGACAGACTCACTCGGTGCCGGGGCCCTTCGTCTTCGTACCGACCTGGCTCACCCTCCTCCGATCCCATCCAGAATTCACCCGCCGGCATCCAACGCATCCTCTGCACCACCCCCGCCAGCTCGAATTCCACGAAGGGAGCAATGCGATCCTGACCCCAACCACTCGCCCATTCGGGGGGACGCCCCTGGTCCAAGGGATGGTCTAGAAACCTGCTGGCTTTCATGGAAATCGAAGAGGTGCGGACGGCGAGCGCTCGGCTGCGCCCCATCCGGGTGCATTCAACCTACGAGCACGCCGTCCGCGAAGGGAATTTGCCTGCTGCGGAATCCTCGCGGCTCCGAGCAGGACAGGTCGCCGACCGGGTCATGAACGAACCATCCGGCTCGCCCCTGCTCTCGGGAGAGGCGGAAGCCCAGGTTGTCGTTCGCGTTGGACGGCTCATTCCTGTTCCGGTAGGCCGGACGGACGTTCCTGGCGTTGTTGATCCAGGAGCCACCGCGCACGACGCGCTGAGAGTCCTTCTCTGGCTAGCGCCAGCGGCAGCCTCTGCCAAGCCGGCGCATCCCGCAAGCCTGAAGGCTCCCAAATCTCAGGCGTCGATCGGCGGCCGCCACTCCAAATCGCGCCGCCGCAAGGCCCGTGAGCGGGTGTGAGCCAAGATCGCCAAAGCGGCCCCGGCCCCCGCCTGCAACCCACGGCTGCCCACCTCACCGTTCTGGAATTCATGCTCCCAATGACGGCGGGCCCTACGGTACCGGTGCCGCCTGCGGGTCGTCGCCAGAAGCCGATCCCGGTGGATCCGATACCCCACATAGGTGATGCCGTTGGAGCTGCGCTGGATCTTGGCTCGGTGAAGCTCAAGGCCAAGGTTGCGCCTAGCGAAGTCCCTAGCGGCCTGAAGGGACGCCTTGCGATCTGGGGCCTTCGAACCCTCCAGCCACCAAACCACGTCATCCATGTAGCGCACCATTCCGGCGACCCCTTGAGCTTGCTCCAGATACCGGTCCAGAGGCGCGAGGTAGAGGTTGGCAAAAAGCTGCGAGGTCAATGCGCCAATCGGGAGGCCTTGTCCGCGCTTCGGTCCATGGGCCTGCAGCAGCCGCTGAATGAGCGCAAGCATGTCCTGATCCCGAAACAGAGTCCCTAGTTGACCAAGCAAGACGGCGTGGTTGATCGAGGCGAAGTATGCGCGCACATCCACCTGGATGTACCAGGCTTGCCTTCGAAGGCGACGCTGAACGCACTTGACCGCCGCCAACCCTCCTTTCCCGCGACGACAGGCAAAACTGCTATCGGAAAGCGCTTGTTCCACCCTGGGCTCCATCACGGCGACGAGTGCATGGTGCAAGACACGTTCTCGAAATGGCGGCGCCTCGATCCAGCGGGGCTTGGGATCGCGTATTTGAAAACGAGTGGGGGGCCCGGGATTCCACCGACCTCCCAGCACATCGTCCCGAAGCAGGGCAACCTGCTCTTCGACGGAGCTGAGGAACCGTTGCACACCAGGCTGAGCGCGCTTGCCCCGCGCCGCCCTCCATACGGCGGCGCACAGAGCATCACGCTCAAGCGCTTGTGCCAGCGTCACGTGGCTACGCCTCATTCCTGGGGTCTCCCTTCCCTTCGGGGGATGTCTGCAAGTCAACTAAGGCCGTCAGGAATTCTGCCGCGTACTTCTCTAACCGTGCAGGGCCGATTCCAGGGATGGCTGCGATTCCAGCCTTGTCCCGGACCTGCTCGGTAACCATGGTCGCCAGCTGCTCATTCGTGAACACGATGTACGGGGCAACGGCTTCTCGCAACGCGATCTCCTTGCGCAAGCTCCGAAGCCGGGCGTAGATCTGGAACTGCGCAGGCGCGAGCACCTGCCGGTAGTCCTTGGTGCCAGCCTTGGCCCGGCTTGGCGCTTCCTCCAGTGCGCCATACCCAACCAGAAAACACCAGGCGCTCCCCTCTCCATCCGCCAGGAATTCCCTCTGCGCGCTGAGGATGCGATTCGAGGACAGGAATCGGTTGAGTTCCTCGGCGGGCCCATCCGCGTTGGTATGGACTGGAATACGAAAGGTCGCATAGCGCATTCGTTCAATCCTCCGAAGTAGGTTGACCAGGTTGAATGATCCGACGCAACCAGCTTGCCCGTCGCTCGCCTTCTCCAGGGCTCCGCTTGGAGCGGTCCCCGCCCTGCGCTCCTCCCTGGAGCCGGCTCACTTCTCCCCGCCGGGGTACTGGGCTCCGCTCTGGAGCAGGGTGACCTCGGGAGAGGCGGAAGCCCAGGAGGTCGTCCGCGCGGGACGGCCCATTCCTGCCCCGGGCGGCCGGACGGACGTTCCTGGCGCCGGAGATCCAGGAGCCACCGCGCACGACGCGCCGAGAGTCCCCCGAACCAACTCGTTCCGGGTTTGCAGCTCCATCTACGTATTCCTCGTAGTTCCCACACCACTCATCCCTGCACCATTCCCACACGTTCCCAAGCATGTCGTATAGGCCCCAGCCATTTGCCTCTCTCGTCTTCACTCGCCTTGTCCCCGCACGCTTGTGCTCGTACTGCTTCGCCACCCATCTGGAACTGTCCTCATGCTCCTCAAGCTCGTAACCCACCCCTGAGTTCCCTCCGTACCAGGCAATCTCGTCGACCGCAGGTGAATTGTTGGCCCCCAAAATATCCCACCCCCCTGAAACTTGTCATCTGTGCCGCCCGCTCGGCAGCCATACTCCCACTCCGCCTCCGTGGGCAACCTCAGATCCAAGCCCGGCGCTAGTTCCTCCGTCCGAGCAAGAAAATCCATCACTCCCTTGTAGCTCACCCCCTCCACTGGACGCCGGGGATCCACAAACCGGCTCGGGTTCGCCTCCATCACCGCCTCCCATAGCTCCTGCGTACACGCCGTCTCCGCAAGCCAGTACCCCTTCGACAGACTCACTCGGTGCCGGGGCCCTTCGTCTTCGTACCGACCTGGCTCACCCTCCTCCGATCCCATCCAGAATTCACCCGCCGGCATCCAACGCATTCTCTGCACCACCCCCGCCAGTTCGAATTCAGCCCACAGACCGTGCTGGTCTCGACCCATGGCTGAGGCCCACTCCAGATCCTGGAGAGAAATCTGCTCGAGGAACAGCGCGGTGGCAGCCCCGCGAAACTCCAAAGCCTGGGGTGACACCTGCAGCTCCTTGGATCCCCCCAGGCGCATCAGCAGAGAGGGTCCCTGCTGGCCTTGAATCACCACTCCATCGTTGATGGCATCCACACACGCGATGGGGCTGGCATTCGGTTTCGGTGCTGCATCGATGCGCAGTCCCCTGGAACCCTGAACCAAGATGCCCTGGTCCACGCGCGATCCGCGCCCCAGTAGCCTGGCTGCCTCAGCCAAGTCGATGGGGCCCGGTGCCAGGGCAAGATCCTCGCCTTCATGGCAAGCAAGCCACAGAGCCAGAGTCTCTCCGTAGTGGCCGATCGTGGCGCCAGAATGATCCTCGATGGATTGGAAGAAGCGCCGAGAGGCTGCAAATCCAGCCAGGTCCAACGATTCTTTGGACCCGCACCAGCGTTGAAGCCAGTCCTTGGCCAAACCCAGATCCTCGGCGAAATGCCGATCAGCAGCACCGGGCAGAAGACGTCCCAGGTGGAGCACGACGGAGTGCCACAGCTCGGGGGGCAAGTGCCGGTGCCAATGACGCATGAGTTCCACCCAGGGCCCCAAGGACCTGGACTGTCCTTCGATCGCCTGAGGCAACTCTTCCAGCCAGTCCTCCCCCACGCGCATGGAGAGGTCGTCGCTGAGCACGTCTTCCTGTCGGTTCCAGACCCGGATCTCGGTTCCTAGAGAAGAGCCCGGTAGGTCCAGGAGCTTGCGAACGGCCCTCAGCAGCCCGGGCTCTGCTCGTTCCGAGGGGGACATCCAGCGCAAGAGAGTCTTGACACGCTCCTCCTCCGCATGCTCAGAATCCTCAGGCTCCAGCTCGGGCTCCCAGGGGAGCACTCGATAGACCCTCTGCAGGGCATCTGGAACCTCCGAGAGTCGCAGGGGCACAAGGGCCACGGGTCGTACACCGGCCCGCGACCAAGCCCGCCCCAGCTCAAGCCATCGCTCCTGAGCCGTTCCCCACTGCAAGATCCCGAGGTCACCCAGGATGAGGGTTGGCATCGGAAGCAAGCGCTCGTTGCAGTCGAATCCACGCGCCCCTCGATCCACCCAAGGTCCCAAAGGGCCGTGGCGCAGAGAAGAGATCTCAACAGACTCTACCCCCAGCTCCCGCTGTAGGTGCAGGATCAGCTCCTCGCGGTCTGGCTCCAAGGGCCTCAGGCCCACGTCGTGATCGACGACCAGATGGACCTGATCCGAAATCCTCCGCTGGGGCAGACGCGGAAGGCGGTCATAGACCACCAGCTTGCTAGCAAGGTGCACCGCTCGCGCGACGTCCACGGCCCGACGACGGCGGCCCTGCGTCAGGACCCGACGCAAACGCGGCCCCTGGACCGACCACGGAACCTCTGCTGGGGTAGGCGGCGTACTGCGATCGCGATGGGGTCCACGACCCGCCAGCTCGTCCAGTCTCAGCCCTCGCCCACGCTTTGGGTGAGAGACCATCTCCCCAGTCCGCTCCAAACGACTCGCCAACCAGAAAGGCACATCAGGAAAGGGCATAGGGGAGGAGTCTTCGTCCACCCGCGGTGCATCCAAATCCAACGGAGCGAGAGATGCCTGCGACTGACCGGGAGGATGCTCCTGATCCGGCGCTTTCTCCACCTGGCCTTCGCTCCCTTGGGCCATGTCCTCCTGCTCCTCGAACCCAAGGGCGGCCGCTAGACTCGCTCGCTCTTCCTTCGGTGCTCCTGCCAGAGCACGGAGTAGATCCGCGCGGTGAAGAGACGCGCGTCTCATTGACGTTCCTTCTCTTTCACCAGTAGGTACTCCCCCAGTTCCTCCAGGAGTCCGAGTTGAGCGTCAGACCTCGCCTTCACACTGCTGGAATCCCCCGCAAGGTCTTGGATCGCTTGCAAGAGGTCCAAATACTCCGCTTGCCCAGGTGCGTAGAGATTCAGGCGCTTGGCCGCGACACGATCCTTGGCAAGCTGCTCGGCAGCCTTGAGCAAGACCGTCCCCTCCATCTTCGGCCAGTGCGCCCGTCCCCGAGCCACGAGCCATTCCTTGAGTGCCGCCTGTTCTCTGGGCAGCTCTAGATGCAAGACCACGCAGCGCCGCAGAAAGGCCCTGGGTAGGGCGCGCTCCTCGTTGGTCGTGATCACGACCAACGGTCGCGCCCCGGTGTCCACCTTGACACGGGCCAGTCCGGGCACCTCGAATCCATCGTCCGCCAGCACCTCCAGAAGTCCGTTTGGAACCGAAGGATCAGCCTTGTCGATCTCATCGATCAGGACCACAAAGGCACCCGCCTGCGGCTCCGCTGGCACGTCCCTCTTCGCACGCCGCGCCCGACCCAGCTCTAGACGGCGAGCACCGGTACGGTCCAGCGCCCACCACATGGGGCCGGCCGAGAGGTAGTTCTCGATACCCAAGTCCAGCTCCGATCCACCGGCACTTCCGCGCGCCTGCGCATCCGCAAGTCGCTGCACCAAGTCCAGTTCGTAAAGCAGATCTCGACTCTCCGTTTGCCCATCAACCACCCGACATCGAAAAGGCCGGTCCAACACATCCGCCGCCGCTCGAGCCAGCTGACTCTTGCCTGCCCCAGGCTCTCCGCGGACCAAGAGGGGACGATTGAGGGTGAGTGCCAGGCGAATGGCACGCACTTGGGGGGCATCGAACACATGGACCAACTCCTTTCCTGTTTGGGGACAGCGAAAGGAATGGGGCTCATCCAAATCGGGGGCAAATTTCGCACTCATGCTGGTTCCTCTCCCGTGACATCTGTTCCGAAGAACTCCTTCAATCCCAACTCAACGCTACTCGTCTCCGGTACATCCTGGAGCTTCTGATCGATCATGAAGACGCCCAGCTCTCCTTGAAAATCACTGTAGATTCGCTGCGCGTCCTCGCGCTTGGCCCCATAATCACGGTCCCCCTTGTAGGGCACGATCAGGTACGGAGCCTGCCACCCGCGAGTTCTGCGTCGCCGTTTCTGAGTCCTGATGGCCTCGATGGCCTGCGCCAAAATCCGGCGTAACTCAGATTCCCTAGCGTTACCTTCCCCTTCACCCTGGGGCCATTGCTCCTTGCGGCCGAGATAGCGAAAGATCGCTTGTGCGAGATCCGCATTCGCCTGCGAGCCGTCCAAGTCGAAGCCTGGGTTCGAGAGAACCTCAACTTGGCGAGTCCCCACCAGCATGCCCCTGTGGTTCAGGGACCATCGAAACCGAGCAACTGATCGCTCCTTGTGAGCGAGATGCAAGGCCACATCGCTGGGATATGCCGCACGAGGTCCCTTCGGTGTGCGAAGCGAATCGTGGCTGACCGGCGGCGGCACCGCGCCGCCTGTGAATGGAAGAGCCGCTTCAAGCAGAGCCTGCCACTGACTCAATTCCCCGCCAGAATCGGACATTGTGTTTGCGGCCGCATCCAACAGCTGCACCGGAGAAGTCGCGTTCAGGCTCCAAAAGGTGGTGTCCCGCAGGTTCTCCACCGTTGCCCTTCCACCCAACTCGGTCGCCAAAGCGCCTCGAAGGTCTGGCTCCATGGCATCGAATGCTGCCCGAAAAGCCGCCGTGAGCTCGTCCCAGGACTTGTCTTCGATGGACTCAAGCAAGTCTCGAAGATGCCCCCTCAGGGTTGAGAGTGGAGCAGCGAGCAGGGCCTGTCCCCCACCATCCACAACAGAAGGATTCCCGAGAAAGCTCCCCTTCGTCTGCAGCCCGCCCTTCTTGGTCTTGGTCACGATTTCTACTTCATGGCAATCCTCGGGAGAATAGAGGGTGATCCTCTGCCGGCAGATGACGCCCACGAGTCGGCCACCGTCGAGCAGTACGGGAGCTCCACTCAGGCCTTTCCAGTCCACGCTTGGCCGATTCGCAGTAAGCCATTGAAAGGGCTCAGGAGGAATGTGGGCCTCCATTTGTCCGCTGATCGATTCAGTGTTCATGTCCTCCACGGACGAGAGGCGTAGAGGATAGCCAGCCGTCGACCAGGTCACGCCCGACTGCTGGACTGACCGAGGATCAAGGTCCAGAATCGGCCTCCGCTCGTTCCGGCCGCCGCCAGCAATTGGGTCATAGCGCACGACAGCGATGTCGACGCCATCGTCCGCGGCAACGCAAAGCTGAGCGTCTAGGCACAAGTAGGGATCACTGGCCTTTGCACGCGGCTTGGAATCCAGCCCCACCCCGAGGAAATGAAGACGAATCGGTCGATCGACGTCGACGTGAACGGACTCTGAGTCCTCTGCCTCCGGACGGATCACGTGTGCCGCCGTCAGTATGATCCCCGGGCCAACGATGTAACCGGAACCAACGGCCTCAAGCTCGAGGTTGTTACGGAGAACCGGAACGTGAATGCGAACGCAGTTGGCTGGCTGAATCCGATAGGGCATGTGGAAAATAGTGGAGGCCAGGAGCCTTCCCGATGCGGAAGTCTCCCGCCCATCCTATACGATCAACTGTCAAGCGCCTGGGCGACGCGCTCGCGAGCCGTCGTCAGCTCATCAAGCTCTTCCGCGCTCAGGGGTAGTCGCCCCGCGAGGGATTCGAACAATCGATCGATCTGCGCCCCCAGGCTGCCCCAGAAATCGGTGTAAGGCACCGGCCAGCCGGGGCTCCCTGCTTCCTGCTTGGCTTGACGTTCGTAGGGTGCATTGGCCCAGTCCGAGCGCAGCTCGCGGTGGTGCAGGTCATGGGCCGGTCCAAGGTCATGCCCCACGTAGACCGCCAGGCGAGCGGGCAGGTGCAGGAAGGCCAAGCGCAGGAACCAGAGTGCCCGACGTAGATGACTGCGCACTCCCCGGCCCTCAGGATAAGAGTCGCCCAGGAAGCGCCCCACCGTCAATTCCGCCATGCGTGACTTGCCCGCTTCACCACCCAGCCCCCAGAGGTGTTCGCCCCCCAGCATTTGGAGCATGCTCGATGCCTGGAAGCCCCAGGTCAAAGGCAAGAGCCAGGCCAGCATGTAACCAGTCCAGGCCCCTGTGCTGGCCGCCAAGGCAAGGGGCAGGAGCAGGGCCAGCCCGGCAGCTAGCCTGCGCAGCTGTGGCACACCCGCCCCGAAGTTTCTGCGCAAGCGACCTGCAAGGAAGGCTCCCTGGACCGATGGACTCACAAGGACCCAGGCCAAGCGACGCCAGAGGGCAGCCCTCGACATGCCCGGGCAAAATCCCCAGGACAGAAGCGTCTGATAGTCCGGATCCAAGAAGCTGGCGGTGTACCTGTGGTGGAAGCGATTGTGCTGCACGGCGAAGTGCCGCTGGTGGTCCATCAGGGTCAGGGTCGTGAACAGCTCCACGAAGAAACGGTCCCACGACGGTTTGCGCAAGAAGGTGCCATGCACCGCAGCATGGGCCAGCTCGATGTAGAAGGCCCGCAGGGCCCCCACGGTCAGGACGAAAGCCGGCAGCAGTGCGATCGAGGCGACTCCTCCCCGGGCGATTGCCCACAGGCTGAGACTGATTCCCGCCGCAAGGGTCATGGCCGTTGCACCGGCGCGGGCTAGGGGGGTCCAGAGAAAGAGAGGCCTGTCGCCTTCGCGGGGCTTCCCAGTGAGCCAAGACAAGAAGCGCTGGGTGGGCTCCCGCAGGAGCGCCCCGCCCCAGACTGGGATGTGGGTCATCGAGGCGCGGGGGTTGGGATGAGAGGGGGAAATGGGTTGCATGGCTGCCTCCTGGCAGGACTTCCGCGACCACGCCGACTGAGCCCGCCGTGTGCGGACGTCCCGAGATCGCAGACGCCGAGCGGGGCGTCCGACCGAACCGCGAGGTCCCGAACCCAGCCACCCCTGACGAGGCCGAAAGGCACCTGCATGCCACCGAGGGCACCCTCGCACCCCTGTTGGGCACCCTCCCTTCGGGACCTCGCGGCAGGGGTGATCGCTTTTGCAGCGGTCGCGGCGAAAGGCCCGGGGGGAAGCGCTCCCCGATGCCTGCATTCGCCGCCACGCCCAACCTGCGGTGACCCATGACTGTCCAACGCCCCCTAGAACCCCAACTCACCAGCGCCGTCTCCCAAGGCGGAGCCTCCCTGGGCTCCTCGCAAGCCCTGAGCCAGGCCCTAGTAAGGGTGCGGCAAGGCCAGAGTCTTGACCTGGCCCCCGCACGAATCATGTCCCTGTCCGAACATGCTCAGCTCGCACGTGGAATCGGCTCTTTCTTCGAGGAACACCGCGCACGGCTCGTGCGCAGCGCAGTCAAGCACCCCGATCCCGCCAAGGCCCTGCTCCAGGTCCTGCGCAAAGCCTCCCTGTCCAGCCAGCTCACGGGCTATGACAGTCCGGAACAGATTCGGCCCCTCCTGAATTCCCTGCGCGGCTTCGTGAATACCCGTAAGCCTCTGCCCGTGGCTTTGCCCCTTGGAGGCGGCAAGGTGGGCAGCCCCCTCAAGACCGGATCATCGTTCTTGCCCGACATGGGTGAGTGGATTCAGGCTGCACGCTTGGCAGCCTTGGCTGCGGCCCTGGAGGAGCTCCATCCCCCCGGCGCCTTCGTTGTTCTCGTGCCCGACGCTCCCCTTCATACAGCGGACATGGGCTTCTCCATGGTCGACGTACAGGAGCATCTACGTCAATTCCGGGAGGACATCCGCGGCCTTGGGTTCGATCGCTGGGTGCGGCTGGAGCCCCAGGAACGATGGCTGCCTCCCCATTGGAGCAGTGAGGTGGAGCGACTGACGCGCGAAGCCCGAGAGCGCATGGAGCATGACCAGACCTTTCGCAAGGTGGCCTCCGCCCAGACCCAATCGCTGCAGTTCACTCTGAATCAGTCAGTGCTGGGCCTGACCTACGAGGAACACGCCCTCACCATGGGTACCTTCCTCGGGCTGCTTGAGGATGTCCCCACCCACATCGCCGCACTGGCCCGCCAACATCACGAACGCACCAAAGCGATCACCGCCCACTACATCGGGGTCAACCACGCACTGCGCACCCTTGACATCACCGGGCGCGCCAGTGAGCTCCACACCTCAAGTCGAGATCATTTGCGTGCTACCGTGCATGCCAAGCCCAGTGAGCCACGTCCTGCGCTCCACCAGCCTGGACCCCAAGCACGACCCGGACTACTTCCTATGCATTCGGTGACCCAGCGTTACTTGTCCAAGGGCAAATCCCGCTTTGCAAGTGTGTTCGATCTGGAGGCGCGGCTGGCGGGGCTACGACCAGTTCTTGACCCCACGGGCACCCGCCCGCTGTTCTTGGAGGACCAGACCACCATTCTCAAATAGTGGTCATCCCAGGGGGGCCCTCGTGACCAACTGAGAAGGGTCCCCCTTTTCGTGAATCCCCCTGCCAGCCCGCGGCAACGGATAGGGCAGATCATGACCCACCCCCCGCGCCACACCTCCGAAGACGTTCTCACCCACCTGGCCTGGGTCCAGCGCCTCGCGCTGCGACTCTGCAGCGACCCGGCTCTGGCCGAGGACCTCAGCCAGGAAGCCGTCCTGGCGGCCTTCCGTCGACCGCCCAATCGCGAGCAGTCCCTGCGCGCCTGGCTCGGTGGAGCCGTTCGCAATCAGCTGCGCATGACCCGCCGAGGCGCGTCCCGGCGCCGGGGCTATGAACAAGACGCCGCCCGGTCTGAAGCACTGCCCGCGGCCGATGAGCTGGTCGCGCGCATCGGGATCCAGCGCCAGGTCATCGACGAGGTCATGGCGCTCCCCGAGACCTACCGAACGGTCTTGCTCCAGCGCTACTTCGACGAACTCACCCCCACCCGCATTGCCGAGCTGAGCGGCCTTTCCCTGGCTACGGTCAAGACACGGCTGCGAAGAGCCCTGGCCCAGCTGCGCGAGCGCCTGGACGACGGAACGGATGGCGCCAAGGGCGCTTGGCTCAGCGCCCTCGCGCCCCTCGCCGATATGGAGGCCAAGCGGCTGACCAGCACGAGCACCGCGACCGCCGCACCACTGGCCCACACCGCCGGCTGGGGCGTCGGCGCTTTGGCCGCGGCCGCTGTGATCCTCACCGCCGGGCTGGGGGGAACCTTGCTGTGGGTCACCCGGGACGCGCCCGTGGCCCCAGCGACAGCCGGTGTCCAAGCCCCCAACACCACTCACCTAGCCGAGACTTCCCCC
>CAYWNK010000174.1:0-13842 GCA_964459495.1 uncultured Planctomycetaceae bacterium
TGGGCCGCGGCGTCGGGGTCGGATGCGAGGAACGCTTGCCTGGCGCGCGCCAGGCCGGCGACGACTAGGCCCAGCAGGCGCGGGTCGCCGCTGAGCACCGGGCGGGCGAGGGCGTCGAGCGCGGCGGCGACCTCCGTGGGCTCGATGGCGGCGGGGGCGCGTCCGGTTTCCCCCAGCAGGGTTCGCACGAGGCCACCCTCGCCGGTCTCCAGCCGTCCGGGCAGGGCCAGGGTCGCGAGTTCGTCGAGGCCCAGGCTGGCCGGCATGAGATCGGGAGCGTGGAGGCGCTCGACCCAGTGCCGCCGCCAGGCGCGAAAGCTGCGCCCCTCGGCGGTGACCACAGGCGCGGCGCCCAGGAATTCGAGCAGCCCACGCCAGGCCTGGGGAGCGGGGTCGCCGTTCTCCAGGTCGCCAGCTTTGACGCCCAGCGCGGCGCGCACGCGTCCTGGCAGCGGGCCCGGCCGCTCGGGGGCGATCCAGGCCTCAAACCACGACCAGTTCCCGGCACTGCCGCGCAGGGCCAGCAGTCGCAGCGGGGCGTCGTTGCGCGGATCGGGGCCGCTCGTCCAGTGGACGACGAACGCAACCTCGGCCGGCGCACGGCCCAGGGCCAGGCCGTCGCCAATGTCGGGGTCGGCCGGGCGCACCATGCGGTGAGTCTAGACTCTGGCCCCGGGCCGGATTGCGCTCCGGTTCCAGGAAGGCCGCGATTCGCCGCAGGGGACAGCAGAGGAGGATTCCGATGGTCGAGGTACCCTTGCCGAGATGAACGGCGATGGGGAAATGGGCGGCGCGGCCGCAGAGGACTGGCGCGAGCTCTGTGCGCTCGACGATCTATCCGATGACGGAACCGGCCGCAGCTTCGAGCTGGGCAGCCTCTTTGTGGCGGCGTTTCGCGTCGGCGCGGAGGTCCACGTGATCGCCGATGCTTGCCCCCACGCGGGAGCCAGCCTGGGCCAGGGGGTGCTGTCGCGCGGGGAGGTCACCTGCCCTGCCCACGCTCTGCACTTCGACCTCTGCACGGGCCACTCAAGCGATGGGGAGGGCGAACAGGTGCGCGTTTGGCCCGTGCGCGTCACACGAGGTCGGGTATTCGTACAGGCCCGTGCCGCGGCTAATTAGGGCTTAGCTTTGCTGTAAATTGGCCGCATTTTCACTCTTTGTACCTCCTGCGCGCTTTGGTCGCGTCGACAGCGGTGGGATGTGACCGTATCCTGTCTGCGCCTTTTCCGGCCGATATCGCGGCCTACCAACCCCCACGGAACAGGGCCCATAGCATGCAGATCGAAGACCTCGACATCCCCAACTACGAGCGAGTGGTGCAGGCCCGCGATGAGGCTTCGGGTCTGCACGCGATCATCGCCGTGCACAACACCACCCTCGGACCGGCCCTCGGCGGCATGCGGATGCTGCCCTACAAGTCGACGGATGAGGCTCTCACCGACGTCCTGCGCCTTTCGAAGGGGATGACCTACAAGTCGGCCGTGGCGAACACCGGCCTGGGCGGCGGCAAGTGCGTAGTGATCGGTGACCCGAAGAAGCACAAGAGCGAGGCCCTGTTCCAGAACATCGGGCGTTTCGTCAACTCGCTCGAGGGCAAGTACATCACAGCCGAGGACATGAACATCGGCATCCCCGACCTGGAGATCGTCCAGCAGGAGACGAAGTACGTGTCGGGCCTGAGCCGTGAAGCAGGCAGTTCGGGTAACCCGAGCCCCTACACAGCCTACGGCTGCTTGGTCGGCGTTCGAGCGACGGCCAAAGAGGCCTTTGGAACCGACGATCTCACCGGCAAGCGCGTACTCGTCCAGGGCGTCGGGGCGGTCGGGGGGCGTCTGGCGATCCTGCTCAAGGAAGCCGGCGCGAAGGTCACCATCTGCGACATCAATGATGCGCGCGTGGCTCAGTTGCAGTCCGAGCACGGCTTCGACATCGTCGACGACGAGAAGCATCTGGACGTCGAGTGCGACATCTACGCGCCCTGCGCGCGCGGTGCCGGCGTGAACGACGAGACCATTCCGATGCTGAAGTGCAAGGCGATCGCGGGCTGCGCGAACAACATCCTGCTGGAGCCGCGCCACGCCCAGGTGCTGCGCGAGCGTGGGATCCTGTACGCACCGGACTACGTGATCAACGCTGGTGGCATCATCAACGTTTCGCTTGAGGTCAAGCCCGCGGGCTACGACGAGAAGAAGGCAATGGAGCTGATCGATCGCATCGGCGACAACCTTGCGCAGGTCTACGCGATCTCCAAGCGCGATGACATCCCCACCAACGAGGCGGCTGCGCGCCTGGCGGAAGAGCGGCTCGCGGCCGGCCCCGCGTAGTCCAGGCGGCCGATGGCTACCGAACCCGAGGGCGAGCCTCTGACGGGGCCGCGTCCCGGCCGCCTGCTGCTGGTGCTGATGCTGCTTGTGGTGCTGGGGTTGCCGATGATGGTCATCACGCAGCTCGTGCAGTCACGGGGGGTCGGTCCGGCCACCCGTGGGGCCCAGCCCGGCGGGTCCATCCGCGGGGATCTTGTCGATCCGTCGGGCAAGCCCCTCGAGGGCGTGCCGGTCGAGGTCTTCCTGGTCGAGGGCGAGTCGATCGACGAACCCGTGACCCGCACGACGACCAGCGCGGACGGATCCTTCGTTGCGACGGTCTCGGCGGTCGAAGGCTGCTACCTGGTCAAGGTCGGCGGCGGATCCTGGCGGCTGGACACGGCGGAGTTTTCGTTCCTGGACCGCGCCGGTGAGGAGCTTGAAGAGGTTCCCGACCTCGATTTCGAGATGCATCCGGGCTGCACGCTGGTCGTGCGGATGGAGCGCTCCAAGGGGCGCCCCGTGCGCGGTGGGAAGGCGGAGCTGAGGGGCACCTGGCGCCCTTCCAGCCTGTTGTCCCTTGTGCCCCTGCAGGTGGTGCGCCGCGAGGAGTTCAGCGGCGGTGAGCTGGTCATGGACGGGCTACCGCCCCTGAGTGGCGTGGTGAACGTGCAGTTTTCCGGCGGCGACCAGCTCGACTTCGAGATCAAGCTGCCCGAGGCTGGCGACCAACAGCGGCTCGAGTTCGTGCTGGACCAATAGGAAAGCCGGGCCACCTCGAAGAGGCGGCCCGGCTTTTGTCGCGCTCCTTCCTAGAAGCTCTATTCCTTGCGCAGGAAGTCGACCAGGTCGGCCTCCAGCTGCTCGAGGCCGTACTCCGGCACGGTCAGGCAACGGTAGACGATGCTGGCCAAGGGCTCGGGCGTGTTCGGGTTCAGGTCTTGGGGCGGGGGATAGGACAGGAAGTAGGAGAGGCTGAGGCGCTCGACCTCACCGCCCTGCTCCCTGCCGGCGTACTGCCACGGGACCTCGTCGAAGGGCAGAACGCCCGTGAGGATCTCATAGAGCATGACGCCGATCGCCATTACATCCGCACGGCTGTCCCGGAGGAGCAGCGGGTTGTAGTGGGGCGTAGTGGTGATCACTCCGCGCTCATCGGCACGCATGGCCGGGTCGACCATCACGACGCTGCCCGAGGGCTTGATGAGGATGTTCTCGGGCTTGAGGTCCCCGTGGTAGGAGAGCGTTCCGGCCTCGGAGAGCTTCTGCAGCGAGCGGACGATGGTGAGGAACCAGTTGAGGCGGATGCCCTCGAGGGCCCGGATCTTCTCGCGCAGCGTCTTGCCCCGCACGAAATCGAGGACAGCGACGGGGCGACCCTCGTGCTGGAAGCACTCCTTCACACCGACGAGGTTGGCGGACCGGCAGCCGGCCAGCAGCTCCGCCTCCGAGCGCACCAGGTCATCGATCTCGTGCACGTCGAGAAAGTCGATACGAACTCCGTCTTGGCGGAAGAAGATCGCTTCGGCGGGTGTCTCGTCGGGGCTGATGCCCTCCGGCTGACGGGCGTTGGTGATCTCGAGGAAGCGGGTCACGTAACGTCCACCTCCTGCGACATCTCCGACTTTCAGGGCGTACTTGTGCCCCTCTGCATCTTCAGCGAGATACACGAGGGAGAAACCGCCTCGGGCGATGAATTCCAGCACTCGGTAGGTACCGATGCGTTCGCCGACTTCAAGCTTGATCATGGGGACGTGGTTTTCCTGGGGGGCCTTGGCCTATGAGCCTTAGCTCCCCACTCATCGTGCGGGGGACCGGGCTGACCCAAGAGATTCCAGGGGTCTATGCAGGACCGTCTCCGAAGGGGTCCTGGGGCGTAGGGGCGACTTCTTCGCCAGTTCCTCCACCTGAACCCAGGGCTGGGAAGGGGCGCCTCCAAGCCCTTCAGGAACGCGTGGTAGGGCCAGTCCCCCCTTACGGGCGCGTAGGCCGGGGGGAGTTCAAGAATGAGGCACTGACGAAACGCACTGTCGCGCTACCAGGGGCCCTTCCCCGGGGGGGCCGCTAGCAATCCTCACTGCCCTCTGGCGCCAATCCTGCCTCGGTGGTGGTCCCATCGCTGGGCACAATGGGGCCCTATCGTTTTGCGCTAGCCTCGAGAATTTGCGGCAGTGCCTCGAGGTCGACCGCTTGCATGGTCGGTTCTTTGGGCAGCTCGAGGATGGCGCCGGCCCCGGCGAGCACCGTTCCGGTGGACTTCCACTCGGGCTCGGAGTGGGGGATGAAGCGCCAGGCGCGGCCCTCGGCGTCTACGATGCCGCGATCGAATCCATAGCCGTCGCGCACGCTGTATAGGAAGCGCCCACCCGCGGCCTCTTCAAACCTCACGAGAGCTCCCACGGTCCGGCCACCCGCGCGCAGGACCCACGCGTCCACCGGCTGGGAAGCACGGACGATGGCCGCCGGAGAGCTAGCGGGCCCGGTGGTCTTGGTCGTCTCGCAGCCGGAGAGCCCCAGGGGGAGGACCAGGCCCAGGACGGCGCATTGGAGGACGGTCTGTCGAAGGGCTTTGCTCTGTCGCATGGTTGGATCGGGCACAGGTCCAATGGCGGAGTCGGTGTGACTGCGGGTAGGATGCACACCGTGGACGCTTACGGATTGGAATGCACGCGCAAGGCTGCGCGAATCGCCGCGGATTGCCGCGAATGGGCCCGGGTCAATATCAAACCTGGGGTGACCATTCGCAGCATCCTCGAGACCGTCGAGGGCCAGATCGCCGCCGCGGGTGCCGCGCCGGCCTTCCCTGCCCAGTCCTCGAGGAATTCGGTGGCGGCCCACTACTGTTCCTCTCCGACCGACGAGCAGGCCTACGAGATCGGTGATTGCGTCAAGGTCGACATCGGCGTGCACATCGATGGCTACATCGCCGACAACGCGTGCACGGTGGATCTTTCCGAGGACGGGCGCTGGACGCCCCTGATCAACGCTTCCTCGGACGCCCTGTCCGCCGCCATCGCCGCTGTCGAGCCTGGCCGGCCCGTTGGTGAAATCGGCGCCGCGATCGAGCGCACGATCATGGCGGCCGGCTTTGAGCCGGTGCGCAACCTGACCGGCCACGGTCTCGATCGATGGAAGGTCCACGTGTCGCCGCAGATTCCCAACTACGGGGAGCGTGGAGGCGGCAAGCTGAAGGCGGGTATGGTGATCGCCATCGAGCCCTTTGCCTGCACTGGCCGTGGCTACATCCGCGAGGCTGGCCGTGCCGAGGTCTTCATGATGGTCCGTCCCCCGCGCAAGGCGAAGGGTCTGGACAAGGACGTGCTGAAAGCGATCCAGTCTTGGCGCGGCCTGCCGATCGCTCGGCGCTACTTCCGTGAATTCGACGCCGCGGTGGTGGACGATACCATCTCGAAGCTCGCGCAGCAGGGAAGCCTGATGCGCTACCCGCCTCTGATCGAGGACGATGGCGTCATGGTGGCCCAGACCGAGCACACGATGCATGTTGGGGTGGACGGGGTGGAAATCCTGACCATGCCCAGCGCTGCCAAGACGCTTTAGGCCCCCGGCGTGCTGCGCGTCGCGTACCTCGAGCCGAAGGCGAACCCGGAGGGGCCCCATGCCGCCGCGACGGCGGAGATTGTGCGGGCGCTCGAGGATCACGTGGAGCTGACTCGCCTGCGGCCCCACGCGAACGGTCGGGGCTTGGAGCGGGTGATTCGGCCCAAGCGCTTTGATCGGATCCTGGGGGTGTTCGAGAACGCCGGCGACATGGTGCATGGGCTTGGCGCGCTGCGCCGGCACGGGGGAGTGGCCGTCCTGCACGGCTGGGAACTCGGTTCCCTGGCCCAGGCCGCTTCTCCGTCTCTGCAGGGATCTGGTGGGCTGCTGGGCGCCTTTGCCGCCTGGCGCCACGGGGGGACCGCCGAGATGCGGCGTTGGCGCGCGGGCGACCGTGGGGGGCTGGCATTCAACCGCAGGGTCGTGCGCTGGGCCGACGCCTTCATCGTCGAGGAGCGCGAGCTCGCCCATCGCATTCAGGACGAGCGCAATGCCCCTACGGCGGTGCAGTTTGCAGAGCTCGTGCCCGGCGAGCTGGGAGCTGAGGAAACCGCCCGGCGTTGGGCGAAGTGTCTGGAGGTCTTACCGGCGCATCGATCGGGGGCCAAGAGCTTGATCGCGACCGCGATCGCCGGGGCCGACGCTGCGCGTCAGCAACGGGCCCGGGAATAGTCCTGTGCCCCCAACAAGAAAGCCCCAGGGCAGCGTGGCTGCCATGGGGCTTTCTTGTGGGGAGCCTGGCTCCCGGGACCGCGTTTCGATCAGCGCGGGGCGACGATCGTCACGTCCTTGGCTTGGAACGTGTCGCCATCGTTCTCACCGCGGGAGAGTTCAAACTCGAAGGTGAGAGCACGGCTGGGCAGGCCGCGCGAATCGATGCCTTCGGGCAGGGTGGAGTCGTGAAGGAACGCGCTCTCGTACGGTGAATCCTCGTAGCGGGTGTTGGTCACCCACAGGTCGGGGGAGATCTCCTTCATGTAGCGCAGGAAGCCGTAGCCCCGGCCGGTGTGGCTGTAGCAGGTGCCGCGCACTCGTGAACCCTCCTCGCCCCAGAGGGGCGCATCCTGCGGATGGTCGCGGAAGGGCAGTAGGTCGGGCACTAGGTAGCCGGAGACAAACATATCGACCTCGCGGCGAAGGGGGCCGGAGACGTTTTCGAACGCGACCAGTTCGACGCGTACGCCGCGGTCCTGAAGGGCGCGGACGACAGGAGCAAAGTCGCCGTCGCCCGTGCAGAGTAGGACCTTGTCGACGTTCGCTGTTTGGGTGAGAACGTCGACGGCGATATCGACATCCATGTCGACCTTCGCAACGGTCTCGCCTTCGTTCTCGTAGCGCCGCACAGCCTTCTGATGGACCTTGTAGCCAAAGTCGCGCAGGTTCTCGGTGAAACCGTCCTGGCCGCGCCGGTAGGTCTCGTCCTCCTGGGCGCGCTTGGGGTCGAAGGCGAGGTAGGTATTGAGTCGTGTGATTTCAGCGCCTCCGCGTGCCGCGAATTCTCGCAGCACGTCGAAGCGCATGCCGTACCCGCCGTTGAGGCGGATATTTGTGCCGTCGACGAATACGCCGACCCGTGCACCTGTCTGCTTGGACATGGTGTGGAAAAGTGTCTGTTTGATGTTAGAAGATGCACGCCGAGAGTGCCGTGCGGATGAGTCGCGCACGAGCCTAGCGCTTCCTACGCCCCGGGGGCAGCCGGGACTGTGGTCCGTCTCCCTCTGTGTCTCCGGCGTGGGCGGGTCAACGGGTCTGTAACCCTCCGGGCTAAAGGAGCGACTTCAGCTCCTGGAGCTTGAGCAGCGCGTCCATCGGGGTCATTTGGTTCAAGTCGACTCCGTCGACGGCCTGGCGGAGCTTGCCAGGGTCGACGTCGAACAGGCCGAGCTGCTGGTTAGGCGCGTAGGCGGGCGCTGCAGGGCGCCCGTGGGGGACCAGGGTGGTGCCCTCGGAGCCGTCCTCCAGATCGTGGAGCACGGCCTTGGCTCGATCGACGAGGTCCTGGGGGACGCCGGCCAGGCGAGCGACCTGGATGCCGTAGGAGCGGTCGGTGGCTCCCTCGATGATCTTGTGGAGGAAAACGATCTCGTCGTCCCACTCGCGCACGGCCACGGACAGATTATGGACACCTGTCAGCTCGTCCGAAAGCTGGGTGAGCTGGTGGTAGTGGGTGGCGAACAGCGTGCGCGCGCGCAGCTTGTTGTGAAGGTGCTCGACGATGGCCCAGGCGAGGGCGAGGCCGTCGAAGGTGCTGGTGCCACGGCCTACCTCGTCGAGCACGACCAGGGAGCGTGCCCGGGCGTTGTTGAGGATGTTGGCGATCTCGACCATCTCGACCATGAAGGTCGAGGCGCCGCGCGAGAGATCGTCCGCGGAACCCAGCCGGGTGAAGATGCGGTCGACCACGCCGATGTGTGCCTCCTTCGCGGGAACGAAGGAGCCCACCTGCGCGAGCAGGACGATCAGCGCTGTCTGGCGGATGTAGGTCGACTTACCAGCCATGTTGGGGCCGGTGATCAGGCCGACCATGCGACCCGATCGATCGAGCTGTGTGTCGTTGGGGACGAAGGTCTCTCCGGCCTGCACCACCTCGATGACCGGGTGCCGTCCGTCGACGATGTGCAGCGTTTCTCCGCGGTCCACCTCGGGGGCGACATAGCGGTTCTCGGAAGCCGTCTGGGCAAGGCCCGCCAAGGCGTCCACGACTGCCAGGGCCTGGGCGGTCCCAAGGATGCGCGGCACCTGCTCGGCAACGCCATCGCGCAGCTCGCCGAAGATGGCGTACTCCATGTTGCCGGCGCGCTCCTCGGCGCGCAGGACCTTGTCCTCGAACTCCTTGAGCTCAGGCGTGATGTAGCGCTCGGCGTTCTTGAGCGTTTGCTTGCGCACGTAGGAGTCCGGCACGCGATCGACCTGGCCACGGGGCACTTCGAGGTAGTAGCCGAACACGGAGTTGAAGCCGATCTTGAGACCCTGCATCCCGGTGCGTTCGATCTCGTCGGCCTGAAAGCGGGCCATCCAGGCCTTGCCATCTCCGGCGATTTGCCGCAGCTCGTCGAGCTCAGGGTGAATCCCGGACCGAACCAGGCCGCCCTCGCGCAGCGTCGGTGGCGGGGAATCGACGATGGTCTCGAGGATACGGCTCACCAGGTCGTCCAGCGGATCGAGAGCCTCGCGCAGGTCGCCGAGAATCTTCGAATAGACGTTTTCGAGCTTCTCAAAGAGGGGACGCACCACCTCGAGCGAGCGGGCCAGCGCCACGAGGTCGCGGGCGTTGGCCCGCCCCGTCGATACCTTGGCCACGAGGCGCTCGACATCGAGGACGCCGCGCAGCAGTTCCCGCACGTCCTCGCGCAGGAAGGGGCCATCGTGGAACTCGGCGACTCCGCGCTGACGGTAGAGAATGGGCTCGGGCTCACGCAGCGGCGCGAGCAGCCACTCGCGCAGCAACCTGCCGCCCATCGGCGTCAGGGTTCTGTCGATGGTGTCGAGGAGTGTGCCCTCACGGCGCGCGCCGCGCTGTGTGATGGTCAGTTCGAGGGTCGAACGCGTCGCGCGATCGAGCACCAGGAAGCTGCCGGGGTCGACGGCTTCGGGTCGCACGATGTGCTCGACCGAGCCGCGCTGGGTTTCGGTCAGATACTCGATCAGCGCGCCGGCCGCGGGGATGGCGGCGCTGCTGTCTTCGATGCCGAAACCCTCGAGGGTCTTGACCTTGAAGTGGGTGCAGAGCGCCCGGTGACAGGCGTCCTTCTCGAAACGCCACGGTGCGCGTTCGGACAGACGCCGGCCCAGCTGCGGTGCGACGGCTCCGGCGAGTTCGGGAGCCCGCGCTTCGATGTCCTCGGGCCAAAGCAGTTCGACGGGGTCGATGCGAGCGAGCTCATCCTGAGCGTCTTCCAGCGGAACGTCGGCAACCTGGAAGCTACCGGTGGACAGATCAACCCATGCGAGCCCGACGCGTTGACCCCCGCGCTCGTCGATTACCGCCAGGCTGGCGAGATAGTTGTTTGCACGGGCGTCGAGGGCTTCTTCCTCGGTGATCGTGCCTGCCGTCACCACCCGCACGATGTCCCGATCGACGATGCCCTTGGTGGTCTTGGGGTCGCTGGTCTGCTCGGCGATCGCGACCTTGAAGCCCTTGCGAACGAGCTTCATCAGATAGCCCTCGGCGGCTTTCACGGGGACCCCAGCCATGGGCATGGCGTCCGTGCCTTTGGCCCGGGAGGTCAGGGTGATTCCGAGCTCTGCGGCCGCTGTCTTGGCGTCGTCCCCGAAGAGCTCATAGAAGTCTCCCATGCGGAAGAACAGGAGGGCATCGGGCTGTTCGCGCTTGGCCTTCCAGAACTGATCCATCATGGTCAGTTTGGGTTTGGCGGCGGTGCCCTTGCTCTTAGCTTGGGCTTTCGAGGATGCTTTGGGGGTCATTGCTGCGTAGGCCGGGTTGTTTCGGCAGTCTAAAGGGCCCAAATGCTCAGATCCTTCGTTCGTACCCCGAACCCATGAAACTCCCCCAGCAGCTCAGGCCGGTGCGCCCCCAGAGGGCCCCTTGGCTGGTGATCGTCTGTCTGGGGGTGCTGGGCTGCAGTTCCTACAACTCCAAGACCTCCGGTGCCCTGTCGGCCTACCAGTCAGGGCGTTTCGGGGAGGCTGAGAAGCGATTTGCGGACACCGACGTCACCGACTCCCCCTTTTTATCGGGGGTCGAGGCCGGCACGGTGGCCCTGACGGCGGGGAACTGGGGGGCAGCCGTCGAGCATTTTACCAAGGCGGTCCGTGAGGTCGAGGAGGACGAGCGCCAGGGCCTGCTGGATCCCGGCGGCCTGGGCCGCGGGCTGGCGAGCCTGGCCATCAACGAGGGGGCCAAGGCCTATCGCGGAGAAGGTTACGAGCGCGCCCTGCTGCACGCGTCCCTCGGCCTGGCCTACCTCGCCCAGGGGCAGCTCGGCGATCTATTCGTCGAGGTCCAGCTGGCCGGCGACTTGCTGGCCGCCGAGGAGAAGCTCTACGAAACCGATTACAGGGCCGGGGGGCTGGCGCACCTGGTCTCTGCGATCGCTTACGAACTCCGTGGTGAGCCCGATCAGGCCTACATCGACTGGCTCGCCCTCGAGGAGAAAGGGCTGGCTGCGGCGCTGGCCGGGCCGTCGCTCGTGCGACTGGCCCGCCGCTTGAATCGCGAGGACGACCTGGCACGCTGGCTCGGGGCCTACGGCGAGCCGGCGGCGCCGCCGGAGGACGCGGCCCAGGTGATCCTGATCGCCGGCATTGGGCTGGGCCCTTCCAAGCAGGAGGCGCGGCTCGACCTGCCCACCGGCAATGGACTCCTCTCGTGGGCGATCCCGCGCTACGAGCAGCGCTCCCAGGCGATCGGCGGACTGGAGCTACGCGCAGGTGAACTGGCTGCGAGCACCGTCGTGGTCGAGGACGTGGGGCGCGTCGCGGAGAAGAACCTCGAGGATCGCATCGCTCTACTCACGGCGCGCAGCACGGGCCGGGCCTTCGCCAAGCGCGAGCTCTCGAGGAGCCTGGAAAAGGAGCACGGTGTCGCCGGAGCGCTGGTCGGGAACATCTTCTCCTTCCTCACCGAACGCGCCGATTTGCGAACCTGGTCGACGCTGCCCGATTCCTACCAGGCAGCGCGCATCCTACTGCCGCCCGGTCCCGCCACTCTTTCCGTCGCTGGCGGCGTGAACGTGGAGGAGCTCGGTTCCTTCGAGCTCACACCTGGCGAGACGGTTTTCCTGCTGGCCCGGACTCTCGGCGGCCGCATCTACGTACACGTGATCGGTGGAGCCCGCGTCGCGGGCGCCGATCGCCTTCCTTCGGAAACGCCATGAAGCATCTTTCCTTTGCGCTCTGCGCCTGTGTTCTTCCCCTGCTGGCCGTTGGCTGCACCTCTACCCGCTACGGAGATCCGACCAAGAAGGAGACGATCAACGCTGACTACGGTTCGACGGATCTGCAGACCTTCTCCCAGCAGATGGTGTCGGAGTTGAATACGGCCACCGGCCTCGACTACGTCAAGGGCGCGGACGTCCAGGGCGATCCGCGGATCGTCTTGTACTTCGACAACATCTACAACGAGACGCGCGAGCACATCAACATGGGGCTCTTGCGGGACAAGATGATCGCTGAGCTCTTGGAGACCGGTCGCTACCGCATCGTTGCAGGTTCCCTCGGCCAGGACGAAATCGGAGAGCAGGTTCGCTTTCAGCAGGGTTCCGGCCGCGTGGACCCCGAGCAGGCCAAGGCCTTCGGGCGCCAGCTGGGCGCGGATGTGGTGATCTATGGCGCCATGCGCGACATCACGAAGAAGGAGGGACGCAGCCTCGAGAACCTTGGGCGCAAGACCAAGGACGTCTACTACAACCTCTTCCTGCGCATGGACAACATCGAGACAGCGGAGACCCTGTGGGCCAAGGACAAGGAGATCCGCAAGCGTCAGGTAACCGGCCTCTTTGGCTGATTCTCCGGGGCCTAGGCCATTTCTTCTGCCCCAGAGCAAGAGCACGTTCGGTTTTCTGAACGTTCCCGCTGAGTCTCTTGGAAGAGACGACGGAGACTGGAGAGATCCGCCATCGTTCGACGACCCGCAGAGCGCAGCTCGGCGGGTCGTCGATCGTTCGGGGCGAATCAGGCGCGGGGGGGGGCGCTTGCGGCTCACTCCCGGTGCCTGGCGGCAGTTTGGCTCCCAAGCTGTTCCCGACGGCCCTGGGGCCCCATGGGGACGGACGTCGGGATTCCACGGGGAAACCATGCAAAATCGCCGTTCGGCTCGACCGCCTTCTATGGCTCAGGGTCGTACAGCAAATCTGCTGTGCTGGGGATCCTGACTCTTCACGAGTCAATGGGGCCCGCTGGTTCGCCGGCGGGCCCTTTTTCGTGCCTGGGCCGGGCCCGTGGGCTTCCTTTGGGCAATGCCGGATTTTGGGCCTTCCTTTCGTTCGGATTTCGAACGACTGCGGCTTCCACCCGTGCAGCCGCGAAAACGGGCTGCGCTGGGGATCTGAGGGGCCCGTCGTGGGGACGGCGGGCCCCTCCTCTACTTTCCGCCGCGGATGCGCTCGACCAGATCGCCCGTCATGTCGTTGGGGACCGGGATGGAGAGGCTGTATTGCGCGATCCGCCAATGGCCGCCCAGGAGGCGCAGGACGCCGGTGCCGCGGGTCACGCCGTACTTCTCGTTGAATAGGTCCTCGTCGAACCAGGCCGTCGCGCCGTCCAGGGACACGTCGACGAAGCGCCGGGTGGGGGTGTAGAGCCAGCCCTGGCCGCGGTCGAAGTAGGGGTCGCAGAAGGCCCGGAACTGGGGGATGGTCCAGCGCTCGGCCGGATCCGTCCCCAGGAAAACGGCTCCGGGGGCGAAGGACGAAAAGTACGCCGAGCCGTCCGCGTCTGCCGCAGCCTGGTGAAAGGCATCCAGGACGGCGGCGACCTTGCTGCGCTGGGCAGCTTCCGCCTGAACGATGGCCCGGAAGTCATCCAGTGCGTCGAATACGACGGTGCTGGTGAGGCTGGCGGGGGTGTGGCCTTCGCCGGGGTAGATGGTGAGCGCAAGTTCGGGGTGCCCCATCGCCTTGAGGGCGTCGTGGGCGGTCTGGGAAGCTTCGACCCAGCGCGTGTCGTCGCCGCCCACGTGGAAGCCGATGGGCATGTCGAGCAGGGCGCTGAGTCGCGCACTGTCCGCGTCCGTGGGCGGGTAGCCGGGGAGTAGCAGGAGCGAGGCGACCAGGTCGGGCCGGGTGGTGGCGATGCGCATCGCGCTCCGCCCGCCGTTGCTAGGGCCGGCGACGTGGACCTGTCCGCCCTCGATCGCGTGCTCGCTGGCGACGTGCTCGAGGAGGGCGGGGATGTGGGCCTCGGACCCGGCGAAGAAGGAGACGCCCTCAGGGGCGACCGGAGAGATCACGAGCCAACCGCGGGCTGGGGCTTGCTCGGCCCAGTAGAGGCGGAAGCCGGCGTCGACCATCTCGGTGGA
>CAYWNK010000175.1:0-5201 GCA_964459495.1 uncultured Planctomycetaceae bacterium
CTGCTGGGCCGCCTGGAGCGTGCTCCAGGGCCAGCGGGGCACTTGGGGGGGCGTGGGCAGCTTTGTCGGGTTTTCGGCCCCCCGGCACTGACAGCCCCGTCCCTTGGGGCTACCCTGCCGGGCCGAAATCACCTGGCCCCCGCATCCCGGAGGGCCCCTGCGGGAGGATTCCACCGCAGGTCAACGAGGAACTGCCTTGTACGCCATCATCTCCGACAGAAACAACCAGGCCACCGTGCGGGTGGGCGACGTCGTCGCCTGCGACCTCATGGACGCTGCGCCTGGCTCCACGATCACCTTCGACCAGGTCCTGCTCGTCTCCGGAGACGGAGCGACGAAGGTCGGCAAACCCACCGTCGCCGGCGCCGTCGTGAAGGGCGAGGTCATCGGCCTCCACCGCGGCAAGAAGCTGGTCATCTTCCGCTTCAAGCGGCGCAAGAACATCCGGCGCAAGACGGGTCACCGTCAGAGCTACACCCAGGTACGCATCACCGAAATCGCCTAGCAGGCAGGAGACCATTCCATGGCACATAAGAAAGGACAGGGTTCCACCCGCAACGGTCGAGACTCCAACCCCCAGTTCCGCGGCGTCAAGCGCTACGGAGGCCAGACGGTGACGCCTGGCACGATTCTCGTCCGCCAGTGCGGCACGCGTTTCAAGCAGGGCCAGAACGTCGGCCTCGGTCGTGACTACACGCTCTACTCCCTCGTCGAAGGGACCGTGCGCTTCCAGGCCGGTCGCCGGGTCCACGTCGACCCGATCGAAGCGGGCGCGTAGCCCGTCGGTGCCCGAACCGGAGCCAGCCTGCAGGGGCTGGGCATCGGCCCGGGCGCTTCATGTTCCCGCCGAGCGCGCGTCCCCCGTGGGGGGGCGAGCGCTTCGCTTCTTATTTAGCCCCTGGGGCTCAAGCACATGTTTCGCGACGAAACCGAAATCGAGGTCGTGGCCGGAAAGGGCGGTGACGGCCTCGTGTCGTTCCGGCGCGAGAAGTACGTGATCCAGGGCGGCCCGGACGGTGGAGACGGTGGTCGAGGCGGCAGCGTGATCCTGATCGCTGACGATTCCCTGACGTCCCTGCTCGCCATCGGTCGCAGGCACCGCTACGCGGCCCGTTCCGGCACCCCCGGCGGCCCGCGCAATCGCACGGGCGGCGGAGGGAGTGACGTTGTGCTGCGCGTCCCCGTGGGGACCCAGGTGTTCGACGTGGAGCACGGCAACCTGCTCCGCGACCTCGACGCGGCGGACATGGAGCTCGTCGTCGCCCAGGGCGGTCGCGGCGGCCAGGGCAACCAGCGCTTCGCTAACTCGGTGCGCCAGACGCCGCGTCACGCCACCAAGGGCAAGCCGGGAGAGGAGCGCCGCGTGCGCCTCGAACTCAAGCTCTTTGCACAGGTGGGGCTTTTGGGTTTTCCGAACGCGGGCAAGTCCACGTTCCTCTCGCGGGTGACGGCGGCGACTCCGAAGATCGCGGACTATCCCTTCACCACGCTGGTGCCCCAGGTGGGGATTGCTGACCTTGGCGATCATCGCACCCTCGTGATGGCGGATCTGCCGGGGCTGATCGAGGGCGCGGCCGAAGGCCATGGCCTTGGCCATCGCTTTCTCAAGCACGTTGAGCGCTGCCGGGTGCTGCTGCATTTGGTGGACGTCTCGGCGGTGACCGAACGGGAGCCCGCCGACGCCTGGCTGGCGCTGGAGGCAGAGCTCGAGAAGGCCTCCCCGGAGTTGGCGGCGAAGCCGCGACTGACGGTGGCTACGAAGGCCCAAGAGGACGATGGCTGGGAGGAGCGCGTGGCGGAGCTGGAGAAGGTCGCTGGGCCCGTGCTTCCGATGTCGAGCGTTCTCGGTTTGGGCTTGCAGGACGTGCTGCGCAGTGCGGCGCAGCGCGTGGACGAAGCGACCCGCAGCGCAGCGGAATCCTAAGGCGAGCCCCTCTGGGGGTGGTCAGAGGGGGCGAGGGAAGGGAGTGGCATCGCGCCTCAAGGGCGCTGGATCCCCAGGTCGATGCTCAGTTGGGCGAATCGCCCACGTCCTCCTTCCTCCCCACGAGAAGATCGCCTTGGATCAGCATAGCCCCCAGCCCGAACAGCCTCAGCAGCCCGCTGACCAGGCACCGACTCCCGAGCAGCAGGCTCAGCCGGTGCCGCAGGGAGGATCCCTGGCCGACAAGATGCCGGCCCCCCGCGGTGGAGCGGGAGGGGAAGGCGAGCGCAAGATGCCGCGCCGGCGCTTCGGTGAGCAGGGAACACCGCCCGCGCGCAAGGCCCCGGCTGGCCTTGGCGTGATCAGCACCGGCTCGCCCCGCCGGTTGGTCGAAAGCTGGCTGGGGGCCATGTGCAAGGCCCAGGCTTCGGACCTCATTCTGCGGGCAGACGGGCGGCCGTCGCTGCGCGTCGACGGTCGGATTTCGTTCCTGGAAGGGCGCGTGCCCGGACCGGGTCCGATGGAAGAGGTGCTCTTGACCGTGCTGGGCGAGAGCCGGATGAAGACCTGGCGCAAGACCGGATCCGCGGACTCCGCTCTCGAGCTGGATGGTCTGGGCCGCTTCCGAATCAATGCCTACAAGCAGATGGGCGAGCCGGCGCTCGTGATTCGGCGGATCAACGAAAGCGCTCCGGAGCTGGAGAACCTGGGTCTGCCGACCGCTGAGATGAAGCAGCTGGCGTCGCGCAAGCGGGGCCTCATCCTTGTGACCGGGGTCGCCGGTTCCGGCAAGTCCACGAGCCTGGCCGGCATCATCCAGCACATGAACCAGAACTACGAGCGTCACGTGATTACGCTCGAGGACCCAGTCGAGCTCATGTACACCGAGAACCGCTGCGTGATCAGTCAGCGGGAGGTCGGCACGGACACCACGAGCTTTGGCGAAGGGCTGCGGCACGCCTTGCGTCAGAGCCCGGACGTCATTCTGATCGGCGAGATGCGAGATGCGGAGACCGTCATCGCCGCCTTGGAGGCCACCGAGACGGGCCACACGGTGCTCTCGACGATGCACACGGTCAACGCGGCTCAGACGGTCGAGCGGATCCTGGGTTTCTTCCCGGCCGAGCGTCACCGTCAGATCCGACAGCGGATGGCGGACAACCTCGCGGGCGTCTTGTCCCAGCGACTCGTGCCGGCCAAGGCGGGGGGGCAGGTGCCCGCCTTTGAGCTCATGATGAGCACGCCCCAGGTGCGCGAACTGCTCTTCGAGGGTCATACCACCGAGATGGCCCGGGCGATCGAGCTGGGCGGCGAGGCCGGGCTGATCTCGTTCAACGAGTGCCTGCGCCGAATGATCGAAGCCGGCACTATCGAGCTCGAGGACGGTCTGGCGACCAGTGACCGCCCGGAAGAGCTGCTCCTGGCCCTGCGCGGTATCCGCGCGAGCTCGGACCGCTTCAGCGCCCCAGAGGTCGGTCCCGGTGCCGCCCAGAATTCTGGCCCTCAGCCGCCTGAGGGCGGGGCTGACGGGCTGCGAATGGCTCGGTGACGCGGCGGATCGGCCGCGCTACGCCTCCAGGGGGCGCGAGACGTGACAGCGATGCAGAGGCGGGGCTCAGCCCCGCCTCTGCATCGCTTTTTTCCCCTCGTGCCCCCCTTGCGTTTCTGGGGAAGATCCCAGCCAGCCGTGCGTCCACCCTGTTGAGGGCCGTCCTAACGCCAAGGAAACATCCCTCCCAGGCCCCGGCCCTACGCTTCGCTCGCATCCAGCCCCCGCTTTCCGCTACGCTGCCCCCACGCACTATGAAGGTTTCCACCATCAACCTGTTCTGCTGGCTCGGGTCTCTTGTTCTGACCGCAGCCCTGGGCCTGGTCATCTACAAGTACTGGGGCAAGCAAGAGGCTCTGGCTCGGCCGTTTGATTCGGAGTACGTGAAGGCGCTGCTTTCCGAGTCCCGACCCGTCGTTTCGAGCGACCAGGTCCAGCTGGACTATGCGGGCCGCATCCAGCCGCACTTCATCGGGCACAACTGGACGGGTAAGCCGGAGGAGAAAAAGGTCGTCGTCGAGCCGACGGCGGTCGTTGACACCGGCCCCAAGTTCACCTCCGCGAAGGAGCTCATCGCCGTCAAGTACGTGCAGTACGACACCGATGACCCGGGCGGCAGCGCCATCTTCGTGAAGTACATCGGAGCTCTCGAGTCCCATGGCACCGAGAAGCTCAAGGTCGGAGATCAGCTGCCCAAGCCCCACGACGGCGTGGTGATCCACGAGATCGATCCCGAGTGGATCTCGTTTTCCTTCGCGGAGGAGGGGCGCGAGAACGAAAAGGTGTTCCTCAACGCGTTTGGGGACATGGAGCTCATCAGCCAGGTCGGAGAGGACGGCGTGATCACGGCGAAGAAGCGGCCGCTGCCGACCGCGAAGGTGCGCACGAGCACCGCGCCTGCCGAGACCCAGCGCTTGGCCAACGGCAACTTCCAAATCGGCACCGAGGACGCCCAGGCTTTCGCCAACGACTACCAGCGCATTCTGACCCAGGACATGCGCGTCAAGACCCACTACGACGAGAACGGTCAGCGGGCCGGCATCGAAATCGTGGAGGTCAAGCCCGGGTCGATCGCTGCGCGTCACGGCGCCCAGGCGGGCGACGTCGTGATCTCCGTGAACGGACACCCGGTCTCCTCGGAGCAAGAGGCGATCAAGTGGGCCAAGAACAACGCGGACAAGTACTCCGTGTGGGAGGTCGTGATCGAGAACAAGGGTCAGCTGAGCACGAAGGTGTTCAAGAGCCCCGACAATTGAGCGAGGCTGCCCCGCGGCGATCCAACTGGGTCGCCTGCGTGGATGCGGGCAACACCCGCACCAAGCTGTATTCGTTCCTGGACGCGAAGTCCGGCGGCCCGAGGGCTGACCTGCTCACGAGCTGGACGGGGCACGAGCGCGGCCCCGAGACCCAGGTCTTTGGGGGGGCCGCTCCCCGTGTCTGCATCCTTTCGAGTGTGGCATCGCCCGCCGCGACCGAGCGATTGGTGACTGCGCTGCGCGGCGCTTGGGGGACTGAGGTCGAGGTGATCGTCAACCCCTCGAGCGGCTTAGAGCTGCGCATCCAGCACCCCGAAACCGTAGGGGCGGATCGCCTCTTCGCGGCGCGCGGGGCCCTGCTGCTGGGGGGCGAAAGCTGCATCGTTGTCGACGCTGGCACGGCGATGACGGTGGATGCGGTGGAGGCGACCGGCGAGCGTGGGGCGTTCCTCGGCGGAGCGATCGCGCCCGG
>CAYWNK010000175.1:5301-13838 GCA_964459495.1 uncultured Planctomycetaceae bacterium
CGGGCCCTTGGCCGGCATACGCGCGAAGCACTGCTCGCCGGGGTCGTTGTGGGCTTCGAGGGGGCTGCCGTCCGGCTTGTGCAGCGGATCGCCGAGGAGGCGGGCTGCTTCGGCACTGCCGCGCCAGGGGCTGAAGCCTCCGCGTCAGCGGCTGAGGGGATCCCTGTCATGCTCTGCGGTGGCGCGGCCCACTTTCTCGACGGGGCTTTGGTCGCTGAGGGCTTTGCGGTCCAGTCGGTTCCCGAGCTCGTTGCCTACGGCCTCGCGGCGGCTTGGAGTAGCGAGCTGCGATGAACGTGCACGTGGAGTGTCTGACGCCCCATGGCCCCGGCGGCGTAGCGGTCCTGTCCCTGCGTGGACCGGGGACCGAGGAGGCGCTGCGCCGGGTGGGGGTGCGCGGGCCGCTGGTGGACGGCCGGATTCGTCTTGTGCGGTTGATCGGTGGAGGGGCCCAGTTCGGCCAGCCGTGCGAGTCGCTTGCAGGGCTTGCAGGCGAGCTGCTGGACGAGGGCCTGTTGTGTGTGCGCAGCGCCGAGGAGGCTGAGCTCCATGTGCACGGTTCCCCAGGCCTGGTGGATGAGCTGCTCGCCCTCTGGCCCACCCCCGGACGGGGGCTCAACCAGGGGGATGGGGCGCGGCCGGTTCGTCTTGAGCAACGCGCCCTGAACCTACTCCCGGAGGCCCCGAGTGAGGCCGGTGCGCGCACCCTGCTCGACCAAGCCGGAGGGGCGCTCCGGGCCGCCCTGCAACAGCTCAAGGATCAGCCCGATCCTTCCCTGGCGGCGACCCTCGCGGAGCGCGGGCGCCTGGCGGGGTTCCTCTTGCGGCCCACCCGTGTCGTGCTTGTCGGGCCGGCCAACGCTGGCAAATCCACCCTCTTCAACGCCCTGGTGGGGACAGAGCGGGTCCTGGCGAGCGCGGTGCCCGGTACGACGCGCGATGCCGTGCACGAGGCGGCCTGGCTGGGGCCATGGCCGCTCGAGCTGGTCGATACCGCGGGCGAGCGCGATCCCGGGCAGGACCGTGTCGAGGCTGAAGGACAGGCGCAGGCGCTGCGCCTGCGGGCGGGCGCCGACTGGTCGCTGCGGCTCTGTGCGGCTGGGGAGGAGGGGCCCGCCCCCGACCTGTGGACCCACGGGGAACGCCCCGGAGCGCCCGAGGGCGCGCTGCGGACCATCGACGATCCCGCTGGCGCCCGAAGGCTGGTGCGCGCGGCCTTTGAGGAACGATTTCGGCTGCCCTCCGATCCCTGGATCGCCGGGATGCCTGTTCCATTCCTGGATGGGCTGGCCACGGACCTGCGCTCGTTTGGGGAGGGCAGGATCGGCGCCGCCGAGCTGGTGCGGCGTCTCGGCTTGTGGCTCGCGCCAAGCGTTTGATGCGGCGGAGGCCCGCGGGAGCTACCCTGCTGTCCCGCACCCCGCACGCACAACCCATGGGCACACTCCGACACCTGGTTTCGATCGACGATCTTTCCCAGGCGGAAATTCAGGCGCTGTTCCAGCACGCGGACCGCTACGCCGACGACCCCTCGATCCACGCGGACACCTGTCGTGGGCGAATCGCGGCCTCGTTGTTCTTCGAGCCATCGACGCGCACCAGGCTGTCGTTTGAGTCCGCGATGCTGCGGCTTGGGGGCGGCGTGATCACCGCGGCGGACATGACCTCGATGAGTGCAGCCAAGGGGGAGTCCTTGGCCGACACCGTGCGGGTGGTCAGCGGAGCCTACGCGGACGTGATCGTCCTGCGGCACCCCGGTGAGGGCGCGGCGCGTCTGGCGGCCAAGTTCTCCAGCGTGCCGGTGATCAATGCGGGCGATGGTGCCCACGAGCACCCGACGCAGACGCTTTGCGATCTCTACAACCTGCACGTCGAGCGGGGGCATATCGACGGCCTCGATGTGGTGCTCGCAGGCGACCTGAAGTACAGCCGTACGGTTCACTCATTTGCCTACGCGCTTGCGCGCTTCGGCGCCAACATCGTGTGTGTGCCCCAGGCCGGCTTCGAGATGCCGGACTACGTGCTAGCGCGCCTGCGAGACGAGTTCCGCGTTGAGCCGGTGCGGGCGAATGCTCAGCGGCTAGGGGACCTGGCGAAGGAAAGCGATGCCGTGTACCTGACGCCGCAAAAACCCCACCAGCTGTCGCTGTTCACCGACGCCAAGGGCTGGGAGGTCAGCCGCGTCGACGCGGTGTACATGACGAGGCCGCAGACGGAACGCTTCGACGCGAAGGAGGGCGCAGAGACGCGTTACATGCGCCTGGAGAAGCAGTCGATGGCGGCGGATTCCCTGCGCGACGCCGTGGTGATGCACCCTCTGCCGCGCCGGGATGAAATCGACTCGGACATCGACGAGGATCCGCGCAGCATCTACTTCAAGCAGGCTGCCCGTGGGGTTCCGATTCGCATGGCGATTCTCGCCAGCCTTCTCGGCGAGATTGAGCTCGATGCCGAGGCGGGCCCTGCCCTCAGCCAGTCCTGGCCTGTGCCGGTGGGGGACAACCCCTGCCCGAATCCGGCCTGCATTTCCCGGACCGAGCCCCGGCACGTGGTGCCGATGTTCTCGCTTCAGTCGCGGAACCCGCTGGAGGCGACCTGCGCCTACTGCAGTCGCTCGCTGCGTTTCCGTTTCGTGGGGTGCACGACCAGCCGCAACTACCACCGTCCGGATGCCCCGGCCCTCCGCCAGGTGCGACCTGATCATTTGGTGTTCCTCGGGGACGAGGGGTCAGCGGAGCAGCAGGGCTTTCATCCGGCTCAGCAAATCGGGCGATAGTGGCGGGGGGGCTTGGGTGTGCGTATTCGCACGCTTCCTCACCGGGTGAGAATCGGAGCGCACGGTGCCTGGGCTCGGGTGAGTCTGATTGTGAGGCGGGTCGACTCTAAGTGGTTGCTATGCAGTCGGTTGTGGGGGGAGGCGTGGACTGGCCGGCTGTTCTGCCCGTGGCACGTTTCTTGCACGTCGCAGCACTGGTTCCCGTTCCTTGGGAGCCTATCCCTCGCTAGCGGGGGATGATTCCAAGGGGCGCCTATCCCTGGGCCTGAGTGTTCGATAGCGGGTCCTGGTGACCTGGCTTGACCTGCCTGGCCTCGGAACCGGACAATTCCTGTAAGCACTCCCGACTTTCCACCCCAACCTGTCACCACTCGCAGCCCAGCTCCCTAAAGAAAGGGTCCAGGCCTCCGTCCATCGGGGCCGGCTCCCGATCGCGGACAGCGACTTCGGTTGGCAACTCCGACCATCGTCCCGGATCTTTTCGACAACCCGAGCCTGCACTCCTCTCCGACCGCCCACCATCCGGGCCCGTGCGGGCAGGACCACACCCAACACACCAGGAACGGTGGATGCGGCACCCCTCACCGGGGAGCCACATCCAGCGCGACCCCCCGAGCGCTGCTTCCTGCACCCTAGAACATCGAGTCACCGACAACTGAGGACCCCCAAATGACCATGCCGATGCCTGAAACAAACCGCGCTGCAAGCGCCCTGGGCCGACTTGGAGCCTGCGCTGGGCTCGCGCTTCTCATCTCCGCCTGCTCGGGTGGGGGGGGCGTATCGATGTCCGGGGGAACCGCCGGCGAGGTCACCGAGTTCCCCGCTGGCTCCGGCGACTTCTTCATCAGCGATGCGAACTCAGGTGGCGCTGCATCGACGATCCAGCTGACCAGCCTCTCCTGGGGGCGGTTGGTGCAGGTCTTTGGGCTCGGCGCCCCCCTCGGGAATCAGGAGGTCTTGATCCCGATGTTCAACGACTTTGTCATCTCGGGCGATGTCCAGAACGACGGCTTCAACTACCGCCTGGAAACCAACCCCGTCACCGCGCAGCAAAGCCTCGTCATCCTTCGGCGTGTCGACGATCCGGCTGCTCCGGCCTTCGACCAGTTTGTCGACCTGCTCGGGCAGGCGGAGTCCAACCTGACCCCGGTGACAACCCTGGCGTCGGGGGGCGCGGGCATCTTCTCGATGGTGCCCCGGAACGCCGTCATCGTCATGCAATTCGATGACCTGATCGACCCGGCAACGGTGGACAACACGACGGTGCGCGTGCGCACCGGTGCCCCGACGATCAACCCGTTCACAGCCCGCATCTTGCCGGATGAGAACCACGGCGGTTTGGCCGACTACGACGGTGATGCGGGCCCGGAGTTCTACCCCACGCGCCTGCTGATCGATCCGACCATCACCGAGATCGAGTCCTTCACCTTTGCGGATCCCCTGCCGCCGAACGGCGTGGGTTTCCCCCCGAGCGTGAACGTCAACCTGTCGAACCTGCTGATTCGGATTCCGACCCAGATCAACACCGCCAGCGGGCAGAACCGCCTTCTGGCGAACCCGACCAACCACTTCCTATCGATCACAAACAACGGGCCAGTCGACTTCGACGTCCCGACTGTGGACGTGGTGCGGGCCATGCGCTCGGGTGGCGAGAACTCCGTGACCGCAGACCCGTTCAACGGCTTCCTGCCGGACCAGGATCCGCCGGTGGTGGTTGGTGCCACTCCGGTGACCCTGCTCGACACGCCGGAGCCCATGGAGCCGGGCAACCCCGATGGCTTGGAATTCACGCTGCCCCGGGTGCAGTTCGCTTCGCCTTTCTGCGCTCAAACCCCCGAGGTGGGGGATGTCATCGCCCAGGCCGATATCGGGCTCTTCGCCGAGATCATCGAGCAGCCCGCGGGCCAGGTGGCCGGCTTGCTGCAAATGGTGCGTGTGCGCCTGATTCAGTTCCCGATCGACTGGAACGATCCCGGTCGCTCTGGAACGCTTGAGTGGGTCTTGGGCGGCCAGGGCCAGGTCGGCGACCTGCGCGCCGCCTACGACCCGGTCGCGGACGCGGGCCGTGGTGCTTGTTTCGTGACGATCCTGCCGTTCGCAAATGGCTTCCCCGCGGAGCCCACCTCCCTACTCAACACGGATTCGTCGATGCGCCTGCGCTTCAGCGAGCCGATTGCCCCTGCGTCGGTCAACGCCTTCGACTCCGTCACGCTGACCCGCGAGGAGTTCAACCCGGGCAACGATCCGCCGCTGCCCACCTCGGCCTACGTGGTGGGGCGTGTGGAGCAATCGGTCGACCGGCAGGGCATCACTTTTGAGCCCGATCTGGACCTAGCTCACGAGTTTGGCACCAGCGAGGAGTACTTCCTGACCCTGGCGAGCGGGACCACGGGCCCCACGGACTTGGCCGGCAACGCACTCCAGGTGACGCTGCCGACGATCACGCTGACCGTCGATCCTGCTGAATCTCAGCAGCGCAACGGTGGCCGTGTGAGTCGCTTCACGGCCCAGGACGAGGAGCCCCCGATTGGTGGGGCGGGCAACGATCCCCTTCCTGAATGGAGTGGACAGCACCTCTACGATCTCCAGCGCGAGCTGATCCGCCCCCGTCCGGTCAACCGTTTCCAGGCCGTCGCGGACCGGACCCAGGGTCTCGGGGCTCTCCAAACCCCGTTCACGACGGGGGTCCAAACCCCTCTCTCGAACCTCGGCTCCAAGACTCAGACCTTGTATCGCTACGCGGACTTTGGCTGGAGTTTGACCGATATCACGAACATCAACGTCGACGTCGAGGGCATTTCTTGGGCTCCGGCAGGTGGGGTGGTGTTTGACTCCTACGACGAGTTCTCGATCAGCCTCTCCCACTGCCAGTTTGCCCCTGATGAATGGCTTGATCCCAATTCGTTCTTCCCGGATAGGCAGAACAGTGGTCTGCGCCCGATCTTCAACAACAACCAGTTGAACGCTCAGATCGACCCACTGAGGATCGTGCACCCCCGTGAACTTGGCTACACCGTCAACCCCGGCGACCAGTTCATCACGGACACAAACACGCTGATGGTTCCTTACCCGCTGAACCGTGGCGTGGGGCCGGACGACAAGCAGTACTACACGTGGCGCGATACCTCGATCCCCGATCGTGCCGGTACTCAAACCTCTGGTGTGCCGCCCAAGCAGCAGCTGGTGGCGCTCGGCCTGAACGTGGACCTGACCCCGCTCTACAACGCGAACCGGATCGCGACGATCGGTCTCCCGCTTTTGATGGAGTTCCGCTGTTATCCCGATGACGGTGCCGCCGGCCAGAACGCCTTCGACATCAACCTGGCGGCCAACACGTCGTCCCGCCCGTATTTCCGCGCCTTCTCCACGGGCGGGATCGACACCTCGGGCAACACGGTGTTCATCGACCCTGATCTGCAGACGTCTTCCAACGGTGGCTTCAACCCGACTTCCCAGCCGACCACCGGTGCGGAGACCTTCGGGCGTGACAACACCTTCTACCTTGGCGCTCTCGACATCGTTGTTCGCGTCAGCCGCTCGGTGTCCATCTGGTTCCCGGCGACCAACCCCCTGACCAGTGAGCCCTTCGCCGCTCCGGACTTCAACCCTGCGGTGATCGAGCCCGGCCCCGCGGATCAGCCCGCCGGCACCTCGCTCTCCATCGCCTACCGCGGTTGTGTCGTCATCGACGTTTTCGAGGACCAGGACGGGAACTTCCTTGATCCCAACCCCGCGCTGATCAACGCCAACCGGCTGGACATCTACGGTGACTTCTACTTCGACGACATGCCGATGACGGCGGACCCCAACTGGTCGCCCGCCCACAACCCGGCGCAGGCGAACAACAACATGGAGTTCCTGAACGACGACGAGGAGTGGAAGTCGGACATCTCCGACATCAACAGCTCGAGGTACTACCAGATGCGCCTCACCTTCGTGGCGGACGAGCAGTCCGGCCTGGTTCCTGAGGTCTCGGCAGTCGCCGTGGCCTGGGAAGAGTAATCGCCCCCCGGGGACCCGGAACAAGTCGGTTCCGGGGCCCCTGAGTGGGGGGGGCGCCAACGGCGCACCCCGATCCTGATCCGAGCGGATGGAGGATTCACGGAGGGGCGCCCGGGGGTGCCCCTTCTTCGTGGCTGATTCTTGGGCTGCTGGCCCTCGCAGTCCTCGCCGCACGACCTTAGCCTTACCCCGGCGCCTCCGCCTTCCGCGGCCCACCCCCTGGCGTCATTGTCGCAGTCCCCCCAGCGACCCCCCATGCACATGGATCAATTGCGCAACCTCGTTCTCATCGCGCTTGGCGCCACCGCCCTCGGCGCATGCAGTGATTCGGGCCCTTCGTCGACCCAGACCGACCCGGATTTTGCTGTCAGCGGGATCTCGGTGGTCGAAGGCGACGTTTGGCAGGTGAATCGTTCGATTCGCATCGACTTCAACGAGGCGGTCGATTTCACCACGGTCAACCTGAACACGATCAGCATCACGGATCAGTTCGGCAACTCTGCGATCGGTGCCTTTAGCCAGGCACTCGCACCCGGCGGAGCAGCGCTGGAGAATGCGATCATCTTCCAGCCCAACTGTCCGGTCCTCGATGATTTCTCGGACGCTGGTCTGACGCCGGGCGGCATCGCGTACGTGTTGGCGATCCGCGGCTCCCTGTCCGATGGTGTGACGGTTCGTAGCCAGGACGGCGACGTGCTCGAGGAAGGCCAGCTCGTCAACTTCACTACTCCGCTCGGGGATCAAGCGCTTCAGCTCTTCCTCGACACGGTGGCTGGGCCTCCGGCCGTGGTGCTACGGGGTTCGGCGGGCACCGCGCTCGACGAGCTGCAGGCCACCTACCTGGAGTTGGGGGGTGACCCTGACAACCGCCAGTACTTCGAACTCGACATCGATCCCAGTTCGCCCACCAGCCAGCTGGGGATTCTGCCTAGCGGCTTCCGGGTCCCGCTCAACAAATACAGCGAGAGCGAAAGCGGCGTCTCCGTGGTTGTGTTCATCAACCAGCCGATTCAGGCCGGCCCGGCCAACGTCAATTCGGAATTCATCCAGTTCGAATACCAAGAGCCGGCGGGTGATTGGCTCCCGCTCACCTCCACGGTCGAGCTCGTGGCCAATTGCGTGGACAACGGTGCGATTCTCCGCGTGACGCCGGTGGGGCTCTTGCCCCAAAACACCGATCTGCGAGTCAACCTGCGACAGGGCTTCAGCGACCTCACAGGTGACGCCACACCCTCCGATCGCGATCGTTTCGCTCGCATGGTCACCGTCGATATCGACAACCCCGACCTCGGAGACTCCAACGTGGATTCCGATGAGGTGCTCGAGTCTTTCCTCTTGAGCGGTTCGGTCGACGGATCCCTGGAGGACGAAAACAGCACCCTCGACGCCCCTCGGGCCAACTGGTCGGATGGTCGCCTGGAGGCAGCCTTTGACTTTGAGGGTACGGGCGGCACGAACGGAACCTTCGACTACAGCCTGGCCCCCGGGCAGGAGGTGATCGTCAACACCGACAGCGGCACCATCGTGGGCGGACCCGGAGGCACTACGTCCCAGGCCGTGATCGCGGGCGTGCTCGATGTCCGCGATCTGGATATCCCGGTCGGCGCGAAGCTCAGCTTTGTCGGTTCCGCTCCTGTGACGATCCTGGCCTCCGGCAACGTCAATGTCGCCGGCCAGATTTCGGTCGACGGCAGTGGCAACGTTGGCGTGAACAACGTGGACGTGACGAATGTGCCCGAGCCCGGATCGGCAGGAAACG
>CAYWNK010000176.1:0-13775 GCA_964459495.1 uncultured Planctomycetaceae bacterium
GGGCCGGATGGGGCGGCCGTGTACGCGCTGGAGGGGTCGGTGTTTTCGGGGGGGCTGGTTGTGCAGTGGCTGCGCGATGGACTGGGCTTCTTCGATGACGCCGCAGCCTCGGAGGATCTGGCGCGCAGCGTGCCCGATACGGGAGGAGTGCACCTGGTCCCGGCGTTTTCTGGGCTGGGCGCGCCCTACTGGGACCCGGATGCGCGGGCGGCGTTGTTGGGGATGACTCGCGGGACCACAGCTGCGCATATCACGCGAGCGGCGCTCGAGGCGATCGCCTGGCAGTGCGCGGAAATCGTCGAGGGCTTCCGCACGGAAGCCGGATTGGACGTGGGGGATATTCGCGTCGATGGGGGCGCGACCCACAACAATCTTCTGATGCAGCTGCAGGCGGATTTCACCGGGGCGACGGTGCTGCGCTCTCCGCAGGTTGAGGCGACGGCGCGTGGCGCGGCGGGCTTGGCGGGAGTCGGGGCCGGGTTGTTGGAGGATGTGGCCCGGACGGCGGGAATGCGCGAGACGCCGGCGCGGTTTGTGGCGGAGCTTGGGGATGCAGAGCGCGGGCGTCGAATGGGAGAGTGGCGCCGGGCGGTGGAGCGGGTTCGGGGCTAGCGGACCCGTTTGCTGGGATTCCCGACCCGGGGCCCCCTTACCGGTCCGGCCAGATCCCGCCCTGCACCGAGAGTCGTTCCCCGTTCTCGCTCGCCTCGACGCTGGTTCCCTCGTCGTCGCCGGAGTATCCGCCCGCCGCGAGTTCGTCGAGTTCGGCCGCTGTCCTCGGGCCTGCCCCGAGTGTGCGATTTGGCAAGAGCGCGCGTAGCTGGCTGAGCTGGTCGATCCGCTCTTGGAAGCTCGCCTCGAAGGCTGGGCGATCCGCCGGCGCGGGCTCGATCTCCCAAGGGGCGGCGCCGCGCGCTCGGCCGATGGAGGCACGTTGGGCCCCTTCGGAGAGGGCGAACTGGCGTAGGGGGACCGGGCCCTGGTCGAAGAGGAGGAGCTCGGAGAGATAGCTGCGCTCCTCGAGGGTGTCATCCGGGGGCAAGGGAAGCAGGGAGTGGCCGCCGAGGGGGTGCCCAAAGTCGGCTCCTGTCGCGTGGGCCACGGTGGGGGCGATGTCGACGAGGCCCGCGGTGCCGCGCAGGACGCGTCCCGCCGGAATGCCGGCGGGCCAGCGCAGGATCAGCGGAACCTGGATGGACTCGGGGTAGAGCTGCTGGCGATGGGTCTTCTTGCCGTGCTCGAAGAACTCTTCCCCGTGGTCCGAGGTCACGATGACGAGGGTGTTCTCGGCGAGGCCGAGCGAATCGAGGTGATCGAGGACCTGCCCCACCTGATCGTCCACGTAGCGAATGCCGCCGTCGTAGCGGGCGACGAGGTTATGCAGGTCGCGGGGATCCATGCCCGCATGGACCGGCGAGTCTGGGGACGTGATGCGCATGCCGTCGATGGGACCGTCATAGTCGGGGTCAAACATCGAGTGGTAGGGCTCCGGCGTCACGTAGGGATCGTGGACGTCGAAGAAGTGCGCAAAGAGGAAGAACGGTTGGCCAGCGCCTCGCTCGGCGTGTGCGCTGAGCCACTGGGTCGTGCGTTCGACGACTTCCGGAGAGGTGTTGTGGGCGGCATCAAAGAGGGTTGGATGCTGAGCAAGGAGCGCCTTGAGGCCCTCGACATCCCCCGCCGCGTCGAGTTCGCGGTACTCGGCCCCAACGACAGGATGGGAATAGAACGTGTGCCCGAGTCGCTCCCACGACTCGAAGCCAGGGCCGAAGCCGTAGCGTGGATCCAGGTACTTCCAGGTGAAGAAGCCCGCGCTGCGATAGCCCTCGGAGGCGAGGGCCTCGGGCAGAAACTTGCCGTGCAGGGTGGGGGATACCGGCGCTCCGCCAGGACCTTGAACCTCCCAGCGCCTGTCGTCGTCGATGCCGTGCACGCTGATCGGGTTTCCCGTCAACATGCTGACGTGGGAAGGCAGGGTCCACGAGGTTGGGGCAACGCAACGCTCCACGCGCACACCCTCGGCGGCGAGGCGGTCGAGCCGTGGGCTGGTCTCGCGCTCGTAGCCATAGCACGCAAGGTGATCCGCACGCAGGGTGTCGATGCTGATCAGCAGGACGTTGGGGGGGGGCTGGTCCGGGGCTTCGGAACAGCACACGATGAGGGCCAGGAGGGCTGCTAGGGCGCTCCTGGAAATGCGATTGCGAAGTGGATCCATGGGTTTCCGGAAGCCCCGCTCTAGTGGCTGGCGAAGCATCCGAGAACCCTATTGCATCACCTATTGGCCCCCATGGATCCCGTTTCCTCCAGAATCAGCACCGGCGCAGCCAGCCCCTACGCGGACGCAAGCACACCTCCGCAGGCGGTGCAGCCCGTGGCGCACACCGGGAACAATCCCCAGGCGGGAGGCCGCTCGGGGCCGCGGCTTCCAGGCGGGGTCCAGGAACTGCTCGACGCGGCCCGGCGGGCATTGACGGAAGCTGGCGGGGCCGCTGCTCCGCTGAGGTCGGCGGGTTCCGGTTCCCCGTGGGGCACAGCTCTCGCCGAGGCACTTTTGCAGGGAGCGGGCAACCTGCCCGTGGATTTGGTGGAGGTGCTGCAGGGCTTGGCCCTCCGCCCGGGTGCCGACGGGGAGGCGCTCCGCACTCTTCTCGCTGCCGCAGGCCGCCTGCCGGCGGAGCTGCTTGGAGGTACGCCCCGGGGCAATCCCTCCGCCGCGCTGCTCGCAGTTGTCGAGGCGCAGCTACTGCCGGGGCTTGAGGTCGGTCAGCCCCTGACAGCGGTGGAGCGCCAGGCGCTTAGCCAGATGCTCGACGAGAGCCTGCGTCAGGCGGTTTGGCTCATGCGGGACGCGGCCGGCGCGCAGGTGTCGGTCCAGGCCCTGGCCGGTCTCGCGGGCGCCTTTCAAGGCGAGCTCGCTCGCGTTCTCGGCCGGATGGATGGCGCGGGGCCCTGGCGAGCGGCCTTGGCTTCCATGTCGCCCGGAGAATTGCTCGCCGGACGGGAGGGCGCGCTCATCCGTGCGCTCTACGCCGAGGCAGGTCCGCTCCTGCGTCGCTCAATCCAGGCGCTGGCCCAGGGCGCACTGGCCGGCGAAATCGATGCGCGCCTGGAGGAGGCTGCCCAGGAGGCGGGACCGAGCGCGGAGAAGCTACGCCGCATCCAGGGCGCCCTCGATCAGGAACGCTTGGCGAGTGAAATCCGTCAGCGCCAGGATGGTGGGCTGTCATGGAGTCTGCCCCTAGCGGATGCGGCGGGCTGGACTTCGCTGGCGCTGTGGATGGGGCAGCGCCGTGCAGCCAGCGGCGCGGAGGAGGGGGCTGAGCGTTCGTACCGGGTGCAGCTCGAGGCCGACCTCTCGAGCCTCGGCCCGGTGCGTGCGAGCCTGCTGATGGGCAGCGGACGAATCGCCGTGAGGCTCGAAGTGACGCGTCCGTCGACGGCTCAGCTGCTGCGCAGGGTCGCCGGGGACCTGGAGGCCCAGCTAGGCGCGGAAGGGCAGCGCGTCGTGCTCGCCGTAGTCATGCGGCCCGAGGAGCAGTCCCTGCTCCCGCGCGCAGCGGGAGCTTCCCGACGGGGCCAGACCGCTGCCCCCGAGCCCTACATTGGACCCGGCGTGGACGTGCGCGGATGAGCGCTTCCCGCAAAGCGGTCGGTCTACGCTACAGCGGGGCCGAAGGCGCGCCCAGGGTCACGGCCAAGGGCAGCGGCGAGATCGCCGAGCGCATCGTCGAGCTAGCCCGGGAGCACGGTGTGCCCGTGGAATCCGACCCCGATCTCGTGCAGCTGCTCTCGGTCAGCGAGATCGGCGACGAAATCCCGACCGAGGTGTACACGGCCGTCGCGCGCCTGATCACATTCCTGTGGGAGGCGCGCGACGCCGCGGCAGACGGGGACTCGAACGCGGGCTAGTTGCGTCCAGCCATCACGCCGCCGTCCACATCCCAGACCGCGCCGGTAACCCAGCCCGCCTCGTCGGAGAGCAAGTGGTCCACGGTTGCCGCGATGTCCTGGGCCTGACCGATGCGTCCGATGGGGTGGAAGGCGTTGAAGCCCTGCAGCTCGGACTCGATCTTGGAAGGTTCGATGAACGCGCCGTAGATCGGTGTGAGCACGACGGCGGGGGAAACCCCGTTCACGCGGATCTTGTGATCGGCGAGCTCCATGGCGAGGTGCTGGGTCATCGCGTGCAGGCCAGCTTTTGCCATCGAGTAGGCGGACGAAGGGGTCGCCTTGACCGCCTGCTTGGCCCACATGGAGCCGATGTTCACGATGGAGCCTCCACCGTTCTTGGCCATGTTCTTGGCCGCAGCCTGGGTCATGAAGAAGGTCGAACGGTTGAGGTCGTGGTAGCGGTCGTAGTCGGCGCGGTCGTGATCCAGGAAGGGCTTGGGGCAGAAGTAGCCGGCGGCGTTGACCAAGTGGCGAATCGGAGCGGAGCCTTCGAGCTTTCCAGCGAAGTCGGAGACCTGCTCGGGTTCGTACAGGTCGACGGCAGAGGTCTCGACCGTGCCCAGTTTGGAGAGCTCGGCAGCGGCTTCATGGAGGCGTGGGGTGTCGCGGGCCACCAGGTGCACCGCGATGCCGCGGCGGAGTAGGCGCTCGGCAGTGGCGCGGCCCATGCCGCTGGATCCGCCGATGATGAGTGCTGTGTTGGGTTGGGTCATGGAGCTATCTACCTGTAGGTAGGGGTTAGGGGCAAAAAAACTCTGGGAGGCTAGCCGGGTTAGCTAGGCGACCCCCAGGGAGTGCAGGAAGGAGCGGCGTACGCGGCCCACGATGGAGCCGCGATCGGCGGCACGGGAGAGGAGCAGGGCTCCTTGGAGGCTGGCCACCAAGCTGACGGCCAAGTCCCCAGGCTTGGCGCTGAGGTCGAACTCACCGCTCGCCGCACCTGTCTCGAGGGTTTTCTCCACCCATTGGAGGGTTGAGTCGAGGTAGTCGGTCACGGCCTGGGAGAGGTCCTGACCCAAGGTCTCCTGGTCGCTGGCGAGGGAACCGCAAAGGCAGATGGCCCCCTGGGCCTCGGTCTCGGCGTAGGCGTCCATCAGGCCCCGCAGGCGGGCTTTCGCGCTGGTTCGCCTTTGGTCCAGCTGGGTGAGGAGGTTGTCGAGGCCGGCATGGTAGCGCTGCATCAGGGCCAGTCCCAGGTCCCCCTTGGTGGGGAAGTGGTAATGGATGCTGGCCGTGCGGATCCCGACAGACGCCGCGAGGTCCTTGTAGCTGAAGGCGTTAAAGCCCCTGCTCTGCACGAGGGCCTGGGCCCTGTCGAGGAGTTGGGTGGGCGTATCGGCGCTTGCCATGCCTTTAACCTACCTCTAGGTAGGTAGATATCAAGGGCTCGGTTTGCATTTCTTGCGCCGTACCCGGGCTAGGAGGGCCTCACTACGAGATAGGGCTTGGGCCAGGAAGCCAGGCGCTGACCGCGTGCCGCGGCCGCGCGCAGGGTGAGGCTGGGGTCGAGGAGGTGGGGGCGGGCCAGGGCGCAGAGGTCCGCGCGCTGGGCCAGCAGGATGGTGTTGACGTGGTCGTCGCCCTGGATCGCTCCGACCGCCATGACGGGGACATTGGTCTCATAGCGAATGCGTTCGGCGAAGGGAACCTGGTACATGCGGCCGTAGACCGGCTTGGAAGCGGGGGTGTTGCCCGCGGTCGACACGTCGATCAGGTCGCAGCCGTGCTCGCCGAGGGTGCGCGCCAGGACAACGGACTCATCGGCGGTGAAGCCAGGCCCTTGTTGTTCGCTTCCCTCGAGCCAATCGGTCGCCGAGATGCGCACCAGAACCGGCTTGCCCTTGGGCCAAGCCTCGCGAACCGCGTCGAGCACCTCAAGCGGGAAGCGCATGCGGTTCTCCAGCGAGCCGCCGTACTCGTCGCTGCGCTGGTTCGAGGCCGGCGAGAGAAAACTCGACAGCAGATAGCCGTGGGCCATGTGGACTTCGACCGCGTCGAAGCCTGCCCCGTGGGCGCGCCGGGCGGCGGCCACGAACTCGTCGCGGACTTGGCTCATGTCGCTTGCGTCCATGGCCTTGGGGGTGTGCCAGCCGTCGGAGAATGGAATGGCCGAGGGCCCGATTGTGGGCCAGGCCGCAGCGCCGTCGAGGGGCGCATCGCCCTCCCAGGGGAGGCTGCACGAGGCCTTGCGCCCGGCGTGGCCGAGCTGGATCGCGATCTTTGATGCGGAGTGCGCGTGCACAAAGTCGGTCACCCGGCGCCAGGCCTGCGCGTGCTCGTCGGTGTAGATGCCCGTGCAGCCGTGGGTGATCCGGCCCTCGGCGGAGACGTTGGTCATCTCCGTGATGATCAGGCCGGCGCCGCCGGTCGCGCGCGAGCCCAGGTGCACGAGGTGCCAGTCGTCGGGGGTGCCATCCGTGGCCGAGTACTGGCACATCGGAGAGACGACCACGCGATTGCTGAGAGCGAGCCCAGCAAGGTCGTAGGGCGTGAACATCGGCGGGGTTGGGCTGCCGTCTTCCGCTAGGTCGATGCCGTGCCGCTCGCACCACGCCACGTTCGTGTCCTTCACGAGCTTGGGGTCGCGCAGGGCCAGATTGTCGTAGGTGATGCGCTTCGAGCGCGTCATCAGGTTGAAGCTGAAGGTCAGCGGATCCTGGTCCAGGTAGCGCGCGCTGTTCTCGAACCACTCAAGGCTGGTCTGGGCTGCATGCTGGGTCTTGGAGACGTCGACGCGGCGGGCCTCCTCATAGGCGCCCAGGGCGGCGGGGACGTCGCTGATGCCGTGGCACTCGAAGGCCTGGGCCAGAGCGATCGCGTCCTCCATGGCGAGCTTGGTGCCCGAGCCGATCGAGAAGTGCGCCGTGTGGGCGGCGTCGCCGATCAGGACCATGTTTCCGTGGCTCCACTTCTCGCAGCGCACGGTCGGAAAGGTGCGCCAGATCGAGCGATTCGTCAGCAGCCGGTGCTCGCCCAACAGGTCGCCGAAGAGCGTCTCCATGTAGGCGACCGTGTCTTCTTCGGTCGCGTCTTGCAGCCCCGCCTCACGCCATACGTCTTCGTGGCACTCGACGATCCAGGTCGACAGCGTCTCGTCGCCGCGCTGGAAGGGATAGGCGTGGACCTGGAAGAGGCCGTGGTCGTTTTTCCGGAAGACGAAGGTGAACGCGTCGAGGGGGAGCGTGGTGCCGAGCCAGGTGAACTTGGCCTTGCGCCAGTCGAGCGTCGGACGAAACACGTCCGCGTGGTGCTCACGGATACGGCTGGCGACGCCGTCGCAGGCGACGATCAGATCCGCTTCCGGCAGGGCATCGGGCTCGACCTCGACGCCGTAGCGCAGCTCGACGCCCAGCTCCTTGGCGCGCTCCTGGAGGATCGACAGCAGCTTGCGCCTGGCAAGGCCGCAGAAGCCGTGGCCGGTCGAACGCACCCATTCGCCCTTGTGTTCGGTGTCGATGTCGGTCCAGTAGGCGAAGCTCTTCTGGATCGCCGCGTAGCTCTCGGGGTCGGCCTCAGCGATCCCGCCGAGGGTTTCATCCGAGAAGACCACGCCCCAGCCAAAGGTGTCGTCTGCGCGGTTGCGCTCGGTGACGGTGATCTGGGCCTCGGGGTAGGCCTTCTTCATGAGGAGGGAGAAGTACAGCCCGCCGGGGCCGCCGCCGATGCATTCGATGCGCATGGGCGCAGGATAGCCCGCCGGGGGGGCCGGGGGCTCTCACTGATTGAGCGATGGGGTACGCAGCACGAAGCCATCTCCCCCCAGCTCGTGATCCTGGATCAAGGGTAGGCTGGCGCCGCGCACCAGGGCGCCGAAGCCGTGGCGGCTGCGCAGGGCGTCGAGGGCCTCATCCAGGGCGCGGGCGCGGTCGTCGCGGCTGCCGGGGACCCCGTCCCGGTCGGCCGAACCCTGGGCGGTTTTGGCCCCGGAGACAGCGCGCCTGGAGGCACTGCCGCGGGGCGCCCGGTCGCGCTCGGGATCGCTGAAGAGCAGGCCCTGGCGCCCGCGGCTCGTGCGCAGATTGAGGAGCGTCAGCCCCACCCGTTTGACCAGGGCGCGGCGCCGGGGGAGTCCGCGCAGCAGGCTGCGGGCGTGCTCCCACAAGCGGTCGGTGTCCGCGCAGGGATCGGATAGTTTGCGGCGCGACTGCACCTGGCCGGAGCCGCGCCCGCCGCCGGCTCGGCGCACGTGGGGCGGGCGGGTGTCGACGTGGATCAGCCGCACTTCCATGGAGCCTGCGACCAGGCTGTGGCCGCGCAGGCGGGCCGCGGCGCGGTCGACCAGGTAGGCGAGCATGGCCTCGATTTGCTCAGGGCGGCCCTCCTCGGGTTCGAAGGTGCTGTCCCGGCGAATCGAGCGCGGCGGACGCACGACCACCTCGCCGCCTGGATCCAGGTGGCAGCCGGACTCGACGGGCTCGGGATCGATGCCGCGGGCCCTGTCGTAGAGCACGAGGCCGAGGCTGCCGAAGGTCGCGAAGAGCACCTCGCGGCTGACGAGCCGCAGGTCGCCCACGGTGCGGATGGCGAAGGTCGACAGCTTGGCCTGGGCGGAATGCCCGACGCCCGGCAGGTGCTCGACGGGCAGCCGCGAGAGGAACGCGCGTTCGCAGCCGGGCAGGATTTCGGCGATGCCGCCGGGCTTGGCGAGCTTGCCGGCCAGGCGCGCCAGAATCTTGGAGGTCCCGACGCCGGCGGTGAGCGGCATGCGCACCTCGCGGGCGACGCGCTCACGAATCCCCTCGGCCACGACGAACGCGTCGCCGAGCAGCCGGGCGCTGCCGGTCAGGTCGACGAAGAAGTCATCGATGGAGGCGAGCTCGACCCGGGGCGACAGGTCCAGCAGTACGCGCGCGATCTCGAGGCGCTTGCGGTTTGCCTCCTGGGAATCGCCGGGCAGGAAGACGCCATGGGGGCAGCGCACGGCGGCCTCGTTGGAGCGCATCCCCGGGCGCACCCCCTTGGCCCGGGCCTCGTAGGAGCACGACATGACCAGGTTGCGCGAGTTCGGGGCGCCGCCGACGATCACCTCGCGGCCCAGCAGGCGGGGGTTGCGGGCCACCTCGACCGAGGCCAAAAAGGCGTCCACGTCCAGGTGCAGGATGCGCGGAGTGCGGGCCGCCAGGGCCCGGTCCCGGGAGCCCGGAAGGGGCTTGGGGGGCTGCTGCGGGGGCTCAGGCACCCGTCAACCCTAACTTTTTCCTGACGGATGGGCTAGTCCGCTTCAGCCCTCGAGCTCGGCCCCCAGGTCCCTGGCGAGGCTGCGGAGCTGGCTTTCGAGGCGGGCGACGCGGTCCTCGAGCTGCTGGATGCGATCGGCGCCCTGGTCGCCCGCAGGGCCAAGGGCAGGCTTCCTGGGAACCGGCTCGAAGCTCGAGCGCGCCGGGGCGGCTGGGGCGGCCGGGGCCGGTACGGCCGGAGCGGCCAGCCCCTCTACGTCGCGCTCGGGCGCCAGGGTTTGCATCCACCGCTCGGTGCGGGAGCCGGCGCCGGCGGGCAGGTGCTTGGCGAGCTGCTTGTCGCTCAGCTTGCCGGCCACCTGGCCGATCTCGTCCTTGGAAACGCTGTGCATGCGGCTCGCGCGGGTGCGCAGTTCGGCGGGGGACTGGGCGCCGCGCAGCAGCAGCTCGGCCAACACGGCGAGATCGACCTTGTGGAGCGAGAAGTGCTCAAGCGCGGAGTGATGCCACTTCTCGGTTCGGCTGCCGGCTGGAAACGAGCCCCCCGCGAGGTTCTTCATCTGGAGTCCCGAGAGGGCGACGACGACTTCGGCCTGGGAGAAGTCGGTGACCGGCAGCCGGCAGGACTTCTGGTTGCAGCCGTTGGTGACTGCGTTGAGCGTCAGCGGGTACTGCTCGGGCGTGGTGAAGGCCTTCTCGATCAGGACGCCGAGGACACGTGCTTCGTGGGCGTTGAGCTGCATGACTCCAGTCTACCGATCGTCTCCCGATTGCGAGGGGGCCCAGCGATCCAGGGGAAGGCTGTAGCGCACGACTTTGGGAACCTCGCGCTCGATGCGCCCGCGTTTGCCGTCGCGTTCGAACTCGATCAAGACCTGGGATTCGATGCTGCTCCAGGCCTTCCGCAGCTCGCGCTCGCTGTCGGTGCGCTGGCCGTTGACGATCAGCACCCGATCCCCCTCGCGCAAGCCCAGGCGGGCCGCCAGCCCCGAGCGATCCATGTTGCCGATGGTTGTGCCCTCCAGGTTGGCGCGCAGGCTGGTCTTGGGGCGTTCGAGGCTGCGGAGCAGCGGTATCCCCACCGCGGTGAAAGCACGGACGAGATCGGGGGCCCGCGGACGCTGGGCGAGTGCCAGCAGCTGGCGCGAACGTCCATGACCGAGACGTTCCGCCAGGGCGAGTCGAAAGTCGCGCAGGCTGGGCGCGCGCTCGCCCCAGCGCGGATCGTTGTTGAACGAGCGCATGAACTCGTCGAGGTCGCCCTCCCGCCCGTCGATGCGCAGCTCCGGGTTGCGCAGCATGGCGTCGGTGAGGGCTGCCAGGGCCAGGCCGCCCTGGTAGACCAGCTGGTAGGCGTCGGTGTCCTCGAAGAAGGGAGGGCCGCCCGCTGCGGCTAGGGAAAGCTCAGGGGCGCGCGGGTTGCTCTCCCAGTCGGCCAAGGCCTTTTCCACGGCCTCCCCGAAGGCGCCCCAGGTCACGCTGCCCAGGCGCGCTGGCACCAGGTGAGAGTAGTAGTCGGTGAAGCCTTCGTTGAAGAAGCGCAGCTCGTCGGGGCATTCGTAGCGGGACTGCCCCCAGGTATGGAAGAACTCGTGGGCGACCAGGTGGAGTACGGCGGCAACGCCGGATCCGTTCACCATGCGGTTGTCGACGAACAGGGTCATCGAGCCCTGCTTGGGGGAGCCGCCGAGACCCTGACTGTCGGGGCGCCCGAAGAGCACGGCGTAGCGTTCAAAGGGGCGGACGTCGAACAGCTCGAGCTCGGCCTTCAGGACGGGCGCGATCAGGGGCACGGCCAGCTCCGCAAGGCGCTCCTGCCCGGGGGCGAAGAGCACGTCGACCTCGGCGTCCGCGGCCTCGACCGTGTACATATCCCATGCGCCAACGGCGAAGAGATTGGCGACCAGGGCGTACTCGCCCTCGGGTCGAAAGACGCCGGGGGCGATGCGCGGCCAGGGGCCATGCACGGGCCAGCCCTCGGGCGCATCGATCGTCAGCATCGACGGGCCCCAAAGCGGAAGCTCAGGCACCATCAGCAGCGCGCTGGTGGTGAGCATGCCGTGATCGTCGGCCAGGTAAGGGAACTGGTATTCGTCGCGGCCGGCCACCGCCGGGAGGCTGCGATGATCGATGGGCACGACCCAGGACAGCTCCACCTCGGCGGCAGTGCCCTTGTCGACCCGCCAGCGGTAGGGGGCCAAGCGCTCCACCGGGAGCGGGGCGCCGGATCCATCGACGGCCCGCGGCCCGTCCGCCAGGCGTGGTTCGGCCAAGGTGACGAAGCCATAGCGCTCGACCATGTACAGGTGCAGCGCCGGCTCGTCGGGATCGAGACCCTCGAAGCGGCCGTGGCCGAACACCTGGGAGACCGGAGGGGGCGCCACGCGGAGCTGGTAGCTGACCTCGCTCGGTTCCTGGATCCAAGCCGGGGAAGGACCGCTGGGCTGGAGGACAGCGGGAGCTAGGGCAAGAAGGACAGGGAACCACATGACATCACAGTAGACTCTGGCCATGGACGTCGTTCTCGTCGCGCCAGAGATCCCGCACAACTCCGGCTGCGCCGGCCGCTTGACCGCCGCTCTTGGGGTGCGCCTGCACCTGGTGGAGCCCCTCGGCTTTTCCTTGGAGGACCGATACCTCAAGCGGGCTGGGCTGGACTATTGGCCCCAGGTCAATCTGCATGTCCACGCGAACTGGGAGGCCTTGGCCGCAATGCTGGCGCCCGAGTCCGACCGCCCCTTCCTAGAGCGCATCCGGCTCTTCAGCGCCCGGGGCGGGACGAGCCTGTTCCAGGCCCCCTTCGAGCCCGGCGATATTCTGGTGTTCGGGTCCGAGTCCAAGGGGCTGCCTGCGGAGCTCCTCGAGCAGCATCCCAACAACCGGGTCTACCTGCCGATCCGTCCCGGCGTGCGCAGCCTCAACCTGGCCAACACGATCGCGGTCGGGCTGTACACGGCGATGGATCGCGCAGGCGTCGCGCTACCCGACAACGACGGGCGCTACGAGCCGCCGGAGTCGGGGCCTGGGGGCGCCTGAAACTACGGCCCCCAGAACGCCCGCGCGGCGGCACGGTCGCTGGTATGGCGCAGAACGAAGAGGCTGGAGCCGGCGGGGATGCCGGGCGCCTCTTCGAGCAGGAGAACTTCGGGCAGGCAGTGGTCTTTCAGGGAGTCCTCGCCCGGATCTTGGACGAAGACCTTGTTCGCCACGAAACCGAGGGCTTGGCGGAATTCCGGGCTGTCAGCGCTGCCGATGCGTCCTTCGACGAACAGCGCCTGGTAGAAGGTCGGGCGGCGATCGATGAACCAGGCCCGGGGCACGCGCTTGTCGTGACCGGCGCTGCGGGTCGAGCCATCGGAAGGCAGGCGGGCGACCTCGCGGTCGACGAGGCCGTTGCGGTCGTGGATGAAGCGTTTCGAGTACCAGCCCACCGCGCCGATGGCGCCGAAGACGATGCTCTCGTCGGGAGCGGCGACCTGGGAGAAGGCCCGGCCGATCTTGCTGAAGCGTTCGAGGTTCTGGTTGCCGATCTCCCAGCGTCGCCACTCGCTGGTGTAGCCGACGTGGAAGTCGCGGAAGTCCAGGGACTCTCGCAGGCTCTCAGGCACGGGGTGGACGTCGTACAGGGGGAGCGCGCCGGCTACGATCGCGGCGGCGGCCAGGGGGGCGACTGCGCGCGGCCGGTCCGCGACGGCCAGGGCGATGCCCCAGGCAACGAAGGGGGCAACGGGGGCTAGGAAGCGGAAGAACGGCATCCAGTCCCCGCCTGCCGCTGCGGAATAGGCGAGGCCTCCGGCGAGCATGCCCGCGAGGCCGAGGCCCAGTCGGCGCCGCTTGCTCAGCAGGACTCCGGCCAGGGCGAGCAGCATCGCGGGGCAGAGGAGCAGGAAGGTGCCGACGTAGCGCGCGCCCCGGGCCAGGGTTTCGCTCGTCAGACCGGCCTTGGCGTGCACCGTGTTGGGCAGCCAGTCGCCGTGGACGCCGCGGCGCCAGAGCAGGAAGAGAACGAATCCCAGGACGAACGTGATTCCGTGGGCGAGATCGCGCCTGCGGGCGGGCGCCCCGCGGGCGATGCGCGCGCATGCGGCGCAGCCGGCCACCCACAGCGCCCCTTCGGGTCGGGTGACGGCGAGGGCTAGGGCGAGCAATCCTGCGGCGGCCCCGCGGAGCGATCCGGAACCGCCCTCGCGAACGGGGCTCGCTTGGGCGGCAAAGGTCGACAGAAGCAGCAGCGCGAACAGGGCGGTTTCGAGGCCGCCGGTGGCCCATACCGCGAACGGTGCGCTGGCCCCGAGCGCCAGCAGGCCGGCGGTTCTGGCCAGCGTGCAGGCGCCAGAGCGCAGCAGCAATCCGTTCAGTAGGACCAGGCATCCACCGGCCGCGAGGGCCGAGATCACCCGGCTCGCGACCTCGAGGGACCAGCCGGCCCCGTAGGCCAGGCGCAGGATCACCACCCAGAGGAAGTTGGAGTAGCCCTCCACCGGCGGCTCGACGCCCGGGTTGTAGCCGGGGACGCCGAGCTCCGACCAGTTGCGCGCGTATCGGAACGAGATGAACGCGTCGTCGATCAGGAAGTTGGCGCGCAGGGCCAGGGCCGCAAAGACGGCGAGGCCGACGGCTAGGGGGCCGAAGCGGGCCGCCATGGAC
>CAYWNK010000177.1:0-13607 GCA_964459495.1 uncultured Planctomycetaceae bacterium
CTGCCGCAGGCAGCCGATCCGGCGTTCTGGTGCGAATCCTCATGAACAATCCGGGTTAGCGGTACGGGCCTCAGCAAGGACTGGAACCCCGACGACACCGGCCCAAGCGGCGCGTGCTACCGCGCCCTCGTCGAAGAAGCGCGCCTAGCCCTGGCCCTCGGCGCTCCGGACGGACGCCCCATCCGCGTCCACGCCCTCATCTGGGTGCAGGGCGAGAGTGACGCCGGTCCGGTCCTCGCCCAGGGCTACGCCAAGGCGCTGGCGCGCATGATCGCCGCCCTCCGCCGGGACCTGAACGCACCCCAAATGCATGCGGTCCTTGCGCTCAACCAACAGTTCGGCGGGGGGAAGAACGAGTCCGTTCCAGTCGTCGCCGCCGCCCAACGATCTGTCGCAGAAGCCGACCCGCTGAACCGCTGGGTGGACAGCTCGGCGGCCACCACCGCCAACAACGCGCACTTCGATGCCCAAGGAATTCTGGCCGTCGGTCACTGGATGGGAGCCGCCCTGCTCGCGTTAGAGACCGCTCATTCGGGCACCAACTGAATCACGAGCGACTGCCTAGGGCCAAGCTCCAGATCGACCTTGACCGGATCCACCGGGAGGTACCCGCTGAGCTTGGGGATCTGAACCAGGTAGGTGCCCGGCTTGTCCGCTCCCAGCAAGAACGCATCGTTGCCATATTGATAGGAAGCCCGTGCGGGCTCTCCTTGCTCATTCGTCAACCGAGGAAAACTATCGTAGGACCATGGAATGCGCTCTTCCCCGCAGCGCAGGTCAATCGAGAGGGAGGGCCGAGCACGTACCTCGAGAACCACAGCCTGGCCGTCCACGGGGACCAGGCTCAATTTGTCGTGTGTGTAGGCCGGGTTGCTGGCAGAGACCGTGATCTCGCAGGCGGGCACACGCAGCAGAAACCGGCCCATCTCGGGGTCTCGCTTGACAGAGCGAATCCCCCGACCATGGACTCCCTCGGCTCGCGGAGGGCTCCAAAGGATCGTCTCGATCTCTGGCACATCAGCTCCCGATGATGCGTCCTGGAGAAGAACACTGAACTCCACCGGGGGAGGGACCTCGATCAAGAGATCCGCCAGCCCCTCCGGCGGAAGGTCAAAGGCAACTGCAAAGCTCAAGCCGGAGAGGACCAGCGCGTAGCTCCCTGCCTCAAGCCTGTCGATCTCCAGGGTGTACCATCCCGCCCGGCCCTCGATTGCGAATGCCTCCCCGGCGCTCAAATTGCGGTTCAATGCCTTTCCCCTCAGCGACGGTGAGGTCCGCTGCAGCCTCCAGACCGGAGTGTGCATCGCCCACTCTTCAGGGAGATGGATCCGCCCGCGAACGCTCGCTTTGGTGACGGGTTCCAGCGGCTGAACGTCCAGGAGTACCTCGCCCTGAACCCCGGCGTGCACGTCGACCCATGCTGTGGCCAGTACCAACGGCGACTCGTACCGCACCCCCAGCTCGACATTGACCTCATATCGCCCAGGTGCGAGGTGGTCATAGAGGACCTCGGAGCCCTTTGCGCGCCGCTCCGACGCAAGCCGGCCGTCGCGTCGAAGCCTGATCTTCGCTCGCGGTGGGACCTCTCCAGTGAGCTCCGCCCTAAGGCTTCCTGCCGGCTCCAGCCGAATGCTCCGCTTGTGGGTCTCCCGAAAGTCGACGGTGAGCTTGGCCCAGGCATAGCCTTCGGCACCGACGGCGAGGTCAACCCGGCCTGCTACAGCGAGGTGACCTGATGGACTGAGCAGAACGGGAGAAGCCCTCTTCTCGACAAGACTCACTAGGTTCTGTTCCGCCGGATCTACGGTTTGCATGAAGTACTGCTTCGATGCGCGCACCTCAACGTTGTCTAGATGGACCCCGGAGTCCATCGCCAGGACGTCAAGCTCGACCGCCGCTGCCCTACGCACCGCAACCACCGCGTCGAGAGTCCCGAAGGGGATTGGCTCAGTGCGCGCGGTCAATACGCCCTGCTCTGGATCGAACAAGACGAACGCCGCTCCTTCACTGGACGTGGGCGCCTGGACTCGCAGGGTGAACTCCGCGGCGTCGCCGCTGAGACCGCCGTCCCAGCCGCTCGCCCGCCAGTCCCCACCCCCGCGCGTCAAATGCACCTCGAACCGCCCCCCTACCACGGGCACATCCGTGGAACGACCACGCCCTGCGACCCAGATCTTGGTGCCCACCGAACCATCGAAAGTCATCGCCCTTGGTGCTCCGTTCCCGTACTCCACGAACTGACCCGCGAAGGCCAGGACCGGCTTGTCGGCAGGCTGCATTGGACTGGCGGTCGGGCTTGAATCCACCTCCCGCCGGGCGATCTCCGGCTCCACCGGGTCCCCTCCCCCTTGGCTGTTCACAAGGGCCTCGAGCGACGTCCCCTGCGGCACCGTCGTGGACTCCTGGTCCAAGCCTGTAGCTTCCAGTGCAAAGCCGGCCACACTGGCATCCTGTTCCTGGATCATGACAAACCAGGCGCCGCCCACAAGCGCCACGATGAGCGCCAGAAGAACGGCGAGTCCCCGGGAGGAACGACGATCGCGATTGGCCATCCCTCAAGCCTAACGTGGCCGACACTCGCTCGCATTCCAAGCCCTGACCTGCCCCAGCGCGCGGCCCACAGCACTCACCAGAGCCTGGCAGGAACAGGGAATCGCACTGGCGGCATGCCGCCGGGCAGCGAAGCGCCTGACTGGAACGGGGACCGCTCAGCTTCGCTGCGCGGTCCCCGTTCCAGTCAGGCGCTTCGTTGCCCGGCTCCTACGGCGTCGGCTTCTTCGGCCCGAAGGCGCGCTTCAGCGAGGCCTTGCGATCCCGCAGCAGCGAGCGAGTTTGCTCGAGCTTGGACTCGGCAAGGCTCAGGCGCTCGTTCGAGCTCGCGCTGTCGGAGCGGGCCTGTTCGAGGTCCTGGGTCATGCGCTCGGCCAAGGCCTGCTGGTCAAACAGCGCCTTCTTGAGGTCAGCCACATGTTGGTCCCGGACCTCGATCTCCTTAGCCAGGTTTTGGCGCTCTGCCTCAAAGTCGGCGACACCCTGCTCATGGTTGGCCTGCACTTCGCGCAGTTCCCCGAGCACCTTCTCGTAGCCCTCTTGGGCCGTCTTGAGATCACCTTGGAAGGTCTCTCGTTCAGCGTCGCGCTCGGCGAGGCCCTCGTCGTAGCGCTTCACCTGAGCGTCCAGTTCCACCTTCAGGTCCGAGTGCGCAGCCTTGTGGGCGTGCAGGTCTGCCTCGAGGTCCGCGCGGGTCTTCTTCGATGCGGCCACCATCTCGTCGTAGGTGGCGCGCAGGTCAGAGAGGGTCTGGTCGTGGGCCGCCAGATCCTTGCGGGCGGTTTCCAAGCTGGCGCGGTGGCCGGCAATGTCCTGGATTTGGTCGTCGATGATGCCCTTGAGGCGCTCCATCTCGGGCTGCCAAACATCCCGCTCGCGGTCGAAGGCGAGCAGTTCGAGCCCGAGGTTTCCGGTGACCTTCAGCGCCCCCTCGGGCGCCTGGGGCTCGGACAGGATGCCCTCGACGGAGGGCAGTTCGCAGCCGGATTTGGCCGCCACGACTACGTGACGATAGACGGGAACCGCGTGGTCGGAGGCGTAGAGGTTCTCGTTGTAGAAGCGGAAGAAACGCTCGGCGATCGGGCGCAGCAGCGGGTCGTGGTCCATGTACATCTCCATGCACATCAACACGAGCCAGCGGTCCAGGTTGCCGTGGCCATGGTTGGTGACGACGCAACCGGCCTCGCGCAGCAGGGTCTCGGTGCGCTCCCGATCCGGCAGCCCGTGGGTGCGGTGCTCCTCGAGGTAGCGGTGCTGCAGGTCGAGCTTGTCGTTCAGGAACTGCTGCAGCAGCTCCTCCGCCTCGTCGACCTCGGGGGAGGTGTAGGGACCCGCCAGAAGCACGTGGCCGCGAGTCACCCGCGCGCACTCTTTCACGAACTCGTCGCGCATGGCGGGCGGCACGTGCTCGAGGGTGTCGAACGCGCAGACCACGTCGAAGGCCCCGTCCCGGAAGGGCAGCTTGGCGCCGTCGCCAAGCACAAGGCCGTCCTCATCGGAGGCCTCCATGTCCACCAGATGCACCGTGTCTTCCGGTAGGAACGAACGCAGGAGGGCCGTGCGCCCCCCAACATCAAGAATTTCAAGGACCGGTCGTTCTGCGCGCAGCCGATCGATCATGTCGGCGACTAGGCGGTAACGTTGGTACTGGTCGAAGGGGAGGGCTGCGACGTCGGTCATGACTCGGATATTTCGGTCCGCTCGACCCCATCGACGCCGCGACGTCGGAGGGCCCAGCGAGTGGGCAGGAACAGTAGGCCGTGCTGCATATGATCGGCATCTAGGACCTCGAACGTGACGGCATGTTCGCGATGGTCAATGGCGGTCGGAGCTGCCTTGCTGTGGTCGTAGAGGAAAGTCGTGATGTAGTAGCTGCCCTGCAGCAGGGGCAGAGCATCGAAACTCATCTCCGCAACCCCCTCCTCACCCTTCTTAACGTTCGAGATCGCAATCGGATGCCGGCGCCAGTCGTGGTTCGAGCCGTTGATGTAGCTGCCGTCCGAGCGGTATAGGCCGATGCCGAACACCGGCTGAGAAACATCTTCGTGCGCCTTGAAGTGGATACGAACTTGGAATGCCTCGCCCGGTTGGAACACGTGCGTGGGCTCGCCGCCCTTGCCGCGCAGCTCGATTTTGGTCGTCTCGATCTCCCCGGTACCCCAGCGCGGGTACTCCGAGGCCTCACGGTTGAGGGCCGACAAGCGCTCGTTGCCGCGCTCATGGGCACGCTTGAGGTACTCGTCGGCGACCTTTTCGGCACTGCCCTGCTCGGCCACCCGGCCCTGATCCAGCAGCACCACCTGCTGGCACATGCTCTTGATCGCGCCCATGTCGTGGGACACGAAAATCGTCGTCTTGCCCTGTTCGCGAAACTCGTTCAAGCGATTGGTGCACTTGCCCTTGAAGTGCTCGTCCCCCACCGAGAGCGCCTCGTCGATCAGCAGGATGTCGGGCTCGACGCTGGCCGCCACGGAGAAGCCCAGGCGCACATACATGCCCGAGCTGTAGGTCTTGACCGGGCGTTCGATGAACTCGCCCAGCTCGCTGAATTCGACGATCTGCGGATAGCGCTCCTCGATCTCCTCGTCGCTCATCCCCAGAATCGAGCAGTTGAGGTAGATGTTCTCGCGGCCGGAGAATTCAGGATGGAAGCCCGCGCCAAGCTCCAGCAGGCTCGCCACGCGGCCGTTCACCTGCACGCTGCCGGTGGTCGGAGCAGAGATCCCGGTCAGCAGCTTGAGCAGCGTGGACTTGCCCGCGCCATTCTCGCCGATGATGCCCACCGTCGCCCCGTGGGGAACGTCCAAGTACACGTCGCGCAGCGCCCAGAACTCCTTGTGCCGCGGCTTACCCGGCAGGAGTGAGTCCATCAGCCGATGCATCGGCTTGTCGTACATCTGGTAGCACTTGCCGAGGCCCTCGGCGTGGATCGCGCTGGTGGCATCCGTGCGGGGGGGGGATTGGTTCGGCATAGGATTCTCTCGGCTACAAGAGGTCGGGGAACTTGGACCGCTGGGACTTGAAGAAGCTGGCGCCAACGATGAACACGAGGATGGCCGCCACCGCAAAGCGGGCGATCATCCAAGGGTCCGGCCACTGGGCGTGGAGCAGCACCATGCGGTAGCTTTCGATGATCCAGTACATCGGGTTGATCTCCAGCATCAGGTTGAAGCCAGCCTCGCGCACCATGCGCGCGGGATAGAAGATCGGCGTCGCGAACATCCACACCGTGATGCCGACGCCCACCAGGTGGTAGGTGTCACGCAAGAAGACGTTCAACGTCGACAGCAGGAAACCCAGACCAACGGTGAACATCCCCTGCAGCAGCAGGAGTAGCGGCAGCGCCAGCAGCGCCGGCCCCAGGTTCAGGGGGTAGTAGGTGGGATCCGCCTCGGGCAGCTCCACGACCTCCTTGGGGGGGGAGTCGACCGGCACCACGTCCGGCCCGCTGGCGATGAGAGGCTCGCCGTCATTGATCTGAATCGTCGTCTCAAAGTGCCGGTCGCCGTCCTGCTCCCGCAGGGGCTCGGCCCAATCGGGCTCGCCGATCGACAGCGTGACGAACTCGGCCCCCTCCCCCTCCATGTCCCGGAGGGGGTGAACCAGCAGGCTCACCTCCACATGACCGGCCGGGACGATGACTTCCGATGGCAGGGCCTGGTAGTCCACACCCGGGGTGGCGTCGCCTCCAACGACCAACGGCAGCACCGTGTCGCGGAACTGCCCCTGGGAGAGCTGCAGCTTGATCGCAAAGGCCTCACCACCCTCGGTGATGATGCGCGGCGCGGGCTCCCAGACCAGCTTCGCCTCGGGGCGATCCTTCACCGGCAGTTGGCCGTAGGGCAGCGCACCCTCACCCATCTCGCCCGGCTCACGGGGAACTTCGACCTGTTGGCGCACGACCAGCACGTGGGCGTCAGGCGGCGAAGCGAAGGCCAGGTAGGCCACCGACAGCAGCACCACCGGCAGCCCGATGCACATATTCACGAGGCTTGAGATCGTCAGGAATGCCGGCAATAGCTCCGACGGGAAGACGACCTTCTTGATCAGGTTGGCGTGGTCCACCAAGCAGTTCGTCGCCCGGCTGATCGTCTCCGCGAAAGCCGACCACACGACGATGCCCGCGAGCATCACCAGCGCCACCTCGGTCGCGCCCTGGGTGTCGCTCCAGCGCGTGTTGAGCACGACGCGGAACACGAACATGTAGACGAATAGGTTGATGATGGGGAACACCACCGACCAGAAGAAGCCCATGCTGGACCCCACGTAGCGCGCCTTGAGGTCGCGTACGACGAAGTCCTTCAGGAGGCGCCTGCTGCGCCAAAGGGTCCGAAAAACGGAGAGCACGTTTGTCGATGGACCTAGAGAACGCGCTTGCCGAGGGCCGACTCCACGAACTCGACCGCCGCCCGGGAGGTCTGGTTCTTGTCGTCGAGGATGGGGTTGATCTCGGTCATCTCCAGGCCGAGCATGCCGCCGCTGTCGGCGACGAGCTCCATCACGGTGTGGGACTCGCGATAGCTGACCCCCCCGGGCACCGGAGTGCCAACCCCGGGGGCCACCGAGGGATCGGTGCCGTCCAGGTCGAAGGACATGTGGAAGCCGGCCGTGCCGTTCTGAGCGCGCTTCAGGGCCTCCTGCATGACCTTGTGGATCCCATGCTGATCGATCTCCTTCATCGTGAAGCAGCGCAGACCCGTGCTTTCGATCAGGGCGCGTTCCCCATCGTCCAGGGAGCGCACCCCCACCAAAGTTGTGTTCTCGACGTCAACCATCGGAAACCGTTCGCCGATGCGCGTCAATTCGTTGGGTCCATGGCCCAAGATCGAGGAAAGCGGCATGCCGTGAATGTTGCCTGAGAGCGTCGTCTCTGGAGTGTTGACGTCCCCATGCGCATCGAACCAGATCAGTCCGATCTTCTGCCCCTTCGCGTGGTAATGGCTGCTGATCCCGGCCACCGTGCCCACAGCGATCGAGTGGTCCCCCCCCACCACCAGCGGCAGCATGCCCTCGGCCACGATGCCCTGGACGCGATCCTTCAGATTCACGCAGCACTCCGCAATCTCTGCCAAGTACCGCGCCTTCGGATCGACCGGCTCGCGACTATCGGGCTCACGCACCCCCACGTTGCCCCGGTCAACAAACTCGAGACCCAGGCCCGTGACGGCCCGTTCGGCCCCCGCGATGCGAAAGGCGCTGGGACCCATGTCCACGCCGCGGCGCCCGCCGCCGAGGTCCATCGGGACCCCCACGAGGGCCACCCGACCCTGGCTGGGGAGCTGAGCGTTGGAGGAAAACTGATTGTGCTCGTTCACGAGGGGTTCCGAAGGGTGACGGTGGTGCCGGGCGCCAGGCCCAGGGACTGGGCGGCGCTTCCGTCACGGATTGCGATTTCGAGGTGGCCCCACGAATCTACCAGAGCCAAGGGCGCTCCTGGGCCCGCGGAGGCGTAGGTATCGACCAGGGGAATTGTGCGACCCATGACCTGGACGGAATAGCCCACCAAGCTCGGCGCCCGGGACCCCGGCTCCAGGTCGGTAATCGCGTTGCCAAAGCGATCGATCAGCACGACTCGCGCCTCGACCGAACCTTCCCCGTCCCATTCGTGGAGCGTCCTGCGCGCTGGAGCGCTCCGGTTCCAGCCCGGCTGCGGGGACCCCAGGCTGCGCGGGTCCACCCCCCCCGCCAGGGCCGCCGCCAGGGGTGCAAACACGTCTCGCCCGTGAAAGGTGCTGCTGCGCTCATCGAGGCCATAGAGCCCAGGATCCACCCGATGCACGATCGCACGTTGAGGGTCCAGAGCACCGGCCAAAAGGCCGTTGTCGGGGGCCACAAAGGCATGCCCGTCCTGCCATCCGACCAGAACGGCGCGCTCCGTGCCCACCCCCGGGTCCACCACCGCCACGTGCACGCTGCCCGCGGGAAAGTAGGGCCAGGCGTGGCGCAGCTGGAGTGCTCCCGCGGCCACATCCTGGGGCGGTACGCCATGGGTCAAATCCACCAGCCGTGCTTCGGGCAGCCGGCCCAGCACAACGCCGTGCATGGTGCCCACGTAGGCGTCGACCAGCCCAAAGTCGGTCGTCCAGGTCAAGAGCCGGCAGGGCCTCCAGGGCTCCGCGCTGCCCAGCCCCCCTGTCTCGGATCCGTCGCGCCCTTCGCCTGACCTGACCATCGGGGCGCAGCAATCAGCGGGTGCGAGCCGCCAGTGCTCCCAGCAAGGCGCCCTGTAGGGCAGGACGCTCCGCGCCCGCGACCGTACCAAGCTGACGCTGGAGATCCTCGACCGCGCGCATCCGCCCGATGGTTCCAACCGCGAAACCGACCCGGCGCAGATCGGTGGCCGTCGCCGTGGAGGGCGGCTTGTCGATCCAGTGCATCAGCCGCGTCAGGCCGTAGTGCTTCTCCACCATGGCCGCCGCCAGAATGCTGCGCTGTTGGGGAGCCTGCCAAACCGCGGAGTGCAGCAGCGGGGCAACCGCCTCTGAATTGCTCTGCAGGAGCGAGCGCACCAGGGGCAGGTTCGGACGCCAGCCACCCTCCGCCGGGAAGGCGGCCGCCAGCAGCTTCTTGATCGACGCATCGGGTACCTCGCCGAGCGCTTCGACCAGCCAGGGGCGCTGGCCAAGCGGGTACTCGGGATCGCTGTATGCCTCGATCAGCACATCGGCGTCCACGGTGTGGCCGCCGATCCGATGGATTGCCAGCAAGGCCGCGCGCTCATAGCGCTCCGCCTGGCCGCTGGCGTCGCGCAGGCTGTCAGCCAGACTGCGGACCAGGCTTTGGGTGGTCGCGCTGCGGCGCGTGCGGTACATCGAGTCGAGGACGAACTCGCGCTCCTGACGATTCGTGCGCTCGGCGTCGCGCTCTTCCACGAACAAACCCAAGAGCTCGTTCAGCACCTCGGGGTCGCCAAGGCGGGCGCGGGCCACGCGTGCGGTGGCACGCACCGCCACATTGTCGTCCTCCGCCAGGTTGCGTAGCTGGGGTAGGAAGCGCCCGATGCGCGCTTCGCCGATGGCGAAAGCCACCTGGGCGCGGCGCGGCGCGTCCCGGCTCGCTAGCAACCCCTCAATCGCGTCGAGAAAACGCTCGTCCTCCCGAGCCAAGAACGGCGCGACGCGGGCGAGCAGGTTGTCCACTTGGGCTGCCCGCTCGGCGGCATGGGGCAGCCGCCCAAAGAAGCCACGGATCTCCGCCTCGTCGATCAAGGCCGCCCATTCCTCGGGGCTGCGCGGGGCCCAGAGGCCCGTCGCGATCAGCTGGTCGAGCTTCTCGGGCATTGAGATGACCGCCGCGCGCACCACCACAGGCCGCTCGACCGGTTCGACCAGCAGCTCGAACAGGTAATCGCGCACCTCGGGGCTGCCGATCTCAGCGGCTCCGATCAGGACAATCTCATCGAGCAGGGTCTGGTTCTCGCCCAGGCTGCTCACCCGCTGCATCTCCCACGAAAGACCGTCGACCGTGCCGAAGTTCCGTGCGGCTTCCCAGCGCAGGGTCAGGCGGATCAGCGCGGGCTCGGCGCCGAGGGTCGGGCGGCCCGCCAACCAGTCGACGAGGACCGGGGCCATCGGGTTGAGCGGATGCGAGGGGTTGTTCGCAAAGGCCTTTGCGCGTGCAAAGCCCACGTCGGGCCGTGTGCGCAGCAGCGAATAGAGGGCGCACTCGGCGACCCGCCGGCTGCGGTCCTCGAGCAGGTTGGTCAGCAGGAGATCAGCGCTCGCCACCCGGTTGCCGAGTTCCCCAAGGGCCAACACCGCGGCGCAACGCTCAGGCTCGGGGCCGGTCTGGGCCGCACGCTCGAGCAAGGGACGGCTCGACACCGACCCGACGATGCCCAGGGTAATCAGAGCCTGGGCGCGCTTGGTGATGTCCGTCGAAGCCTCCCAGGCCTGCAGCGCAAGTCGCCCCGAGGCTGGGGTAAAGCCAATCCGCTGCTCGCGGTCCAGCATGGACTGCAAGCGCTCGTTGACGACGGGGTCCTGGGCACCTGCCGCCAGGCTCAGGGACTTCCCCCGGGAGGGAGCGCCATAGGAAGCAGCATCTACGGGCGAAGCGCCCAGCGCTGCGAGGACGAGGAAGATGTGGAATCGCGTGGCTGCCATGACGGTTGCGATGTGTGTATCGGCTGGAGAGCGCCTTAGGCTGCGCGCGGTTCCTTGGAACTCAGTGCCTTGGGCCACGGGCCCCTCGAATTTCGACGCAGCCGCTGGTCTAGGAGTTTGCGCCACAGTCTTTGGTTTCTGGCGTGGGGTTGGGATTTAGGCCCGCAGGCGCGTCCGCACCCCCATGGCTAGGCGCCACAGGGAGAGTGGGTGCGACCCGGCTGCCGCGGATCCAGGCCGCGCCGCCGGAATCACAATCGGTGGCCCGGCTCCCTAGGCCTCAGGATCTCCCAAAAGGCCGATGAGGTCGTCCCTGTGACGATCTCGCAAAGCGGCGCTCGAGGCCTCCAGGTTGAGGCGCAGCAGGGGCTCGGTATTCGACATGCGGACGTTGAACCACCACCACTCCTGGTCCCCCAGGTCTCCAAACTCCACCGTGATCCCGTCAAGATCGTCCTGGCGACCGGAGCTGTAGGTGGATTTCAGGCGCGCGATCGCGGCTTCCTTGTCATCCACTCGGAAGTTGATCTCGCCCGTCGAATGGTAGCGGCGCAGGTCCGCGACCATGCCGCTGAAGCTCCGGCCGGTGGCCTTGTGGCGGCTGATGAGATTCAGGGCACTGACCATTGCAAGGACGCCCGAGTCGCATACGTAGTTGTCGCGGAAGTAAAAATGTCCCGAGAGCTCGCCACCGAAGATCGTGTTGTTGTCGCGCATCGTCGCCTTGATGAAGCTGTGCCCCACCCGGTCACGGATGGGCTTGCCCCCTGCCTGCTGCACGACCTCCTTCACGACCCACGAAGAGCGCAGGTCGTAGACGATCGATGCTCCGGGCTCCCGCTCCAGGAAGTCTTGGGCGAGCAAGGCCGTCATCAGGTCGGCGGGCACGGTTTGACCGGTCTCGTCAACAAAGCAGCAGCGATCCGCGTCCCCGTCGAAGCTGACGCCAAGATCGGCTCCCACTTTCTTGACCAGCTCGCGTACGGGGTCGAGGTTCTCCTCCTTTAGGGGGTTGGCCTCATGGTTGGGAAAGGTGCCGTCGGGCTCGAGGAACAGCGAGTGCGCGGTGACCTCAGGCAGACGCGGCAGGATCCCGGGCAGCGTGTAGCCAGCCATCCCGTTGGCGGCATCCAGGGCCAGGGTCACGGGTGCGCTCACGTCCATGAAGGTCTGCACATGCTCGTAGTAGGCCTCGCGCACGTCGATTTCGATGAGCTTGCCGCGCTCCCCCACCGCCCCCGGATAGGGCTGCGCGCACATGCCCTCAATGTCGCCGATCCCATTGGCCTTCGAGATCGGACGCGAACCGCGGGAGCACAGCTTCATGCCGTTGTACTCGCCGGGGTTGTGGCTGGCCGTCACGCACAGGCCGCCGTCAACGTCCTGACCGGCGCCGTCGTGCGAGCCGATCGCAAAGTACGTCATCGGCGTCGAGGCCATCCCGATCGAAACGACGTCGCAGCCAGCATCGCGGATGCCGTCCATCACCGCGTTCGCCACCGAGGGCGAGTGCACGCGGGCGTCCTGGCCGACGAGCAGTCGCTTGGCGGAGAGCAGGCGCGCGAAGGCGTGGCCGATCTTTCGGGCGGTGTCCTCGTCGAGCTCAGAGGGATAGAGACCGCGAATGTCGTAGGCCTTGAAGATGCCCATCGATGGAGTGGTGGCGCCCGGGGAGGCGGGCCTTGGCAGGAGGATGGAGGAGGAGATGGCGCTGGCCCCGGCGAATTCGTCAGGGCCTACGCCGTGGGGACTGGCGGCGTTACGCGCGGGAGGCTAGGTAGGCGCTCACGCGCCGCAGGCCCTCGACGATGTTCTCTTTGCTGTTGGCGTAGGAGAAGCGCATGTAGCCCTCCCCCAACGCGCCAAAGGCCGTGCCGGACAGGCAGGCCACGCCAGCCTCATTGAGCAAGGCGTGCTCGAGGTCGGCGCTCTTCATCCCGGTGCCGCTGGTGTTGGGGAACGCGTAGAACGCGCCCTTGGGCATCACACAGGAGAACCCGGGGATATTGTTCAGCTCGGCGTGGATCACCTTGCGGCGCTCGTCGAAGGCGACCAGCATCTCGTCCACCGCGTCCTGGGGCCCGCGCAAGGCGGCGATGGCCGCCACCTGGGTGGCCGCGTTGGCGCACGACGTCGAGTTGATCTGCAGTCGCTCGGCGTGGTCGACCAGCCCCTTGGGCCAAACGCCGTAACCCAAGCGCCAGCCCGTCATGGCGTAGGTTTTGCTCCAGCCGTCCAGGACGATGGCGCGGTCCGCCAGGGCTGGATACTGCAGGATCGACACGTGCTCCTCCCCGTCGTAGAGCTGGCGCGAGTAGATCTCGTCGCACAGGATCGTCACGTGGGGGTGCTCCTCCAGGCCCTTGGCGAGCGCGTCCATTTCGGAGCGCTGGACGACGCCCCCCGTGGGGTTGGCCGGGGTGTTTAGGATCAGCAGTTTGGTCTTGGGCGTGATCTTGGCCAGGACCTTGTCAGCGCTGAAAGAGAAGCCCGCGTCCTCGGTGAGCTCGATCGGAACCGGGGTGCCCCCGAACCAGTGGATCAGGGACTCGTAGATCGGAAAGCCCGGGTTGGGATACAGAATTTCTGCCCCCGGCTCGGCAAACATGGACAGTGCATAGAACATCGTCGGCTTGCCGCCGGGGACGATCAACACCTGGTCGGCGTTCACCTCGACCCCGCGGTACTCACGGATGTTGTCCACCACCGCGTCGCGCAGCTCGGGAAGCCCCTTGGCAGGGGTGTACTTGTGGTAGCCGTCACGCAGGGCTTTCTCCCCCGCCTCCACCACGTGGGGGGGCGTGAGAAAGTCCGGGGCGCCGATGTGCAGGTGCACGATGTTCTTGCCCTGGGCCTCGAGGGCCTTGGCTTTGGCGAACACCTCAAAGGCGGTTTCCGTCCCGAGGACGGACATGCGCTTGGCAAGCGTGGGAGTCATGATCTGGGGGGGAT
>CAYWNK010000178.1:0-13595 GCA_964459495.1 uncultured Planctomycetaceae bacterium
AGCCATTCCGCTGGACGAAGACGGCGGACGAGATCCTCGACTCCGTTCGACGTTTCTGCCTCAGAACTTCTGACTCAGGACACTAGGGGTCCCAACGGGGGGGGCTGCCCCTGGAGGTTGTGGATCCTGCGGAATCCTCCAGGGACTTTACGCCCTAGCCAAGGGCAAGAGACTTGCTACAGGAACGTCACACTTTGGGGCAGGGTGAAGTTGTTAGTGGGTCCCGGGTTGTTGTCCCGGTACCACGCCTGGAAGTGCCAGGTGCTGCCGGCCACCACCGGTACACTTGGAATCAGGGGAATGGCGGTCAAGTCCACAAAGCGGTGGAAAGCGGTATCCGGCCCGGACAGTTGGACAGGCAACAGGCGAGCAACGTCGCCGGCGATGCATAGTTCTCCATCAGAACAGGAGGGGCAAGGCGTCCACTGGAAAGTCTGTGAGGCGATGAAGTAGCCGAACTTGCCGGGCGGGATGCCCGAGGCGGTCAAGCGGAATTGGTTGTCCGCTGCCACGCTGGACCCACCTGCATCGACGGCAGCAACATGAAACCCGGAGTTGATGTTGGGGTACGGACACCCTTGGGGTTGGAATTCGCCGTCCAGTTCATAGCGCACGTCCAGAGTGACCGCATCCAAGCAGAAACTCTTGATTCGAATGAGCCCACTGGAGACATCTCCCAGGGCGGCCGTTCCCAGGCCCCGTGCCCGCAGCCGGAAGCGAAAGGCACGCTCGGTGGGTGAGAGGTCGATGACTTCGACGGGTCCCGCATTGTCAGTATCCGGTGGCGAAGCGAAGTACTCAACGTAGGCGATGGTGGTGGATGCGGTAGGAGAGCTGACCTGCAGAAGGATCTCGTGGATCGGCCGCGGGGACTGGAAGTGCAGATTGAAGCCAGAGCTTGGCGGGTTGGGGTAGCAGAGGTCGCCGTTGCCATCGATGACCAGGGGGACACCCGCCGTAGAGATGCGCGTGTCGGGCCCCGCAGTCGTGGCCGGGTCATCTGGGGTAGCAATGAAGCCGGTGGGATCCAACCCTGACCAGTCCCGCCAAGCGGCGTAGTCGGTGCTTTCCCAACCGCGCCAGTCGGGGGTGAGCTCGTTGGAGAAGTCCGGAACGGAGGGGGTGGCGAGCGATGCGAGCGATGCGAGCGATGCGAGCGATGCGAGCGATGCGAGTAGCATGGGTTTCCTTGGTTGGGATACGACTTTTATTTTGTATCACGGAAGCGCGGAATTGGCCAACAGCTATAGCCCCCGCTCCCGCCCCCAAACTCCGCTTCCTCAGCCACCTCGGCTCACGCACGGAGCACTACTCCTTCGACCCCGCTCGCTCGTCGCCGCAGGCCGAGTTCGACTGGCCGCTCTTTCAACGCAGCCAACCCAGTTCTTGCCGGCAGCCGGTCTCTCCGGAATTGCGAGGGGCGGGCCAGGTTCTCGCATGCTTATGCACCTCGGCCCCCCTCACCCACCATTGCTCAGGCCCGAGATCTGCCGGGGCACTCAAGATCAAGGCATTTGCCACGCTCGACATGAGCACAGGGCCGACTCCCCTGTCTGAACTGCCCTCCACCATCGCCCGCTCGCCCCTCCCAGGCACCCTACTGCCCCAATGCCCTCAACTTAGTCTCCCCCCTGTGGAGCTTCAGAGGGATGCCTAATTGCGCTTTGACTCAGCGTCAAGCATCTCAATGCGGCGCACCAACTCGGTGCCAAGGTGTTCGTTCAGGAGCAAGACGCGTGTCTCGCCGCCGACAAGTTCGATGCGCGGATAGACACCCGCGAAGTTCCATGCTGGCTTCGTGAACGAGCTCGTGGTGGCAAGCACGCCGCGAGTTGCGGTGCTGTCTCTCGACTCGACGAACCCCAGTAGAATGTGCAGGTATCGGTCGCCAACGGGGTCGACGGAACCCTTGCGCTGGATGAAAAGGTCTCGGCTTGGCCAGCGATGCTCTTCTCTGCGATGACGTCTCTACCACCGCCCCTTTTTCCTCGGTCAGTATGGTCCGGTAGCCCATCGAGTCACAGAGGCTCTCGGTTAGATACCCGAGGACGTGCGGAGATTCTTGGTGAATCCAGCCAGCAGCATCGCGAGTGCTAGGTGGTGTGGCGATGTACCGAGTGCGAATCACCTCGATTGCAACGGCAAGGCTGTGGATGCGACCATCCGGCAAGGCTGATACGTACCCTCCCAGATTGCTCCCGAGTACTTCGAGAGCGTTGCGTGGATGGTGTGGGAGGAGGTCCAGAATCCATGTGATGCCCTCCCAAGGAGGAGGGGCTTCGAGACCTTCGTCGGCAGCCTCGTGATGACGCACAAGTCGACGCAGGTACTCTGATGTGCGAACCACCTGCACGCTTTTTCCTGATCACCGGCCCCGGGAGCCCCGGCTTCCTGCAGACCCTCGGCTTCGTCGTGAACAAGATCCTTGTCGAAGATCCCGGCGAAGAGCCGCTCAAGGGCCACTGCCTGCCCCAGGCTCTCTTGCTCGACGAAGCCCGCCGGCATTGCACCCGGCACGACCCAGTTCGTTCTGCGCCACACCGACGACCAGGACGCTGCTCGCGCGTTTTCGGTACAGTAGGTCAAGAGCATGGGACTAGCGTGGTCTTTTCCGTGAGGCTCGACGAGCCCTGCCGCGGGTCGGCTGGGCATCCTCGCCTGGCAGGCTGACTGAATCCCGCGCCTCCAAGAGGACCTCTCGCACTTCCGTCTCGCCATCGTGGCGAATACGAATTTCGTGGAGCCCAGGCTCCGTGTAGGCCCTGACCGACCGGGCCTCATTCCGCGTCCCGCGACGCGCGTTGGCGTAGATGCCTACAGTGCTTCCCTGAGCGTCATGAACGCTGATCCGAAGAGTGCCCGCGTTGCGTTGCTCCAGGGTCAAAGGCACCTTCAGGACCCATGGGTCAATTTCCTTGAGCTCCAAGGACTGCGTCACGACTCCCTGCCCCTCGATCGAGTAGGGAAGGAACGCACCATGACCTCCAAGATCGCGCAGCCACAGAATGCCCTGGCCGGCTGGCGCCTTGCCGAGCACGAGCTTTCCCGGTGTCCACTCCCCCACTCCTTCCCGGAGGAGGTCGAGAGCTCTGCGACCCTCGAGGTAGAGCACCGCTCGACGCAACCCTTCGACGCGCACGCCATCGGACCGATCCACGGTCAACACCAGGGAGGGCGAAGCCCTCATCCCATTCGTAGGAACCGTGCTCGTGCGGCCCTGGACAACCTCGATCCCATGCTCTTCGAAATCAGGGACCCAGCCCGTGCTTGCCCGTGGTGCGATCTGTACCTGGTAGTGCCCGGCGGGTAGAGCCTCGAAGCGGAAACGACCAGTCTCGGGCTCCCAAACCGCGAACCTCGGCTGGAACAGCCTGCTTCCCGAACACGCGACCACCCACCCCTCGGTTACCTGTGGGTCGATGGCGATGGTTCCTTCGATTGCGCCGCTTGGTCTTTCGAGCGCCCCAACCCGCAGGATCACAGGTTCAGATGGTTCACCAAGGGGGCGGCTGGTCACTTCGAGAACCTCCGCCGCGGCTGCATAGGGGGTCGCTTGGCCTGGTGGGGTCACCCAGAGGATGCGGCGGCCAGTAGCCCGGGATCCGAATGCGAAACGCCCCTCCTCATCCGTCTTCGCATGCGGGACGTCCAGCTGACGTAGTCCCTCGATCGCGTCGGCGGAGCTCCCCACCAAGAACGGACTTCGGTGCCAGACGTGCCAGCCGACCAGCGGCGCTCCTTCGGGCCCCAGCACTCGCCCATACAGGCCTGAGCGAACTGCCAGACGGAGATCCCCGACGTAGAGATCCTGCCCCACGACCTCGACAGCCGCACACTGCGCTAGCTGCCCCTTGCGCACTTCAACCAGGTAGTCACCCCGTGGCACACGATCCAAGAGGAACCCACCGTTCGCTCCGGTTGAGACCGCTTCCCAGCTCCCCCCATCCTGGGCTCCGCGGTATCGGAGCCCGACCTCGGCACCCACGATAGGTTGACCGTCCAATCCTAGAATGCGCCCACTGACCTGCACGGGCGCAAGGAACGGCAGGTCAACTCCGCCGGAGACTCCAGCTTGTAGGGCGGTCCTCATGTGACCGAGTTCCGGGTGCCTCAATCCCACCTCCCACTGTGGTCGCTTGACGATCTCCCGAAACTCGAAGCGGCCATCGGCGGCTGTGGTCACGGTCCGCAAAGGGCTCGGGCAGATCAGGTGGCCACTCATCGTCCGGCGCGTTCTGCCCCAGGAGAAAGGCAGGATGACCCGGACGCCCGAGAGAGGCTTCCCGTCCCCATCAATCACCCTTCCTACCAGGTGGTGGTTTGTGCGTTCCACGGCCAGCTCGAGAGGGCGCAGCGCCGTCCTAGCCCCGACCCTCCGAAGATGGACAGCATGGCTCTGGCGCCCGTCTGGCGCCTGCGCCCATATCCACCCCCGGCTGGGATAGGAATCGACAGAGGCGAAACCGTGGTAGTTGCTTTGTCCGATTCGGTCCCATTCCTCTGGGGAGGACTCCGGCAGGGTCGCAAACAACAACGCCCCGGGGACCGGCGTGCCGAAGTCATCGGTCACGAGGATCTCCAATGGGATGGCGTCAAGCGCTGCGGCCTCCCCCATCGAAAGCTGGGGTCGATCGTTCGGTTGGAGCGTGCTGGGTATCCGCGAGCTGACTTGGCTCCTCTCGGCCAAGTCGACCGAAGCCAGCGGCGATGTCGCCCGGCGCAGCGCACCCGAAGGCTCCATGGAGGTCACCCACCCCAGACCTACCGCAAGCCCGATGACCAGCAGCGAACAGGCGCAGGCAGCGACCATCCGCCCTTGCCAGCGATTCGAAGACCGGGTGACCTTGAGCAGCGGCTCCAAGAGCAGGGCCCAGCTTCTCCGCTTCCCTCCCTGCTCGTCGTCAAGCATGCCACGGAGACGCACAATCACCCGATGGTGCCGAGAGCGCAGGGTCTCCGGCGGCATGCTCTTGCGCTTGGCAAGCTCGCTCATCGACAAATCGGCACCGTAGATGTCGGCCAGAAGCTGCTGACTCTCGGGGTCCAGCCGATGGACGGCCCGGCGCACAACCTCGCCTCCCGGGTTCTCTTCCGCCGGCCAAAGATCGACCAATCGGTTGCGCGCGCTGCGTTCCTCCGAGAAGCGCCGATACCCCTCGCGCTGCCAGCGACGTTGCACGATCCGGCGCATGACGGTCGCCAGCCACGGGCGCAAGGGCTGGTTCATGTCCGGTGGATACTGCAGGGCCCGGCAGTAAACCTCCTGCTCCAGGTCGTCAACCCCGTCTCCATTCCCCAGCAAGTCCCGAGCAAGTCGTCGAATGAAGCGCTGCTGGGTCAAGACACTGTCGAAGTCACCGTGGTTCATCGAACCCAATTACAACCTGGTGACCTCGTTCTGTGGCCCCTCTTTTCCGGCGGGCTCGCCGGGAAACGGCCAGCGCAAAACTCTCCAAGAAAGCTGAAACGTATCGACCCAAACCCGCCTTTGCCTGGTCGCTGACCACTCATGCTCGGTGCGCGCGGCCCTGCACGATGCTCTCTGGAGAACACGAAAGAAATCGAGATTGAAAGAACGCGACGGGGATCGACTCACCTGTACCTCCATGCCAGATCGGTCGCTCCCGCATCCGATCCCAACCCAACACTCGCATCACATATGAGACCCTTCTTTTCACCATGGCTCGCGGTTCTTGCAGTCCCTCTTCTTGCCTCCAGCAGCGCTTCCGCCGCGCCCCAATGGCCAGGCCCTCCCGCCACCCCGCCCCTCATCTCATCCACGACAACCGGGGTCACGAGAGGTGGCCTCTTCGTAGCCAAGCAATCCGGTCCTTGGGATGAAGCCGCCACATGGGAGCAGGATCACGTCCCCTTCACGAACTCTGTCGTCCTTATCCCGGAACCGTACGAGGTCAAGATCCGAACGCAGTTGCCGAATCGGCACCTCTACGTGGGAGTCGAGGGAACCCTCCGATTCGTCATTCAGCAAGATACCCGACTGCGAACGGGCTCGCTCTACATCGGAAACGATGGCCATCTCCTGATCGGTGGAGCCTCCAACCCAGTCCAGTCCCACGTCGCTGCGGAGATCGCGATCGTCCACCCAGACCGACCTTTTGACCTAGCCTACGACCCAAAGCAGGTCACGCGCGGCCTCTTTGTGGATTCGGATGGCCAGGTCGCCATTTTCGGGGCAGCGAAAACCCACGTCGCCGAAGTCAGCGGAAGCGTGGATCCCACAACTACGACGATCTCCGTCAACCACCTTAACTCAGCAGCCCCCGTGGTCGACTGGTCTGACGACGACGAAATCGTCGTTGCGGGGACGCGGTTCCTGCAGAGAGGTCCGCTGGAAGACGAGCTCTTCACGATCAAGAACGGCTTGCCAGGAGAGCTAGTCCTCGGCACCACGCCCGAACACCTCCATCAGCGAGCAGACGCGAACAAGCCTTTCCATGCCGTCAATCTCACGCGCAACGTGCGCATCTACTCCGAGCACAGCGCTCCGATGAGGAGGCGTGGACATTTCATGTCGCGGAGTAGCAATGTGGTCATCGAAAACGCGTCCTTCAAGGACTTCGGTCGGACCGACAAGCGCATTCCGTTGGACGATCGCAAGGTGACGATCAACGAAGACACCTGGACTTTCGAGCTGGTCGCTGACGCCGACATCCAAAACAGGCGAGGACGCTATTCCGTCCACTTCCATCGCAATGGATATCAGCCTGGAATGGCTTCACCTACCCGGGTCGAAGGCTGCGTCGCATGGGGCAGCCCCGGCTGGGGCTTTGTCAACCATGGCAGCCACGTCGACTTTGTCGACAACGTTGCCTATGACTTTGCTGGCTCGGGCTTCGTGACCGAAGCCGGCAATGAGCTTGGGTCCTTCACCGGCAACGTGGCGATCCGAGGGACGGGTGTCCGCGTCGACAATCAAGGGCAACCGAGCACCGACCCAGCGGACACCCAGTACTTCCCTACCCGCTTGGTTTTCGACAGTGAAGAGCGCCCCCAACCCCTCAGTGACTTTGGCTGGGCAGGCGATGGGTTTTGGTTCCAAGGCCCCTTGATCCAAGTCACCGACAACATCGCCAGCTCGTGCAGTGGGACAGGCATGATCTGGTTCACGACCGGCGCCGCAGATGAGGACCCCAGCAGATACGTGGGGATCCCCTATGCCGACGCGGTGGAGGCCTACAGGTTCGTTAGCGATCCGCCGAACATTCCAGCCCCGGCAGAGGTTCGCACCTGGACGAGTACGGGGGAAGTCGTCCTCGCCGACCTTCCCATCTTGGAGATGAGTGGACTTCAGGGATACGCCTGTTTCGCTGGCTTTCGCATGCGATTCAATCACGCAGTCGCCAACTCGTTCTATGCAGAAAAGGACAACAGTTACGGCGACGACTACACGCTGATTTATGAGCCAATCCGTGTGCAGCAGGAGGTACGAAACCTGGACCTCTGGAACAACCAGCTCGGGTTCAAGTCCAGGTACTCATCCAACACCTTGATCGATGGCATGCACATCGCTCACCGCCTGAATGGAGGCACACCGACTACGCTGACCGGTGCCGAATTCAACCACCAGGTCACGGCCTACGAGATGGAAGACTTCAGCGTGGACGGCTACGGCTTCGCCTGGCTCCTCGCCATCGAAGACGGCAACGTAGGCGACGTCACCTTCACGGGCGGCCCGCCAGCGACTGCGAACTATGCGGCCACAGAGTGGAGAACAAAAATCTCCTACATGAACACCAGCGTGGACCACAGCACACTGAATTTCGATCCTGCGAGCGACACTCTCACGTGGCAGATCCTCAAGCTCAGTGACATGGTCCCACCGATCTGTTCGGATGCCAGGGACGAGCCCGCGAGAACCCTGATTCGCTACAGGCCGATTGGAACCGATGGACTGAACTACCAGTACCACACCGTACTGCTCCCCCCGCCGGGCACCACGACCCTCAGCGCGACGATCCCCGGCCTGGATTCCCAGACGACATACGGCTTTCAGATCGCCCAAGACCTCACAGGGTACGACATCAACGACGCGTTCTTGTGCGCAGGCCCCTTGCCGACCTGGTCGATCGAAAGAACCTTCACGACCCAGTAGGATTCGTGTTCACCCGCGCAGGCAGAGACGTGCGTACATGCCGCGTCTGCCCTGAGGGGTTCACCTGTACCCCCTAGAGAGAACCACCAGTAGGGCTCGCTGGCTCTGATTCCAGCTGGCGAGCTCGCTCCCTACTCGACTTCATCAAGGAATGTCGATCACACGGCTCTCGAAGGGGGTGCTGAAGCTGCTGAATTCCGTGCTCGCCGCACTCGACTCGTGGCACACCAGCTTCAAGCCAAGTCTTGTACCACCACATGTCCAGGTGCCTCCAGCGACGACGCTGCGAGACATGGCCGGGGCAAGCCACCGAGCACGTCGGGCAGGGGCCACCACCTCCTTGATGGGCCACTTCAACGACCACCTCACCGGGCTCACCTTCTTCCAGGCGTGCAGAGATGATCTCCAACGGATCACGCGGGCCAAGTCCCGTCCGAGCAGCTTCCAACAAGTCCATGACGCCCAGGCTCCCCCCCGTTCCAGGCACCGTCAGATAGTCAACCAACCCAATTGGGCGATGCCCCTGTTCGGAACGGGCACAACGCCTGCCCTCACCCTGCTTGCTGAGGGAGCTGCCGGTTTTTGCCAGTGCCTCGCCCCCAACAGCGATGCCCCACAGAGGCGCTGCAATCCCCGTCAAGAGCCGAGCACGGACCTGTGGATCTTGATCCCATCTGCAGTGCGCGACCGCCGAGCCCGACTCCACCCTACTTGAACGGCTCCGGGCCCTCGCGCTCGTGGGACTTCAGTAGGTCCCACACGCCCGCCCGGCGGAGCATCGCCTCTTGGATCTCGACGTAGCCCTTCTCGCCTTCGATGCACCAGAGGGGGTTCTCGAAGAGGGGGAACAGGTCCTCGTCGGGGGTCTTGCGCAGGGTTTGGACCTTGGCGCGCACCTCCATCCAGTGGTTCCAGTTGCCGAGCACGTCGTTGATACCGATGAGGTCCCCCATCGCGATGCGGTCCAGGGGATAGGTGCCGCCTAGACCGAGGGTGGAGAGGGCGGCGCGTTTGGCGCGGGCGGCGGGGCCGGCGGCTTGGCGGACGTTGGCGTCCTCAATGCGGAACTCGGAGACGTCGGTGATGCGGGTGAAGACCCACTGGCGGCGGACGGCGACCGAGAGAATGGTGGGCCAGAGGGCGTCGAAGAAGCGATCCCCGTAGTTCTTGACGCAGCAGAGCAGGGCGTTGCGCACCTGGAGGAGACGGATCTGCTCCTTGGGGAAACGACGGCTGGTGCCCGAGTGGTCGTGGGAACAGATGGCCTTGGGCGCGTAGTGCACCTCGTAGCCCGCCAGGTTTGTGCGCCAGCCGATGTCGAGGTCGTCGTAGTAGGCGAAGAACTCGTCGTCGAAGCCGCCGATGGCGTGGTAGGCCTTCGTGTCCATCGCCATCGCGCCGCCACAGGCGAAAAGACACTTGCGGGGGACCTTGTGCTCAGGGCCCGGCACCTCGCCGTAGCCGCTGGCCACCGCGATGCCGTGAAAATTCGTGCCGCCGCCAGCGTGGTCCAGGCGCTCGCCGCTGGAGTTCAGCATCTGGGCGCCCGTCGCCGCGCAGTCGCCGCGGGCAACCGGGCTGACCAGCTCCCGTAGCCAGGCAGCCTCCACGCGCACATCGTTGTTCAGGAACACCAGCACGCTGGCTTCCCCCGCCGCTGCCGCGCCCTGGTTGCAGGCCGGCGTGAAGCCCAGGTTGCGGTCGTTGGCCACCACGTGAACATCAGGGTGCTTGCGCTGCAGCCAGGCGACGCTGCCGTCCTGGGAGCCGTTGTCGACGACGACGACTTTGACCTTGGCAGAGGGGTAGTCGGATTTTCCGAGCGTCTCGAGACAGCGCTCGGTCATCGAGCGGCCGTCGCAGTTCACGACGATGACGCAGACCTCGGGGAGGTCCGCGTCTGAAAGGGCGGGACGCGCCTCGACAGCGAGGTCGGAGAAGTCGCGGGGCTTACCGGTCATGGATGGGATAGGTGAGGCGGCAAGTCAAACGCCAATGCGCGGGGGAAGCTGCAGGAACTGCTGCAGCTTGGTGGGAACGGGGGCCACCCCGTCCTTCTTGGGGGTCACAACCAGGCGGCGAATGCGCAGGAAACCCAGGGGACCGAAGGGCCGTTTGCGGTTTTCGAAGCGCAGCTCGGCCCGGCCGCCGGGCAGCCGCACGCTAAAGCGTAGCTCCACGTTGCCCCCGCCCGGCGGGCAGGACACGGGACCGATGCGCGCCGTCGCGACGCCGTCCACCAGCAAGCGTCCGTGCATCAGCACCGTGGTTTCGTCGGGGGTGAAGTTGAGCGCCAGGCGGCAGTCGTAGTCCCCCGGCAGGTGGCCGTCGATGGCGAAGGTGGCACTTCCGGCCTTAGGGCCCAGCAGGACCGCGTCCACGTCCTGCCACTCGCCGCCGCGTGGAACCGCGTCCAGCGTCGAGTCGTGGCCACGCTGGTCGAAGGTGTTCTCGAAGGCGCTGTGATTGCGCCGCGGCGCCGCCAGGTCCAGCAGCGCTACCCGGAGCACGCGCAGCGTTGTGGGCGACCCCTCCGGCATGAAGCCTTCGATGCGCAGCGTGTTCTGGCCCGGCTCCAACATCATCGGGATGCGGTAGGTGCGCCACTCGGTGTCGCTTGCGATCCGGAAGCAGCCCACGCCCGCGATCACCTGGCCGTTCAGCACCAGACGGCCGCCGAGCAGCACGTCCTTCTCGGTGTCCAGACCCTCGACCTGCAGCAGCAGGATCCGGTGGCCGCTGCCCGCGTCGGTGATGTCCCACTCCGCCGCGCCGCCCTCGGGAATCAGGATCCGGACCGGGTCCAGAAAACGCGCGCCGTCCTCCAGCTTGGACGCCATCGTCCCCGGCTGGTCGTAACGGATGTGCGGGCGCGCCCGCAGAGAACGGGCGGCGATCATCCGCAGCCGCACCGGCAGGACCCGCAGCCGCTCCGCGGACGCGTCTTCCACAACGCCCCGACCCGCGCCGCGCAGCTCGTCGACCTGCTCCTCGCTGCGCCAGGTGTACAGCTCTAGTGGCTGGCCCGTCACGACCTTCGACCACAGGTCCCCAAAGGGCGGCGACGGCACCCGCTCGGGCAAGGCCAGCTCCCAGGCGGAGTGCACCGCCTTCTTCATTCCGAATGCCTCTGCCTGCTCTTGGGTCACCAGCACCAAGGTGGGACGGTCCCTGTTCGCAGCTTCCTCGAATGCTTCGCGCATCGAGTCATCGACCCCAGCGAGGATCTGCACCGCGGGTAGCCAGGGCTGCGACGGCGCTTCCGCCGCGCTGCCCTCGGCCACGTCCCAGCCCGCGGCAGAGAGAGCGTCCAAAGTCTCCTTCAGGCCTTCAAAAGCCCCGAGACCGCCCGCCGCCGAGCGCCAGCGAATCGCCGGGCGCGGGCCCTCCAGCAAAGCACCAAGGGTGAATCGCCGTGTTTCCTTCGAGCCCTTCCGCGATCCGCGGATAATGGCCTCGCGCAGAAGCCGAGCGCGCTCGAGCTCGATCTTCAGCTCCTCGCCCGCATAGCCCTCGTCCTTCAGGAACTCCTCGTCTGCGTCGAGCAATCGCTCGACCATGGGCTCCATGTCCTTGTCCTTCGCGACGAGCACCCGCTGGAGCCACATCGCGTTGAACGCCGAGTCCTCGCTGAAGCGCGCTTCGAGCACCTCCGGTCCGTACTCGTGGCTGTGGTGGATGACGGCGCGATCGGTGTACTGGATCGCCCCACCACCCTCCAGGATGCCCCGGGCGAAGAGCACGTCCTCCCCAAAGTCGCAGCGCGGATAGGGAAAGCGCTGCCAGACGCTGCGCCGCAGCGCTGAGGCAGTGTCGTTGTAGTTGAAGAGGCTGCGCCGCTCGTCCCCGCCCAGTTCCTCGAAGGTTCCGTAGTCGGGGAAGCGGACCAGCTTGCTGCCCGCCGCGTAGCCCTCGTCGTGCTCGGACAGGGAACGCGCAAGCACGTCCGCCTCCGGCCGCGGGGTGTTGCGCAGGTAAGCCGCCCAAACGTTCGGATCATCGAACACCTTGGCGATGGTCTCGAGCCAGTCCGTGCCGACGGGGATCGCATCGTCGGTGATCACCACGCACAGGTCAGCGTCTGACAGGGCGATCAGCAGGTTGCGCGTGTCCGCGTGATTGAACTCCGTGCGGTGGATGCCGTGCACGCGAACCGGCCCGGGCATGCGCTTCGCCGCGTCCGCGATCAACTCCAGCGTGCTGTCGGTGCTGCCGCAATCGGCGACGAGGAACTCCCAGGGGATGCTGCACTGCTGCTGCACCAGCCCCTCGAGCACACGTCCCAAGAATGCCTCCCCGTTTAGGACGGGCAGGCACACGCTGATCGATTTCACCGGCCCCAGATCGAGGCCCTCGTGCTCCCCTTGGCTCACGCTTCGCCACCTTGCTGGCCCTGCTCGAGGAGCTCGATCGTCTCGTAGGTCCCCACGTCGGTGTAGTTGCCGCCGAGCAGCTTGCTGCCGCGGAACTCGAGCCCGTCGGCCAGCGCGCCGTTCAGAATCGTCGCAAAGTCGGGCGCCTCGTCGTTGGCCACCCGCTCGTGCAAGTAGTCCCCGAAGCGCGGCCCCCACACGATGATGCCCCACATGTCGAAGAGATCCTGGGGAGGCTGCTTGTCGAGGATCGCCTTGACCCCTCCGTTGCCGTCGTGGTCGACGATGCCCACCAGGTGCGGAGTGTCGGTCGGGAACAGCCCCAGGTGCACGTCCACGTCCTGGCCCTCCTGCTTCCGCAGCAGGGGCCCGAAGCAATCGATGGGCTGGATGATCGTGTCGGCCATCCCAAATACGACCTGACGCCCCTGGAACAGGTGGTAGGCCGCGTCCAGCGCCTCGGCGAGGCCCGCCGAGCCCCCCTGCCCCTTGCGGTCGGGATCCTGGTAGACGTAGCTGATGCGGCAGCCAAAGCGCGCTCCGTCCCCGAAGTAGCCAACGAGCTGGTGCTTGGTCTCGTTGATCACGAAGACCACATGCTCGACCCCGGCGGCGACCATGTTCTCGAGGATGTGCTGCGCCACCGGCTTGTAGCGGCCCCCGCGGATGATCGGGTACAGCTCCTTGGGGTAGGGCAGCCCCAGACGCAGGCCCTTGCCGGCGGCGGGAATGACCCCAACGGGTCCAGTGGGCGGTCCAGACGGGGCGGCACGGTCGGGGGATTGGGTCACAGCGCAGGCGGGGGGAGAGAGAAAGGGCAGCGACGTAGGGACATGAGTCTACCCGGCCGGCGGCCCCGAGCGAGCGGCTACCATGGCTCGCTCGCGTCTCGATTCCGTTCCCTCCTGTTCCGCCAGCCGGGACCCCTGTCCCGAAGTGATTTGGCCATGAATCTTCGCCTCCCCCTCCCGCTGCTCGTGCTCATCGCGGCCGGCACCCTGCTCGCCCTGGGCCGCGTGCCCGCCTCCGCCCAAAAAGCAGTCCCCCAGCAGACCCCCGCCGGCGCGCGCTACTTCTTTGGCGACAACATCCTGAGCTTCGCCGAAGGT
>CAYWNK010000179.1:0-13593 GCA_964459495.1 uncultured Planctomycetaceae bacterium
ATTCGGCCTGCCGTCGCTTGGCGTAGGTCAGGTCCGGTTCGCTCTGGGCCAGCTCCGCGAACAGGGACTCGGCCACTTCGAGCTGGCCCGCCATCGCCGTGAGGTCGGCGGTCAGTAGGGCCTGGTCCAGCTCGCTGCCGTCTGCGAACTCCACTCGAGATAGGGATTCGAGCGCGAGAGACGGCCGGTCGAGCTTCATCCCAAGCTCCAGGGTCAGCATCCCGAGCGCCTTGGGGCTCACCAGCTTGTCGCCCTTCTCGTTGAGATCGTCCAAGAGTGACCGGACCTGGCCGCGACCCTTGCGCGAGAGCTCACGGATTTTGTCAACGTTGGCCTTCTGGGCCATGTTGCGGTAGTCGGTGACGAATTGCACCCGTGCGAGGACCTGCTCGAGGTCCAGCTCCCCCTCGCCGTCGCTTTCCAGAGTCGGCCAGGCGTCGAAGGCTGCGGGCCGCTCCCAGGACTCATCGAAGGCTGCTCGACTGCGAGCAACGGCGGCATCGAGCAACCCGGTCATCCAGCCGGTGTCGACCTTGCCGTCCACGATGAACTGGCCAAAGGGTCGGAAGGCCCGCTTCTGGTCGGACAACCATGCCATCGTTCCCAGCGAGCCGGTCGGGTTGTCCACCGACATGATTTTGCGGCCGCCGTAATGAACGATGATTTTCCGTTCGCTCACCGCGACTTTGGCCGTGACGGTGTCGCCCGCCTTGCGCTCCTTCTTAGGGTCCAGCTGCTCCAGGATCTGCTGCTTCCCCCGGCCCTTGGCGTTGAGCCGGCTGAGGGTGTGCTTGTAGTAGACAGATTCACCCTTGATCGAGGATCCGATCTGGAGGACGTAGAACACCTCCGAGTCGAAGTTGAGGATCAGGGCAGCCTGACGCAGCTCGTCGCTGCGACCCTTGAACTCGATGGTCCAATCGTCGGCGAAGAATGCAGGGTGCACATAGAGCTGTCCCTCTTGCACGAAGTCACCGGCGTTGTCCGCGCGATACCGAATTCGGATCTGTCCGCTGGACGGGCTGTAGCGCAGTAGGTCTCCGGTGATCAGGTCGTCGGAGTCGGGTACATCGGCTGTTTGCCAGAACATGGCGCGACGCAGGTCTTCCTCGATCCCGACGAGGTAGGGTCGCACGAAATCCGCGCCCCCGTGGGCCTCAAGCTGGGTCAGGATCAACGCCTCGGCGTCCTTCCAATCACGCTTGCGCAAGGCTTCTTGCACTTGATCGCGGGCGGTTTGGAAGGCTTCTTGGGGGGAATCCTGGGAAGGCCCCCAGGGGGCTGAGTGCGCGTTGCAGGCAAAGCTCGGGCAGGCGAGCAGCATCGGGATCAGGGCGAGCATGCGGCGAGGATACCCAATGTTCCACAAAGCGAACGAGCTGGAACGCCATCCGGGCGCGCCCCGCCTGCAGCAGGGCGCGCCCGGACGGCGCGGGGACTCCGAGCGCTCCGACTAGCGAAGCCCCAGTCCGTGACAGGGCTCGCCTAGCGCGGTTCCATAGCAGATGCCGAGTTTTGCAAGGACACGACGCGATCGCGCATCTCCTTGATGCCGGACTTCCTGTCGGCCAGCTTCTGACGCAGCTTCTCGACGGCCTGCGTGCGATTCTCGACGATGCTCTGGTACAGGTCAGGGTCGATCTCTGCCGTCGCCGCCAGGTTCAGGCCCTTCACGGCGCGCGCCTTGGTGGCCTCGATCTTGGCTTCCGCGAGCTCGAGGTTCCCCTCGGCCATCTTGTGCGAGATCTTGGCCAGCTCGTACTCGCGCTGGTTCAGCTCGACCTCGAGTTTGGCCGCTTCCATCATGGCGGAGTGGAACTCGAGGGACGCCGCAGCGGCCGCGGCTTCCTCAGGGGTACCACTGTTCTTGGCGTACTCGGCCGCGAGCTTGGACTTGGCGTGGGCGGCCTTTTCGGAGTCCAGGTTCGCCTTGCCCATCTTGACTCGCTCAGGAGCGTTCTTGAGCTCCTTAGCGGCGACGGCGAGGGCATCACCTGCTTCGTCCCGAGCGCTGCGCGCGAGGGCGATCGGCGCGCGCTCTTCGTCCGAGAGATCGGCGAGCAGGGCGTTGTCGATGGCCTTGGCCTTCGGACCCGAGCTGGAACATGCCAGCAGGGCGAACAGGGGCGCGCTGACCAAGAGGGAGCGGCACAGGCTGCGGAAGGTGTTGAGTTGCATGATCGTTAAGGGGTGGGGGGAAGCCAGATTCTAGTAAGCGAACCGCATGCCGATGGTCACGCGCTGGTCGGAATCGTCTTGGGCATGGGCGACTACGGCCCACTTGTTGCTCGTTGCGAAGACAGCACCGAACTCGACCAGAAAGTCGTCATCGCCGAGGCTCGTCCAGCCCAGGCCTCCAAAGAGTTCGAGGCGGTCACTGGCGGCATAGCGCACGCGCTCACGAAAGCGGACGCCCGACTCGGAGGAGGATTCACCCCCAACCGCGCCGGACAGGGATGAATCGAGGGCCGCATAGTCCCATTCGAGCGTCGAAACGAAGTGCAAGTCCTTGCCGTGCGGGTAGATGTAGCCGAGACCCGCTGAAAGGCGCTTGGTCTCGGGGTCGCGCCCCAGGCCATCGCTGTCCAAAAGGTCACTGTTCAAGATGGCGAACCAGTGGTCCTCGAAGCGGTAGCTGGCCGCAAGTTGGATGCCATCGTTATCGGAGCCAAAGGACAGACCAGCTTCCAGGTAGTCGTAGCAGAAGCTCTCATCGAGCAGCTCGTCACGGACGAAGCCCTGGGGGATTGTGAGCTCCGGATCTTCGAGGGGCAGGATGGCTAGGGTGAGGGCGAGAACGGCGGGAATCATGGGGTGGAGCGGGGAATGGGCGCTCTCCGACGGAGCGTTCCCCATAGTCTAGGCCTGGATCTAGCCGGGCTTGGCCCTAGTCCAGTGACAGAGCGTTCAGGGGGCGCCATCTAGCCCCCCTCCAACCACGCACTAGCGCGTTGAGGGCGCTTCCCATCCACCGCCGAGGCGCTTGGCTAGCGTGCGGTCGGCGAGTCGGGGCGTCAGTACCGAGAGCATTCCCAGCAGGCGCCACTTCCAGCGCAGCGAGCGTTCGGGGCGCGGGTTGGTGTCGAGCGCAAGCACCTGCTCGGCCACATCCAGAGCGCCGGCTGCACCCTGCAAGTCGGGGTGCGGCAGATCGGATGGGTTCTCCTGGGCCTCGAAGAACCCTGTCGCCGTCAGCGCTGGATTGAGCGTGCAGACCGAGATTTGCTCCGGCGACCACTCCAGCCGCAGAGCCTCGCCGATAGAGCACACCGCGGCCTTGCTGGCCGAGTAGGCCGCCTGGCCGGGGATGCCCCGGCGGCCAACAACAGAGGCCACGTTGACCACAACGGCCTGGTCCCCTTTGCGCAGCAGTGGAAGGGCCTCGCGGCAGGAGAGCAGCAGCCCAACCACGTTCGTGTCGAAGACGCGCCGGACCAGGTCCGTCTCCATCTCCTCCACCCGGGCGCGATAGCCGACACCGGCATTGTTGACGAGCAGGTCGACGCCCGAGAAGCTCACCGCGATGGCGGCGTAGGCCGCGCGGACCGAATCCTCATCGGTCAGGTCGCAGGGCTGGACGAGGTGCCCGCCCCCGGGGAGGTTGCGCGCGACACGCTGCAGGTGATCGGTACGGCGGGCGAGGAGCGCTACCCGGTAGCCGCGCTCGGCCAACAGGCGCGTGACAGCCGCCCCGATCCCCGATGAAGCGCCGGTGACTACCGCACGGCGGGGCCCAGCGTTACTCACCGTTGACCTTGACCTTGCGGTACTTGCCCACCTGTTTGAACCAGCGCGAACGGATGGCGGAGACCTTGTCGACAATGCGGTCGTTGTCCCCGTACTGCTCGAAGAGCTCGGCTTCCCAGTCCGCTGTGTTTTCAAGCTGCTTGTCGAGGATCTCACGGCCCGCGACTGCCTTTTGCTCGTAGAGCGCGTACTGGTCCTTTTTCTTCGCAAGCTCCGCTTCGCCCAACAGCTTCATCGCAATGTCGGCCTGGGAGCGAGCCTCCATCCAGACCGCCGCGGAAAGCACGCTGGGGGGGGCGAGGTCGGTGAGCTGCTTCTTGGAAGACTTCGAAGAGCTGGAAGACGGCCTGCGGGTCGGGACCTTGGGGGGCGTGGCTGCGAGGTCGGCGAAGGGGTTGTCCTCCGGCTGCGTTTGCGGCGCAGCCTGCGCCTTACCCTGCTCGCTGGCCTTGCGCTGCTGCGCGACGAAGGCGGCGGTCAGGATCGCCGCGATAGCGATTCCCATGAACGCGTAGATGGCGGTTAGGTCGGGCTTGTTTTGGCGTTGCTGGCGTCGAGCCATGGCGTTAGCTGCGCTGCAGGAGTGCTGCGAAGCCACCGTCCACCGGAGCGGGGCGATCGGGGGCCTCTGGGTTGGGAAGGGGGAGGTGTTCGCTTGAGGGGCCGGCAGTCCAGTCCGGGTGCCGTTCGAGGAATGCACGCAACTGCTGGCCGTTCTCCTCGGGTTCCAGGCTGCAGGTTGAGTACACCATTCGGCCACCGGGGCGAATGCGCGCTGCACAGTCGTCGAGCAGATAGGCCTGGATCTCCTTCAGCTCGCGAATTGCGCTGGGGCCAAAGCGCCAGCGGGCGGCGGGGCGCTGGGCTAGGACGCCGGTGTTGCTGCAGGGGGCGTCGAGCAGCGCGGCGTCAAAGGTGACGTCGGGGTGCAGGCCGGTGGTGCCGTCCATCGCCGCGAGCTGCAGGGTGCCGGCTGGCTGTAGACGTTCCACGGCGCTGCGGGCGCGGGCGATTCGCTGCGCGTTCAGGTCGAGCGCGAGCACGTTGGCGCCGCTGGCCGCGATGCCGAGCGACTTGCCGCCGGGAGCTGCGCACAGGTCGAGGATGCGCTCTCCGGACTTGGGAGCGAGCAGCTGCACCGCCGCGCCCGCCGTGTCGCCCTGGATGGTGCACCTGCCCTGTTGGAAAGCCTCGGATGCGGTCACTCCCGAAACGTCCGACGAACTCACACGCAGGTGCCCGGGGGTCGCGCCGGGAACGGCGTCGATGCCGAGCGCGGCAAACTCCGCTAGGAGGGAATCGACGTCGGCGTCGCTGGCGCGCACGGAGATCGGAGCCTCGTTCATGGCTTGACGAGCGAGCTCGAACGCGCGCTCCTGGCCATAGCGAGCTGCCCAACGCTTGACGAGGGACGCTGGCATCGAGAGGGCGTCCTCGGCCCAGAGGAAAGGATGCTCTTCGGGGTCGCGGAAGACGGCCTCGTCGAGGAACCAGGGCCGGCCGACCACATCCTGACGGGGTGCGCCCAGGTTGCCATGTTTGGCATGGCGCTGGATCTCGCGCAGGACGCCGTTGACGTAGCGGCCGCGAGACAGGCCAACGGAATCCGCGGCTGCACGGACGGTCTCCGAGACCGCGGCGTGTGGCGGGACGTTGTCCAGGAAGAGCAGCTGCACGACTCCGAGGCGCAAATGGGCGCGGACATCGGGGCTCGGCTTGCCGCGGGCGTAGCGGTCTACGATCGCGCGTAGGGTCGCGCGCATGCGCACCTCGGTGCCGACGATCCGTCGAACCAAGGCCCGATCGCGGTCGTCTAGCCCGGCTTGGGCGGCAAACGAATCGACTGCCCTCAGGGGCGCAAGTCCGCCGTAGCGGACGATGTTCCAGGCAGCAAGGCGCGGCATGGCCCGCAGGTTAGCGCTCTCTAGCCCCGCGCGCCGAAGCGAGTGCCCGGTTCTAGACGGGCGCCGCGCTGGAAGGCCTCGGCCTCCATGGCCCCTTTGCCGGCGGGCTTGATCTTGACCAGCTCCAGGGCGCGCTCTCCGGCCGCGATTGTGAGGCCCGGGGCCTGCAGCAGCGTTCCCGGTTCGGGGGGGGCCGTTCCTCCCGGCAGGTCCACGATGCGCGCCTCCAGGACGCCCAGGGCCCTGCCATCCGGCAGAAAGGTCCGCGCCCCGGGCCAAGGGTGCATGGCTCGCACGCGGCGTTCCAGCAGCTCAGCGGGTTCGCTCCAGTCCAGCAGTCCGGCCTGCTTGGTCAGCTTGCGGCAGATCGTGATCGCGCTCTCATCCTGGGGCGTGAAGGTGGCGGTGCCGTCCTCCAGTGCATCCAGCGCGTCGATCAACGCTTCGGCTCCGATCAGGCTGAGGCGCTCGAAGAGATCTCCCGCGGTCTCGCCAGGGGGGATGGCTGTGCGGCGTTCGAGGAGCACGTCGCCCGCGTCCAGGGCCAGCACCATGCGCTGGATCGAGACGCCGGTCTCACTGTCGCCCGCCAGCAGGGCGGCCTGGACCGGCGAGGCTCCGCGCCAGCGCGGTAGCAGCGAGCCGTGAACGTTGATGGCCCCATGGGGAGCCAGCTCGAGCACGTCTGTGCGCAGCAGTTCGCCATAGCTGGCGACGGCCAGGACATCCGGCCGATGGGCGCGCAGCGACTCGGCGAAGGCAGGGTCCCGCGTGGTTTCCGGCTGGATCACGCTGACTCCAGCGCCATCGGCCAAGGCTGCCAGTTCCGAGCGGACAACAGACCGCCCCCGGCCGCGGGGGCGGTCCGGGGGCGTCACCAGCGCGCACACGTCGTGTCGCGGGCAGTCCAGCAGGCGCTGAAGCACCGGCACTGCGAAGGGCGGAGAGCCCAAAAATACGACGCGCAATGGATGTGGGCGCTTGCCTACAGGTGCGGGTCGACGGCGCCCTTGAGGGCGTCGTACTTCTGCATGCCGACGACCTGGTTGGCGACCTCACCGTTCTTGATCACAATGAAGGACGGGATCGCGGTGATACCGTACTTGGCGGGCACCTCGACGTTGTCCTGGGTGTTCAGCTTGACCACCTTGAGCTTGCCGTCGTACTCCTCGGCCAGTTTGTCGATGTAGGGGCCCATGGCCTTGCAGGGGCCGCACCAGGGGGCCCAGAAATCCACGAGGACGGGGGTGTCGGCGTTCATCACCTCGTTCTCCCAGGTGGAGTCGGTGACGTCGAGGGCGGAGCTCATCGCTTGGTATTGCTGGCAGTGGGGTAAAGGGGTGCCGGGATAGCCCACGCTTCCCGAAGCCGCCGAATATGGACCGGTCTCCCCTGGGGGTCCACCCGGACTGTCCCAAAACCCAGTTATTGCAGTGGTTAGGGGTCCCTATCGCAGCTGCCGAGGGGATGCAGGGAGCATGGGGTCGCCGGCTCTCAAGCCGGTTAGGGGGCTTTGGGTTTCGGTCCGAGCCGTAGGGTTCCTGGCGAAGTGGAGGCTCGTCAGTCCGAGGAGGCCGATTGCATTTCGCCCGCAAGGATGCCGGATTCGGTGACCGTTCGTTCAATCGAAAGGCTGCTGCCCTCCGGCAGGCGAAGGGCTCGCAAAGCAAGACCGAAGAGCTCGTTCCGGCCTATGGCGGTCCCAGGGGTGGTTGGCAGCAGTCTTGCGCCTCTTCGCCGGGCTTGGGGCGCCTGAGAGTCCAATCCCCGCTGAGGGACGCGGGGAGAGAAGCAGGTGGGAGCCAGGATCTCCCGGCCGACCGGTCCATTGGCGGGCGCTTTGGCCGCCCCGATCCCACGTGCAACGGCTTTTTTTCCACCGCTCATCTCCCAAGTTGGGGGCCCCCCTATTGGCGGCCGCTATGGTTCTTGCGATGGCCCCACTCTCGGTCCTGGCGACGTCGTCGGCAGAGAGTAGCCCCCATAGAACCGGGACCGGAACGAGCGAGTACGGGCTTAAGGCGGCGTTTCTCTACAACTTCGCGAAGTACACGACCTGGCCGAAGAGCGCGTTTTCTGACAAGACCGCTCCGATCGCTGTGGCGATCGTTGGCAAGGACCCTTTCGGCAAGGTTCTCGACCAGACCATCGGTGGAAAGAAGGTCGGGTTGCGCCCGTTCAAGATCGAACGCATCAGCGATCCGGCCAAGGTCAAGACAGCGCACATCGTGTTCCTTGGCTCCTTGAAGGAGAGGGAGCGCAAGGCGTTCATGGACCGACTCAAGGGCAAGCCAGTTCTCGTCGTCGCCGACCAAAAGGGCCTCGCAGGCAAGGGGGCGCTCGCCGGTTTCTATCTCGACGGAGGAAAGGTGCGCTTTGAGATCAGCACCAAAGCAACCAAGGCCAACGGCCTGACCATCAGTTCCCAGCTTCTGAAGCTCGCAAAGCTCGTGGACTCCAAGCGCAAATGAGCAGGCCCCCTGAAACACAGAGGATGGGTTGGTCCATCCAGGCCCAGGTCACCGGGATCATCCTCCTTGTGACGAGCGTGAGTCTCACTCTTGCCGGCGGCCTCCAACTATGGGGGAGTCGGCAGCGAACTCAGGACTACCTGCTGTCCGACATGGAAATCCAAGCAGAGAGCCTGGGGCATACCTGCCTTTCAGCGCTGGAGTTCCAGGACGAGGAGTTCGCGGCCCAGGCGCTCAGCATTATCCATGTGGATGCGGCCCTGGTCGCCGCAGGTCTCTACGACGCAGAGGGTGCGCTCTTCGCGAGCAGTCAGGTGCCTGGTGAGGAGGGGAGCAGCCTGCCGAGCGAATGCCTCGGCTGGGCGCGGGATCGCAACTCGGATGGACTCGTGGTCCAGGTTCCGATCCACGGTCCTGCTGGCGAAGAGGTGCTCGGCTGGGTTCGGCTCACCTCGGACCTGTCGCGGATGAGTGCGCGGACTCGTGACGATCTACTCGGGTTCTTGCCGGTGTTCGGCGGAGCGCTCGTGCTGGCATGGGCCTTTTCCCGTCGGATGCAAGGAATCGTCACGGGACCGATCCTGCAGCTATCCGACATGGCGGGCCGCGTGCGTCTTGAGCGCGACTATGCCCTGCGCATGTCGACCAACGGTAGCGTAGAAGTCAGAAGGCTGATCGAAGCCTTCAACGAGATGCTGGAGGGCATTGAGAAGCGGGACGCGTCCCTGCAGGAGCACCACGCCAATCTCGAGAATGAGGTGAAGGAGAGAACGGTGGAGCTCTTGGACGCCAGGGACACCGCCATTGATGCGCTGCGCGTGAAGTCGGAGTTCTTGGCCAACATGAGCCACGAAATCCGCACTCCGATGAACGGCGTGATCGGCATGACCGAGCTGTTGCTCGACACGCCCCTCGACAGCGAACAGTCGACCATGGCCCGCACGATCCAATCGAGCGGAGAGCAGCTCATGGTCATCATCAACGACATCCTCGACTTCTCCAAGATCGAGGCTGGGAAGATGGAGCTGGAGGAGATCGACTTCGACCTGCGCGCGCTGGTCGAAGATCTTGCTGAGATCGTGTCTCCAACCTGCGAAGCGAAGGGGGTGGAGATCATCTGCTCGAGCCGTGCCTCCGTGCCGCACACGCTGGTGGGTGATCCGGCGCGTCTGAGACAGATCACCCTGAACCTGCTGTCCAATGCGGCTAAGTTCACGGAGTCTGGTGAGATCAGCCTGGCGGTTAGCGCTGGTCCGGTGAAAGAGGGCAAAGCGGATGTGGTCATTGCAGTGCGCGACACAGGAATCGGCATCCCCAAGAACCGAATTGACGCGCTCTTTGATTCGTTCTCCCAGGTCGACGCCTCGATGACACGGAGGTACGGCGGGACTGGTCTTGGTCTCGCGATTTCGGCCCGATTGGCAGAGTTGATGGACGGTCGAATTCGGGTCGAGAGCGAGTTGGGGAAAGGCTCGACATTCTCGGTCGAAATACCGATGCGGATCTCCGAACGGGAGCGTACGGAGGGGATCTCGGCGGTCCTATCCCTCGAGGGCCGGCGCATCTTGATCGTCGATGACAACGTCACCAACCTGGACGTCCTGTCCCGAGCGATGAATAGCTGGGGCTGCGAATCGGAGACTGCGAATTCCGCGGAACAGGCGCGCCGCTGCCTGACGGACCGAGGCAGGTATGACCTCATCCTGCTGGACTACCAAATGCCGGATGAGGACGGGCTTCAGCTCGCCAGCTGGATCCAAGGGAACATCAGTCCCCAGCCGCCCATGGTGCTGATCAGCTCGGTGGCGAGTCTGAGCCAAGCAAAGCAACTGTCCAAGGATGGCATCGATGCGTACTTGACCAAGCCTGTACGCCAGCGGGATCTGTCGGGTTGTATCAGGCTACTCCTCGCGGACGTGGGGCGCCCGGCAAGCGTTGTGCCCACCGAAGAGTTGTTGACCAGGCACAGCCTGAATGAATCCAGTTTCAGGCTCCGGGCGCAGGTGCTGCTGGTGGAGGACAACGAGGTCAACCGCAAGGTCGCTCTAGCCATGTTGCGCAAAGCAGGCCTACGAGTGGACGTCGCAGCGGATGGGGCTGAGGCGGTCGAAGCGGCGCGCAACGGTAGCTACGACCTCATCTTGATGGACTGCCAGATGCCGGTGATGGACGGGTTTGAGGCGACTCGAGCGATCCGCAACTTCGACAGCAAGGGATCGATGGTGCCCATTCTGGCGATGACAGCCAACGCGCTGGACGGCGATCGTGAACGGTGCCTGGAGGCAGGCATGAACGACTATTTGACTAAGCCGATTCGCTCTGCGCTTCTCTTTGATGCGATCGAATCGTGGCTGCCTGCAGGAAGGAACCAAGACCATGCAAGCTAGGCGAAGTACTCTGTCCCTACTGGGTCAAAAGCAGGTCGCGATCGGCCTACTCCTCACGGCCTGTTTATGCGGATCCAGCGCCGCCCAGGCGGAGGAACACGAGTCCGAGGAGTACTGCCCGGAGCCGAGCGAAATCGACCTCACCGAGCTGAGTCTGGAGGATCTGCTCGACATGGAGGTGACGGTCGCATCGCGCACGCCCCAGAGTGCGTCCAAGTCGCCCGCTGCCGTCTACGTGCTGACCGGGGATGAGATCCGTCGCGCCGGACATTCTTCCTTGCCGGAAGCGCTGCGCATGGTCCCGGGTTTCTACGTATCGCGCTGGAAGACAGGAGCCTGGGACGTGACCAGCCGAGGGTTCGGCACGGGCCTCAGCCAGATCAGCTTCGCCTACCTCAATCAGCTCCTCGTCATGGTCGATGGGGTCGTGGTCTATTCGCCGTTATTCGCGGGCGTGTGGTGGCCGCTCCAGGACATGGACATGGCCGATATCGAGCGCATCGAAGTTACTCGCGGTCCAGGAGGCCTGCTGTGGGGCTCCAACGCGGTGAACGGCGTGGTCAATATCATCACCAAGAGCAGTGCGGATACCCAAGGGGCCAAGGTGAGCGGGCGCTACGCCCGGGACGAATGGAATGTGAACAACCGCTACGGCGGACGATTCGGGGATGACGGCAGCTATCGCTTCTGGTGGAGGCGCGCCCGCTACGACAGCTTGGAGAACGCGAACTCCAATGCCGACGAGAGCTGGTCGATCACCTCAGCGGGGGGGCGCGCGGATTGGACGACGGAGGGCGGACGCAAAGCACTGTTGAGCGGCCGCATCTACCAGGCCAGGTTTGGGATCCCCGACTTCGGCGACCCTGCCGGCGTCGATTCCTTCTACGACCGCAGTTGGGGCGGCAACCTGGCATGGTCGCTGACCGACCCTGAATCCGGATCGACGTGGCGGGCGAGCTACATCAAGGACAAGCAGAGGCTCGAAGAGTACGTCGATTTTGACATCGATCAGGTGGCCATCGACTACCAGGGCGAGTGGTCCCCTGCCGCTCAACACCTTGTGACCTGGGGACTGGGATACGAGTTCATCCATTCCCGAATCGAATCCCAGGATCCGTTCCTCTTCCTCGATTTCTCTCCGGAGTCGGTCGATCAGCACAATGCGCGCGCGTTTGTCCTGGAGACCTATCGCTTTGCCGAAGACGAGGCTTCCTTTAGCCTTGGACTCCAGGCGGTGCACACCGAATTTGAGGACTTCGAGCTGCAACCGAGCATGCGGCTAGCCTGGACGCCGGTCGATGGAACCATGTTGTGGGGCGCGATTTCGCGGGCGGTGCGAACGCCTTCACTCGAGGAGGCCACTTTGGCCTTCGAGGGCGTGCCGCGCAGCACCCCCCTGGACTCGGAGTCCCTGGTCGCCTTCGAGCTGGGTTGGCGTGAAGTCATTTCCCCCGGCCTCGCCCTGGATCTGACCGCGTTCTACAACGACTACGACAACCAGCGGACGATCCAATTCGACCAAGACACCTTCGAGCTTTCGTTCGCCAATACCGGGACGGGAGATGCCGTGGGCGCTGAACTCGCTGTCGACGCGACCCTTGGGCCCGACTGGAAGCTGCGCAGTTCGTACTCCTACATCAACAGCAGCTTTCAAGATCAGGACGGCAGCGACCTCGGCAACGACGCCTATCACCCTCGGCATATCTTCAGCCTGCGCTCCTACTATGACCTCTCAGACGACTGGGAGTTGGACGCGGGCGTGTACGCGGTCGAAGGCTTCGGGGATGCGTTTGACGATGCGGAGTACGTGCGCGGGGACCTGCGGCTGGGCTGGCAGCCCTCCGAGCAACTAGAGGTCAGCGTCGGAGTCCAGGGGTTCAACGAATCGGCGCGGTCCGAGTTCGTCGGCACCGAGATCCCGCGCCAGTGGTACCTGCGCCTGTCTTGGACACCCTGAGCGCGGGCGTGCGGGTTACTGGCCCTCGTCGCTGACCCATTCGGTGTCGGAGGTGGGCCCGTCCGCCGGCTCGTAAGCGGGGGCGGAGCCATGCTCGGGGACCGGGTCGGGATCAGCGGCGGGGGGCCCGGCCTCGGCACTTTCGGGGGACTGGGCATCACTCAGCTCCGCGTCTTCGAATTCCTCGCCGGAGTCTTCTTCTTCGTCCTCTTCGTACTCCGCATCCGCTTCCTGGGGGCTCTCGTCTTCTTTCTCGAGCTCCTCCGGCTCTTCCTCGTCCATCAGGGTCGAGGCCCGGATCAGGTCGTCCAGGTCGCCCTCGACGTCGTTGCACATCTCGACCTCGATCTCGGCGAGCGGGTCGTCCTGGTGCGCGGTCACGATGCCCATCTTGACGAGTTCGAGCAGGGCGCAGAACGCGCCGATCAGGCCTTCCTTGGTGGGCTCCTCGTCGATCTCGGTGAGCAGGGAGCGCAGGGGCACGCGGCCGTTGGTGTGCACGAAACGGCCCAGGGTGTTCACGTACCAGCGCAGCGGGCGCGGGTCCCCCTTGACCGTGTGCGGGCGCCCGGCCAGGGTCTCGCGCATCAGCTTGCTGAACGCCGCGAGCAGGTCCCAGGCCGTCAACTCCCCGATGTCGAGGCTCTTCTCGGGCTCGTGCTCCCGCGCCTCGTTCTTCACGCCCCGGTCGAACTCCAGGGTGCGCCGGTGGTAGCGCTCCTCTAGATCGTCAGCGGCGCCTTTGAAGCGCCGGTAGTCGAGCAGGCGCTGGATCAGCTCGTCCTCGGGGTCCAGATCATCGTCGAGCTCGACCTCTTCCCGCGGCAGCAGCGAGCGCGACTTGATCGCCATCAGCGTCGCCGCGATCACGAGGAACTCGCCCGCGACCTCGATGTCCAGCTCCTCCAACTGCTTGAGGTAGGCGATGTAGTCGTCGACCACCAGCGCCAGCCGCACCTCCTGAATCTCGACCTCCTGCTCCTTGACCAGGTGCAGCAGCAGGTCCATCGGCCCGTGGAAGACCTGCTCGAGCTCGACAGTGAACTCGTCGCGGTCGGTTTCGGGCGCCAGCGTGACCTCCTTGACGGCCACAACCCGGGGGACCGGGGTGGTGGGGAAGCCGTCTG
>CAYWNK010000180.1:0-13438 GCA_964459495.1 uncultured Planctomycetaceae bacterium
ATCCCCGTCGCGCCCTCACTCGAGCCCCATCCTGCCCCAGCGGCGTACGCCCTAGCTGCATCCCGCCCCGCGCCCAAAGCCCCTTTCCCGAAGCGCCGTGGTGACCGCCCCGAACTCTCGATTCACTGGGGCGCGCTCGGATTCCTCGACAGCGACGTCCCCTTTGAGGGTGGCTTCGAGTACCGCTAACCAGAGCGCAGCCTGGCCACGTCCTCGACCTACCACCCATCGTGGGAACCAACCTGCCCGATTCTCCCCCCGAAATATTCGGCTTCTGGCCGAAGGTCGGGAAGGGCCCAGGCCAGGATATCCATGTGATCCCCGATACACGACTGCATCGAAAGAACGACCGCCCCGTTCGAAGCGACGGGGAGTTCGTCGTCTACTGGATGAACGCTGCGCGGCGGCCCGTTTGGAACTACGGGCTGGAGTATGCGGCGGCCAAGGCGGTGGAGCTCGCCAAACCGCTCGTCGTGATCGAGGCCTTGTCGTGCTCGTATCGATGGGCCAGCGACCGGCATCACGCGTTTGTGATCGATGGGATGGTCGCGAACGCGGGACACTTCGAAGGGACGGATGTGGCGTACTACCCCTACGTCGAGCCGGAGCGAGGGGCGGGTCGAGGCCTGCATCGGGCGCTTGGGGAGAAGGCCTGCTTGTATGTGACCGACGAGTGGCCGTGCTTCGAGCTTCCCGCCTGGGTGGACAAGGTGGCTTGCAACCTGGGGGTTTCCATGGTCGCCGTGGACTCCTGCGGGCTTTGGCCCATCGGCGCGACCGATCGGGTGTTTACCACCGCCTACTCTTTCCGTGCCTTCCTGCAGAAGAACCTGATCGAGCACCTACAGCAGCCGCCTCGGCCCAACCCGCTGAAGGGGGTGAAGCTGCCCCTGGCAAAGGTGCCTGCGGAGATTCTGAGCAAGTGGCCACCCTTCGACACCGATGCTGGGCACGCTGTCCTTGCTTCGCTACCGATCGACCACGAGGTCGGGGTGGTGGAAGAGCAACCCGGCGGATTCCAGACGGGCGCCCGGGTGGTGCGAAGGTTTCTGGATGAACGCCTGCCCGACTACGGCGAGCGCAGCAGGCCCGACAGGACTGCGGCCAGCGGGCTGTCCGCGCACTTGCACTACGGACACACCAGCGCGCACGAAATCCTGGCCGGGATCGCTGACCTTGAGGGCTGGTCGCCGAACGACCTGGACGAGCGCGGCAACGGCGGCAAGCGCCAGGGCTGGTGGAACCTCTCCGAAGCCGCGGAGGGCTTCCTGGACGAGCTCGTCACTTGGCGCGAGCTGGGGCTGAATTTTGGGCACCTGCGGCCCGGCGACTACGACCGATTCGAGTCGCTGCCCGACTGGGCCTTGAAGTCCATCGCCGAGCACGCCGGCGACGAGCGCCCGGTCGTATACAGCGCCAAGCAGTTCGAGGACGCCCAGACACACGACGAGCTATGGAACGCCGCCCAGGTCCAGCTGCGGCGGGAAGGCATCATCCAGAACTACCTGCGCATGCTCTGGGGCAAGAAGATCTACCACTGGTCGAAGACAGCCGAGGACGCGCTCGAGACCATGATCGAGCTCAACAACCGCTGGGCCCTCGACGGCCGGGACCCCAACTCCTACTCCGGCATCTTCTGGGTGCTCGGCCGCTACGATCGCGCGTGGGGACCCGAGCGGGAGATCTTCGGCAAGCTGCGCTACATGACCAGCGACAGCACCGCGCGCAAGTACCGCACCAAGGAGTACGTCGAGCGCTACTCCCCCGCCAAGCAGCCCGAGCTGTTCGAGTAGCGCCCGTGCCCAACGCCTATGACCAACTCGACGATGCGATACGCGCTCAGGATGCTGCAGCCGTAGAAGCGCTGCTCGCGAAACACCCCGGACTGGCCCGCGGCCCATCGGGCGTGACGACTCCACCGCTCCAGGTCGCCGTCGGAGTGACGGGCAACCGTGCCATCGTCGAGCTGTTGATCGAGCACGGGGCCAACCTGGAAGCCGTGTGCAGGGACACCGGCGCGACCCCGCTCAAGTACGCGATCGTGTACACGCGCCTCGAGCTCATTTCGCTCCTCGTGCAGCACGGAGCAGAGCTGGATGGGAACGAGCAGGGCGAGAACACCCCTCTGCAGCTCGCCCGCTCACTCCCCCAGGACGAGCTGCGCGGGATGGGTGCACGGGGAACCGCGGAGGGCTATCGCGAGGTCGAGCGCATCCTGCGCAGCCTCGGGGCTGTCCAGTAGCGCAGCTCGGGGAGGGTTCAGGCCGCCGTCCCGGGATCCGAATCCTGGGCCAGGTAGGCGGCACCTGCCCTTCCCCTGGGGCACCAAGCTGTCCCCATGGGCCAGTTTGGCGCCCGGGTCACGCGCCTAGATGGCAACACACGGGGGTGCTCGGCGCCGCAGCTCGCCGTCCAGAAGGCCAGATGGCCCTCCGCCGGAGGGACGATGGAACAGGACCCCGCGGGCGGCTGCGAAAGGAGGGCGCCAACGCTGGTAGGAACTGGTCTCCAACGCCCAGGCTGCAGGGGCTAAGAACGATCGCAAGGGAACCCTGGAGACGGCCGAACACAACGACAAGCAGTGCTTCGCGCTATCCGACTACCGGTCGAACAATGGTGCCTGGCTGGCCATCTCCATTCCGCCCGAGTTCTTGGCCCTGATCCGGCTCTGCGGCCAGCCCCCTTAGCCTTGCGCCTACGGCGGTTCGGGGCGCGAGAGACTCGAGTCCCCTTCGGAAAATATGCTAGAAATGAGCTCTGTATGAACGTCCTAGGAGTCTTCCTCGTCTTCGCTGTCCTAGCGCTGATGTTGCGCCTCGCCCTCGGCTCGATGGACGAAGAGCGTTTGCACGACTACGTAAAAAAGCATGGATGGACGCTCATAAGCTGCAGCTGGGATCCCCTGGGGCCCGGGTGGTTCGGGGAGCAAAGCAACCGCATCTATCGCGTCGTCTATGAGGATGAGCAAGGGATCCGCTACGAGGCCGGAGCCAAGACTTCGGTCTTCGGAGGGGTCTACCTCACCAATCAGTGCCAAGTGCGCAGCGCCTCACCAGACGCAGATTCCTCGTCAGACCACCCCCCCGATCAGGATCTCCGCGCAGAGAACGAACGCTTGCGCGCGCGTCTGCGGGAACTCGAAGGTGAGCGCCACAGGCCCTAGAGCATTCCGTAACACCGGCTGGCAACACCGCCATGGGGAGACTGGCCACCCCGCGCGAAGCGCGAGGTGGCCAGTCTCCCCATGGCGGTGATTCCAGCCGGGCTACAGGGAGCCCGGCGAACTCAACCGCTAGTTGGTGACCGTCAAGGTGTAGTCCTCGACCTCGCCGTAGTTGAAGCTTCCGCACGAAGACGGGGCCGCGTTGTAGCGCATGATCACCCGCATGCGGGTGGCGCCCAGGCTTGCATTCGAGGGGACGCTAAGGGTTCCTGAGACCGTTGAAGTGCTCGTGCCGCCCGAGGTGTAGGCCAGCTCGCCGGCGTCGGTGAAGTCGCCGTCCTGGTTGAAGTCCACGTAGACGCGCCAGTACTCGGGCCACGTACTGCCGGAGTAGGCGGGGGTCAGGGCGACTGTGGTGCCGCTGCCGCGGGACAGGGATGTGCCCACCGAGGTGCGGTTGACGTAGCCGCCGTCCGAGCCGGAGGTTTGGTCGATGCCGCCGATGGCGACGCGGGCGATCCACTCCTCGCTGGCGTTGTTGCCCGAGGCCGAGCAGTAGTTGATCTGGCCCGGCTCGATGTTGATCGAGTAGTCCTCGACCTCACCGTAGTTGAAGGTGCCGCAGGCGCTGGGCGCAGCGTTGTAGCGCATCACGACGCGCATGCGGGTAGTGCCCAGGGGCGCGGTGGCTGGCACGGTGAAGGAACCCGAGACCGTCGACGTCGAGTTGGAGGGCGAGGTGTAGACCGTTTCGCCCGCGTCGTCGAAGTCGTTGTCCTGGTTGTAGTCGATGAACACACGCCAGCGCTCAGGCCAGGACTGGCCGGAATAGGCGGGCGTCAGGTTGACCGCAATCGACTGACTGCGGGGCACGTTGGTGACGATGGACGAGCGGTTCGCGTAGCCGCCGTCGCTGCCTGACGAATAGTCGAGGCCGCCGATGCGCACGCGGCTGATCCACTCCTCGGTCGCGTTGTTGCCCGAGGCCGAGCAGTAGCCCGAGGGCGGCTGCGAGACCGACCAGCTGAACGAACCGGAGTCCGTGGCCTGGCCGTCCGAAACCGTGACCGTCGCGGTGCCCGTCACGGCGCTCGCCGCAACCGTACCGGAGATCACGCCCGTGTTGCTGTTGATGCCCAAGCCCTGGGGCAGACCCGAGGCCGAGAAGCTCAAGGGGTCGTTGTCAGGGTCGTCTGCCGACACGGCCAGCGAAACAAAGTCGCCCGTAGTGCTGGACTGGTTCGAAGGCGTGGTCAGTTCCGGAGGTGAGTTCGTCGGGCCGCCGGGGGGGCAGCCGGGGACGCCGACCGCGCACCATGCTTCATGCACGGCCGCCGCGTCACTCGCTCCGTAGAGGTCATTGGCCGCCTGCACCGAGGCGGCGCGCGCTGCTTCGAAGTTCGAGGATGCCGTGAGGTACACCACGTTGGTGCGGTAGAAAATCGCCCGCGCCTTCGTCATGCCGATGCCGGGCACGTTGTTGGTCGTCTTGCCCAGGGGGTGCGTGCCACCGTCGACGAGCAGCTGGAAGGCGAGGTTTGCAATGCCCGAGTTCCAGTGCACGCCGCCGCTATCGGCCGAGCCCGTGTAGCGGGTCGGGTAGTAGTCCCGGGACGAGCCATCCTGGGTGGGGTTGTTCATGTAGCGCAGCGCATCGCCCGGCGTGTTCGGGGTGTAGATCACCTCGCCCAGCTTCCAGGTGTTGCTGTTCACCGAACCGCCGCCGGCCCACGACTCGACCGCCGCCCCCATGATGTCCGACATCGCCTCGTTGAGCGCGCCCGACTCGTTCTGGTAGATCAGGTTCGACGTAAACGTCGTAAGGCCGTGGGTCAGCTCGTGGGCCGCCACGTCCAGCGCGTTGCCCAGGGGCGCGAAAACGTTGCCGTCTCCATCCCCGTAGGCCATCTGGGAACCGTTCCAGAAAGCGTTGTTGTAGTTGTTGCCGTAGTGGACCGTCGAGATCAGCGCAAAGCCGTTGTTGTCTAGGGAGTCCCGGCCGAAAACCTGGTCGTAGAAGTCGTAGGTTTGACTGAGGTTGTTGTGCGCGGTCTGGGCCACCGTGTCGCCGCAGGTCTGGTTGTTCGAGCACGACAGCGTGCCCGGCAGACTGAAGCCATTGTTCGCGGTGTAGGTGCGCCAGGTCTTCTGACGATGGATGGTGGGGTGGCGCGCCGCCAGCGATCCGTCATTCGCGTCGGCAAAGACGTAGTCGCGCTCGATGCCATCGCGGCCCTCGTACTCGACCAGCTGGCGCCAAGCCAGTCGCGCATTGCGATTCGCGTCGAGCACGAAGCGCAGCTCGATCGGCTGATCCGAGCGGTAGGCGTCAACGCCCAGCTCCACCATCGCCATCGGGATCGCGACCTCAGCCGTGATCGTCGGCATGGCGTCCAGGCCAGCGGCGGAAACAAAGTCGCCGTTGACGGCCGTCACGCGACCGTCGGCCTTGGCGTGCAGCACCAACTGCGCGCCTTCCACGGGCAGACCGTGGATCGTCTGGTCGATGCGCATGTGCACCATGCCCAGCTCATCGATGAACGGCTCGCGGGGAACGCTGCCCTCGGAGCCCTCCGCACCGAACTGGGCGCGCAACAGTCCGGGCATGAAGCGTTCGACCGCCGCCTGAATGGCGGCACTGTCGCCGCCGAGGAAGGGCGCCCGTAGGCGTAGGCTGCCCAGGTTGCCGCTGACAAAGGTGGTCTGGCCCTGCGCATTGACCATGCGCGACGCGTCGGCCTGGGTGAATGCGGGCGCGATGGTCATGCAGGCCATCGCCGAAATCTGAAGAGTGCGGAACCCCATGGGGTCCTCCTTTGGAGTGAAGAGTTTGGAGAAGGAAAACTTCATCCTCACTGTATCGCTCTCCCTTCAGCGCGCCGGAGAAGGGCGGATGGATGCAGCCCCACCCGCTCCCTCACCTCAGCGCCGCTCGCGCTTGCACAGCAGTTGGTGCCATGCGGTTGGGCAGCAAGACCCCCGTTGGTGTTCTTGTCCCAGGTTCGGAATGACTCCTAGACCGGCTCGTCGCCGCCATCGCTGTCAAAGCTAGAATCTGCACGCACCGCCACGAAGTCGCCGCAGTAGACGCAGCGCACGCGCGCTTTGCGATTCGCCCGACCGCAAGCGATGCAGTCCTGGGCCTCGCCCGTCTCTCCGCCAGCATCGCGCAGCTCGATCTCGGCGAGCTTGGCCGTCAGCGCCTTCGGGCCCAGGTCCAGCTTGTCGGAGACGAGCTCCCACAGGGCCAGGTTCATCGACATCGAGCGCTCCAGCGCCCCTTCGAGCGCCGCGATGCGAGCGTCGTCCCGCACGGCCGCGCTGCCGCGCCGCCGCACCTGGCGCCGGGCGCGTTCTCCCACGCGCCGGGTTTCGGGCAGGGCCATCCACTGGAACGGGTCGAGGGGCTCAGGCTTGTTTGCGGGGGGCGGAGTCATCGGCTGGCGTTTTGGCTAGAGGGGAAGGCGCGTGGTCGTCCGATGCTGCGGGTGACACCCACGCGCAGAAGCAGGGACTCGGCGTCGTCGCCGATCCCCACGCTCAGTCCTGCGTCCAGGGTAAACGCCGGAGCCAGGGCAACCAAGCCACCCGCCGTCAGGTACAGCGCCGACAGGTCGGCATCGGGGGAATACAAGCCCGCCACCTCGCCGAACGCCTGGACGCGCTGCATCAGCGGGCGCTGGGCCGCTACGGCTGCCAGCAACGCGACGTCTGAGCCGTCGCTGCCGGGATCGCCGAGGAACCCGAGCTGGGTGTAGGCCGTAAAGAAGGCCTCGCGGTAGTTGCGATCAGCTGCCAGGGCCAGGAAAAGGTCCGGCTCGCCGCTGCCCAGCCCCTCGTCGGCATCGGCCACGGGGATCTTGCCGCTGAACTCGACGGCCACCGCGGGCTGATCTTGTGTCTCATCCCAGAGCCTGTGCCGCACGCCGAGACGCACGTCGCCGACGCCCGAACCATCGGTGTCGTCGAGCTTGCGGTAGGGATCGGCCGTCAGCACAAACTCCGTCGAGGGGCTTGCCCCCCAGCGGACGCCAGCCTGGACGTCGAAGCCGTCGCCGGGGTTCACCTCGAGTCCGCCCTCGACCTGCACCGTCTCAGCCGGAACGGTCTGGGTGCTGTTGGAGAACTTGTGCCGCTGAACCACCGGACTTGCCTGGGATCCAGCGTCCACGGTGCAGCCCGCCCCCAGCAGGGCCAGGGGCAGGACGAGCAAGGGTAGGCAGGCCTTGCCAATCAAGAGCGATTTCGTAGCGCGCATGGACGCTACGGTACGGAAAATCAGGCCGAGTGAGCGATCTCCGCCGCCGAGATCGGCTTCTTCCCCAGCAGATGCCGGAGAGCCCCCTCAAGATCGGGATAGTCGAAGCGGAAACCGCTCGCCTCAAGGGTCTTCGGGCTGACCCTCTGGCTGCCGAGCAGCAGCTCCTCACCCATCTCACCGAACGCCAGCTTCAGCCCGAAGCCAGGCAGTGGGATGATCGTAGGACGGCCGAGCACTTTGCCCAAAGTCTTGGTGTACGTGCGATTCGTGACCACGCCGGGTGCCGTCACGTTGACCGGGCCCTCCAGCTTGTCGTTCACGATGGCGTGGTGGATCGCGCCGACCACATCGTCAAGGGCCACCCAGCTCATCCACTGATTGCCGTTGCCAAGGGTTCCCCCGCCGCCCATCTTGAACGGCAGCAGCATCTTCTTGAGCGCGCCACCCGTGGGCGACAGGACAACGCCAAGGCGGGCCATCACCGTGCGCACTCCCGCCTCCGCGAGCTTGGCCGCTTCGGCTTCCCAGTCGAAGACCACATCCGACAGGAAACCCTCGCCCCGGGTGCTGGTCTCGTCCAACACCTCGTCTCCTCGCGAACCGTAGTAGCCGATCGCCGAGGCGCAGACGAAGACCTTGGGCTTGTTCTTGAGGCCCGCGAGAGCTTCCACGATCCTGCGTGTGCCCTGGATCCTGCTCTTCGTGATCCGTGCCTTCATCGCATCGCTCCAGCGACCCGCGGCGATGTTCTCCCCGGCGAGGTGCACCACGGCATCGAGGCCCTCCAGGGCAGACTTGTTGCCGACGCCGCCTTCGACGCTCCACTGGATCTCGTCCGCAGTCTTTGGCGTGCCGCGCACGAGCTTGAGCACTTGGTGACCGCCCGTCGTCAGGAACGGAACCAGATTGGAGCCGACCATGCCGCTCGCGCCGCTGATGAGAATCTTCATAGGAGGTTTGGATTGCGTGGATTGATGACGGGCGAGGTCCCGCAAGGTGACCTCGTGGCGCCATTGAAACATGTCCTTCAGGCGGGAGCGGACCACGAAACCGCCCAGCCTGCCAAGGGGTCCAAAAGGAGGCTTGTAGACCACGCTGTCCTCGAGGATGCAGGAGTCACCAGCGGACTCGGGGGCGTCCTGCGGGAGCATTCGGTGGGTGTGCTCCCAGGCGGCAAAGGGTCCGCTTTGCTGCACGTCCTGGAAGAGATTCGCCTCGGGCTCGAGCCGTTCGATCTTCGCGACCCAGCGCAGCCGCAGGGGGCCGACGCGCGGCCTCAGCGTGAGGATTTGGCCAGCCTCGAGTGCCCTCGGCTCTCCCATGACCTGCACGTCTTCCCAGGGCGGCAAGAGGCGTTCAAAAGCCCCCGGAGCACAGTGCCAGGCAAATGCCTGCTGCGCGCTGACCGGGAGGCTAGATCGGGCCTGGAAGTGGGCTGGCATCAGTTGTTGCCGGGCTTGCCATTCTGGAAACGGTCGCCCAACCAGGTTTCGAAGTCCGCCATGCTCGCCAGTCGCTCCACCCCCGATGGGCTGCGGCGAATCCGCTTGACGCCCATCCCTCCCATGAGAAGAGAGATGCCCTTGGAGAGGCGGCCACGCAGGTCGTCCACCTTGCGGTAGAGGCTAGCGCCTTGATCGCTAGTGGGGATGCTGAGGGCGACCGCGTCCGCCTGGATCTCCGCAGCCGTAGCAGCGATGTCGTCGAGTGGAGTGTCCTCGCCGAGCAGTCTGTGCCCCACCCCGGCCATGTCGCAGAGCAGCGCGACCATGTGCAGCCCCAACCCGTGGCGCTCGTCCGGCAGACAGGCCAGCAGCAGGGTGCCCTTCGTCCCGCCCTGGCGTTCGCTCAGCAGACGCATGCGTTCGTGGCGCAGGTGGTCCTGGAGAATCTCGGTGACGAAGTGCTCGTGGCGGACCTCGATGTCGCCGCGGGCCCAGGCGGTGCCAATCCACGAGAGAAGCGGCCCGACAAAGCTGTCGATGAACGGCACCAATCCGAGCTCCCGTTGGCGCTCTGCAATGCGCGCGCGCAGCGCGGTGTCGTTCATACTGAGAATCCAGCCCTGCATCTCAGCGTCTGGCCCGGGCTTGCGCGCGGAGCTGACGAAGCCGGCCAGGTCGTCGATGGGTAGCTTGAGCACCTCTCCGGGCCGGGAGCCCTGGGCCAGCGCCTCGGCGACCAGTCGGAGGTGCCTCACCTGTTCGGGCCGGTAGCGGCGATGCCCGCTCGGCAGACGAACCGGTGAGGGGATCCCGTAGCGGCGTTCCCAAACCCGGAGGGTGGCTTCCGAGAGGCCGGAACTGCGTGCGACAGCCCCGATCGACAGAAGTCGTGAAGGGGTTTCTTGGCTGGTTGAGGCGGACTTGTCCATGGGTCATTCGATTCGCTGGAGAGAGGGCGCCGGATGCCAGGTATACAGGTAAATACTAGTACAAGCTAAATGCATGGGCCACCCCCCCTGGGGCCCGCCAGGGGGGGTGGGATGACCCCGCAGGGCCCTGGCGGCAAGACCGACAGGCAGCCCCACCCCCTCCCCTGGGGTTCGAAGCTGCGGCCCCCTATGCTCGGCGGCCATGCAACTCGCCCCGATCGACTGGGCCGTGATCATCGGCTACGGCGTCTTCGCCTTTGCGGTCGGGCTACTCCTGGCCCGCAGGGCCGGCCAGGACGTAGACCAGTACTTCCTATCGGGCCGCAGCCTCCCCTGGTGGATGGCCGGCACTTCGATGGTGGCAACCACCTTCGCCAGCGACACCCCACTGGTCATCTCCGGTTGGGTGCGCACCGACGGCATCTGGCGCAACTGGCAGTGGTGGTGCTTCGGCATCTGCGGAATGCTCACCGTGTTCCTGTTCGCCCGCTACTGGAGGCGGGGCGAGGTCATGACCACCGCAGAACTCGCCGAATTGCGCTATGGGGGCCGGGATGCGGGCGTGCTGCGGCTCGTCCAGGGCATCTTCCAGGCTGGCTTCACCAATACGATCACCCTCTGCTGGGTGATCCTCGCCGCGGCCAAGATCATGGACGTGCTGTTCGAAGTGAACCGCCTGGTAGCCGTCGCGATCGCGTGCTCGCTGGCCCTCGCCTATGCGGTGCTCTCCGGCTTCTGGGGCGTCGTCGTCACCGATCTCGTGCAGTTCGCGATGGCCATGGGCGGCGCGGTCATCCTCGCCGTCTACGCCTGGGGCGCCGTCGGCGGCACACCGGGCGTGCTGGAAGCAGCCGCCAGCGGCACCAGCGCCATCGGACCGGAGACCCTCTCCCTCCTGCCCGCCGCCGGCCCCGGCGGTCTTTTGGACGCCAGCTTCTGGAGCGGCGGGGTCCTCGCGCTCGTCATATTGCTAGGGGTCCAATGGTGGGCGTATGACCTGGTCGACGGCGGCGGACTCGGTGTGCAGCGCATCGCCGCATCGCGCAGCGAGCGCGACGGTGTGCTCGCCTCCCTCTGGTACAACGTCGCGCACCTTGCCCTGCGTCCCTGGCCATGGATCTTGGTCGCCGTCGCCTCGCTGATCCTGCTGCCCCCCATCGAGATCGCAGCGCCGACCAGCGGGGTCGTTCAAGCGGCCAGCGAAACCTCCCTCACCCTCGTCGATGGGGCCGGCGTCGCAAGCGAGGTCGCGATTCCGCCAGCCAGCGAACACGGCTGGGTCGCCGAACCCACCGTCAGCGTCGGCTCACCTGTCACCAGCGGCCAGATCATCGCCGCCGCCGACCCCGAGAAGGCGTACGTCGTGATGATGCGCCGCTTCCTCCCCGCCGGCCTCCTCGGACTGGTGATCGCGTCCTTGCTCGCCGCGTTCATGTCGACCGTCGACACCCACGTGAACCTGGCCTCATCGTTCTTCGTCAACGACGTCTACCGCCGCTTCGTTCGCACCGGGGCCTCGCCAGAGCACTACGTGCGCGTCGCTCGCATCGCCTCCGCCGGCGTTCTGGCGATTGGCGGCCTCTTCGCGCTGAGCGCGAATTCCATCGGCGACCTCTTCACGTTCTTCCTCTCCTTCCTCGCGGGCGTTGGACCGGTCTACGTTCTGCGCTGGCTGTGGTGGCGTGTCCGCGCCGGCACCGAGATTGCCGCGATGATCGCGTCGAGCTGCGCCTCGACTTTCATCACCTTTCGCGGGTCCGTCGGGCCATGGCTCCATGGAGTTACGGGTTGGACGTGGCCCCTGGATGCGGCGGCCTGGTCGCTGCCCCTCGGGCCCTGGTCGGACGGCAACGGCGGGGCCACGCCCGAAGGCCGCGTGCTCGCGGTGGTCGCCGTCTCGCTCCCCGTGGCCCTAGCGACCCTGGTGCTGCTGCCGAAGCCAAGGCCAGCTGAGCTGGTCGAGTTTTACCGGCGCGTGCGCCCGATTGGCGCCTGGGGCCCGGTGCGCGAGCTGTGCCCCGAGGTCCTGCCGCCCAAAGAGCTCGGCTCGATCGCCCTTGGAACCCTGGCTGGCCTGGCCTTGGTATTCGGCCTCCTGTTTGCGATGGGCGGCCTGTTTCTCGGTCGACCGACCCTCGCCTGGATCGCTGGCACCGCGGCTGCGCTCGGAGCCGTCGGTGTCCATGCGAGCCTCAAAAAACTCGTGCCCGCGGGCCGCTAAAGCAGCCCCGCAGAGCCTTACTTGCTCTGGACCGGCGGCGCGGGCATCGTCGCGCGAATCAGCCTGGTGGGCTCGGAGCCCACGGAGAACCGGCGCTGGATTTCGCCCGAGTCCAGCGAGACCTCAACCACCTCATCGAGGCGCTGAAGCGCGACCCAAGCCAGCGCCCCGTCGCTCGAGACCTGGATGGCGACCGGCATACTCGACCGCCGCACCAGCAGACCCTTGGGCGCGGGACGCCGGTCCGCGACCTTCTGCGAAATGCGCGGCATATCGATCTCGGCAATCGCCTTGAGCGACGCGACATCGAAGACTGAGATGCTGCCGGGGGATAGGTTCGCGCAGAGCAGGAACTTGCCGTCCGGCGTGAACTCAAGATCCTGCGGATAGGAGCCGCACGGGAACTCGACCTGCACCGACCGCTCGGCCACGTCGATCACTGAGATCGAGTTGGTCCCGCGGTTGGCGACCCAAAGTGTGGACTTGTCGGGCGAAAGGGTCATGGCCCCCGGATCGCCTCCGACGTCGATGGTCTCGGTCAGCCGGCGCCGGGACAGGTTGATGACGCCCACGTTGCCCGTGCCGCGGTTGGCCACAAATGCGAAGCGTCCGTCCCTGGACACCACGATGTCCTGGGGCAGCTCCCCGCCCGACCGGGCGGAACCAAGCACCTGGCCACGGCCCAAGTGAACGATAGCGACCAGGCCGGTGCCCTCGGAGGACACCACCACGGTCTGGCCGTCTGGCAGGAAAGCCACTCCGCGCGGCCTCCAAAAAGTCATGGTGCCCGAGCCCACCTCAGGACCCGGCCCTTCGAGGCGGATCGTGCGGATCAATGACTGGTGCACAACGTCGATGACCCCAATCGAGTGACCCGCCGCCAGCTGACCCGGCATCGCCACAATGGCGGTGGTACCATCCGGTGAGATAGCCATCGCGCCCGGACCACCTTCCAGCCTCAGGGTCAGCTCGCGGGCGCCAGCCCCCAGATCGATCACGTCGACCGTGCCAGCTCCTCCATTGCTGACGAGCAGCGTCTCCGAGGCGGGCGCACCAGCGGGGAACACCGCAGCGAGGGTCGAAAGCAGCAGTTGTTTCAGCATGAGAAGGGGGACTGGATAGATCCTGGTCCTTTCCTCGGCATCCCCAGGGCTCTAGTCCGCATGTTTCATGGGGATTCGCACCACAGCGGAGAAACAGACCAAGGCAGCGGCCGGGGCAGTCCTGAACCCGAACGCGAGCAAACCAGCCCTGGGCGAGTGGCCCTGCATCAGGGAACTCGACATACGCCGCCCGTCGACCCCACAGAACCCTTGCGGTGCAGCCGGATCCCACTTGGGCTCGGTGGACGGTGCTGCCTAAGCTAGGGGTCTCTCCTAGTTTCCCCAACCCACCCCCCGAACCAATAAGGGGCCTCCA
>CAYWNK010000181.1:0-13413 GCA_964459495.1 uncultured Planctomycetaceae bacterium
CATCCCGGGGATCGAGGGGGGGCACTCCTTGAACGGTGACCTGGACCAGCTCGAGCGGTACTTCCGCGGTGGAGTCCGCGTATTGACCTTGGTCTGGAACAATCATCTCAGCTGGATCCGGTCCTGCCAGCCGGGGGCCAGCCCGGAAACCCCGGCCGGGCTCTCACCCTTCGGTCGAGAGGTTGTTGAGAGGATGAACGAGCTGGGCATGGTGGTCGACCTCGCGCACGCCGGTGAGCGCTCGTTCTACGACGCGTTGGAGGCCAGCTCCCGGCCGGTTTTGGCCAGCCATTCGGGCTGTATGGCCAAGAATGAACACCCCAGAAACTTGAATGACGATCAGCTGCGGGCCCTAGCCCAAGCCGGTGGCGTGGCCTGCATGGTGTTCTGTACGCCGTTTCTTGACGCCGGCGCGCAGGCTGCCGAGCGCGCGACGCGGGACACGGATGCCTACCGTGCGCTGCAGGGGGACGGGGAGACCGGGTTGTATCTTTCCCAGAGCGAATACCTGCAGGCGACGGTCGCACCCCTCCCTATGGAGCGCTTTCTCGATCACCTTCTCCACGCGATCGAAGTCTGCGGCATCGATCACGTCGGGCTGGGTTCGGATTACGACGGAATTCAGCGCGCCCCCCAGGGTCTGGAGGACGCCAGTTGCTACCCGCGGCTGATGGATGCGCTCCTCGGACGCGGGCTGAACGAACAGGATGTGCGCAAGGTGATGGGAAGCAATGTTGAGCGAGTCTTCCGTGAGGTGACTAGCCCCGGAACGCGGGCCGCGACGGCAGGCCTAGAGGTGCAAGCATGAGCCGCCGCCTGACCACGGCGCTGGCCCTCGCGATCTGCGCCCTCTTCGCGATCATCGGAGCGGCCAGCGTCAACATGGATCTCAGCATGGGCTGGGATGAGGCCATGCACGCGGGCTGGCCTGCGGCACGCATGGCGACGGCCATCGGCAGCGGCGACGTCAGTGGCCTGCTCACCGCGATTCACGACTGCCAGCAGTATCCCTTCGTCGGCCCGCTGTGGACGGCGCTTGTGTGGACGGTCACGGGTATCGACGAAGCCTCCGGCCGCGGAGCGGCCAGGCTGCTTTGGGCCATCGGTCTATTCGGCATCTACCTGCTTGCGCGGGAAGCGGCCGAGGGCCGGCGCGGGGAGCGCAGCGCTCCCTGGATCGCCCTGGCGTTTGCGGGTGCCTCTCCCCTGGCGCTCGCATTCTCCGGCACGTTGTTCCTCGAGGTGCCCTCCACCGTCATCGCGATCTTTGCGCTGCGGGCCTGGCTGCGGCGCAGGCCTGGCCGGCGCGACCTCGCGGCGGGTGCCTGGATGGCGCTGCTGTTCTTCACGAAGTTCAACTACGCGATGGTGATCGGGGCGGGGCTGTTCGTAGACCTGCTGGTCGACGGCATCCTGGCCGGGCGGCGCGGAGAGGCTGGGCCTTTCATGCGCCGGGTCTTGAGCCTGGCGGCCGTGCCCGTGCTGACCTGGCTCTGGTGGTTTGGACTGCCCTTGCCCCAGGGCTTCGCCAGGGCGGCGGCCCACCGCGAAGCGTTCCTCGACTGGATCTCCGGCAACACCGAGTTCGCGCCGACGCCGCGCAGCTTGCGCCTGCTGCACTGGGGCGTGTTCCTGGTTTGGGCGCCCCGGGTGCTGCTGCTGATGGCTATCGGGATCGGAGCTTCACTCGTCCGGGGCCCGCGCACCGGAGCCCGGCGGCTTGCGATCGTCGGGGCCGTTTCGATCACGATCGTCTCCAGCCACCCCTTTCACCTGGACCGCTTTCTGATGCCGCTCGCGCCGGCCCTGTGGGTGCTCGCCGGCGTCGGCTGGGCCCAGCTCTTGCCGCGAGCGAAGGCCGGCGCCGGAGTCGTGCTGGCCGGCCTGGCAGCGGCGGCCTTCCTGTTTCCGAGCGCCGACGCCTGGTGGCTGATGGATCAGGTCGGGATGCGCAACGAGGAGGTCTTCGACTACCAAGCCAAGGTGCTTCGCGATCTGCGCGATCTGCACCCCCGCCGGCCGCTCTTCACCAACGGACTCAACCGCGTCGAGTTCGATCTGCTGGTCGACCTGGTGGACCAGGAGTGGGATGAGCCCCTGTCCATGGGCTGGTGTGGGGTCTCTCCGACCTTTTCGCCCGGGGCGATTTTGATCGAGCTGCACAGCCGCGGCGTCGACGTGTCGCGGGCGCTTCAACGCCGTGACTTGGACCGCACCTTTGTGGACCTGGCGGAGGCGGACCCCGGATGGGAAACCGGGCGGCTGCTGGAGTGGGCGCGCGGCTACGAGCGATTGTTCGCTTCCAGGCCAATCGATCTCTCCGGTTCCAAGCGGCGGGACTGGCTCGAGCGCTACCAAATCGCGCTCGTGGAGTCGGGGGAGTGGTCCTATGCCCAGGTGGGCTCCGTCTTTCTGCAGCGGCTGAACGGCCCCAAGGAGCGGGTGGACCTTCTCGTATTGCGGCGGCAATACAACTAGGTGACATCGATTCGCTGCGCTAATCGATTGGATCGGCGCAGTTGGTTGGGTTGATGGCGGCTAGCGAGCTAGATTGCCCCCATGCGACGCCTGCTCACGAGCTTTGTGATCTTCGCGGCTGCGGCCCCTTTGGCCGCCGCCCAGGATCTGTACCTGACCTCGACCCTGGACCAGCTGAACTTCGTTGGGGAGGCGCCGCGGGTCCTGGCGCGACCCCTGACTGGATCCGAGCTCGGATTTCGCCCCCATGTGCGCGCCGTGGTGACCGGCGCCTATGCGCAGAACGTCGAGGCATGGGTGGCTGTGCCGTTTGTCGAGACCTTTGCGGACGGGGCTCCGTCGATGGGGGCCGCGACGTTGGCTGTGCGCATCGCGGCGGACAGCGAGCACGGGACCCTGAACGGCACGCTTTACGTGCCCGGACGTAGGGACGGGGATCCCGCCAAGGTCTTGGCCTTCACCATGGATTCTGCGGACGCCTCGCCCGAGGGCCGGGAGGATTTTCTACGGGCCCGCTACCTGTCGTCGTCCTGGCTGCTCGCGAGGCAGGCGCCGGGAGCTGCGCTCTGGCGGCGCATCGCGGAGGCGGACGGGGAAGAATTGGAGCTTGTCGGAAGCCTGCCGGTTTTCGACCCCAATCGGCGTCTGTTTTCCAGACGCGGCGCGCGCACCGAAGTGCAGGATGCCTACGGCCTGTTCTCCGGTGGGCAGGCGCTCTCGGAGAATCTTGCGCTGGATCTCGTGCTCGAGCCCGAGGAGGGCACCGAAGGCTGGCAGCCGATTTCCGAGCTGCGCGGGATCGAGACGCCCGCTGTGGACTGGGGCGAGGCGCTGGAGCAGGCAGATCCGGATATCGATGCCTTGGCCCACTTGATTCCCAGCGATCAGATGTTCGTGCATCTGGCTGGCCTGGGCGAACTGCGCGCGCTGGTGGCAATGGCCGTGAGCGAAGTCCCGTGGCTGCTTGAGCTGTTCGAGTCCACGGGCTCGGATGGGAACCTGATGGCGCGTTACGAGCGCCAGCTGGCCCTGAGCCTGGACGCGACGACCGAGCTCTTTGCGAAGGCTACGGTGCGCGGACTGGCGTTGACCGCTTCCGATCCCTTCCTACGCACAGGCACCGACCTGGCGCTGGTGTTCGAGACCGATGGCTCGCCCTTGCTTGCCGGCTATGTCCGTGCCCAGCACGAGGCGGCGCTGCGGGCGAACCCGAAGGCCGAGGCGCTGGAGGCCACCCACGGGGGCGTGACCTACACCGGCGTACGGAGCAGGTGGCGGGAGCTGTGTTCGTATCTGGTCGAGCTGCCGGGCGGCATCGTTGCCGTGTCGAACTCGCCCGCGCAGATCCACGCGCTGATCGATACCCACGCGAAGAGCCGCCCCGCGGTTTCGGAACTGGCGGAATACCTGGTGTATCGCGATCGCTACCCGGCCGCGGAGGGCGAGGCGTTTGTGCTGATCTCGGACGAGACGATCCGGCGCTGGGCCAGCCCGCGCTGGCGGATCGGAGCGGCGCGTCGGACACGGGCGGCCGCGGTGATGGCCGATGAGGCCGCCGGCCAGCTGCTGCGCGACTCGGGCGCCGACGGGCCGCGCGCCCTGCGCGTGCGCGACAACCTGCGCGTGCCGGGCGGGGATCGCCTGGTCCGGCGGCCGCGCGGCGCAGCGAGCCCGGTCTACGGGACGCCCGAGTTTCTGACCCCGGTGGTCGAGCTGGACATCGAGTCGGTCACCGCCGGTGAGGTCGCGGCATACAGTTCATTCCGGCGCACCTACGAGAATCGCTGGCGCGACGTGTTCGATCCGGTCGGCGCACGGGTGGTGCTGGGCGAGGACAGCTTCGAGCTCGACCTTTCGGTGCGTCCGTTGACGCGCCGTAGCGAGTATCGGAGCCTGATCGAGCTCGTCGAGGGCGGCAGCCTGGCGCCCACGGCGGGTATACGCGGAGAGGGGATCTTGGGTCAGCTGGTGTACGCCATGGACTCGGAGAGCCGCGCGTTTCAGGATTTCCAGGGCATGGCCTCATCGTTTGCGCCAAAGATCACGAGTTCCTTCGCTTGGGTCGGCGATCACATGACCGTGTACCTGGACGATGGGCCGTTTTGGAAGGAGATGGCGGCGGCTGAGGACCCGGAGCGCTGGTTCGAAGAGCATGTATTCGACATGCCCATGGGCGTGAAGATCGCGTGCAAGAGCCCGCTCCAGCTGGCGGGCTTCTTGGCGGGTTTCCGGGGCTTCGTGGAGGAGACAGCGCCTGGTCTGGTGCGCTGGGAGAGCCGCGAGTACGGAGAGCATCGCTACCTGGCTCTGATTCCCGAGACAGACATGGGCATGCCGGGCCTCGATCTCTACTACGCGACGCGTCCGGATGCGCTGATCCTGGGGATGACCCCCGGGGTCATCGAGCGGGCGCTGGACCGCATCGATGCGGGCGAAGGCTCCAAGGGGCCGGTGGAGCTGGGTGAGCACGCCCTAGGGACGATCACCCCCGCGGGTTTGCGCTTTGCTGCACAGCTCTGGACCCTCGAGAATCGCGAGGACACACAGTTGCGCGCATGGGACGCGCTGCCGCTGTGGGACGAGCTGCACCGCCGCTTCCCCCACGAGGACCCCGCGCTGGCTTGGGCCCGCTACTTTCCGTCGGTCCCGACCCTGCCGGGCGGGGATCGAATGCAATGGAACATCGACGAGGCACGCTACGAGTCGCTGCACTGCGGGACGCCGGACGCACCGCGGGCGACCATGGGGCCTCCGGCGATCGTCGAGCGGCTCAAGGGTGTGGCGGGCGGCCTGACCTTTGAGGAGGGGGACGGGTTGCGGGCCCGGGTCAAGCTCTCGTATACACCTCGGTAGCCTGGACGATGCACGAGGATTCACGTCAGAGCGCCGGATCGGCTGCCATTGGCAAGCGATCCGGCGCTCTGACGTGAATCCTCGTGCATCGTCCAGGTTCGGCCGGTCGGGGTCGCGTGATCTCCCGGGACCGCCCCGATGTCCCCAGCTCCGTCGGCCTCGGCCGCTGCGGCGGTGCGAATGACGAAGGCTCCCTAGGCGACGCCGGCCCGTGAGTCCGGTGATTCAGTCGGGACAATGCTGAGAAGCGAAGTACCCTGGGCACGACCCGCTCTCGCATTCATGGCATCGTCCCCTTCCTCTTCTCCCCAGCCAGGTCATCTGGTCTTCCGTGCCCTCGCGCTCTTCTGGATGGGGATGGCGTTCGCAGTGAGCCCAATCGGCGTCCGTCTGTGGTGCGGCGCGGAGCTGCTTCCCCGGGCGAACCTGCCGCTTGTGCTCGCTTCTCTCGTGGCCGTTGGGCTCGCCTTGACCTCCTGGTTCGCCCTCGGGCGACCTGTCGCCGCCAAGGCCAATGCCCTCGCTTTCTCGGCGCTCCTCCTGGGGCCACTTGTGGCGGAGGCTGGACTCCGCGCGTCCTTCGAAGTCGAAGGCTCGCCGACCCGCGCTCCGATTCGCTTCGCCCATAACCTCGTCCACGACGACTACTGGGTGCTCGCGGGTCGATGGAACACCTCCCTCGATCAGATCGCCCCTGAGCGGATCCATCCGCGACTGGGCTGGTGTCAGAACTACCCGACCGAAGCCAACCCGATCGGTCTCTACGAGACCACCCTTGGGCAGCTTCAGCGGGATGGCCGGCCCAAGGTCTTGTTCTACGGCGATTCCTACGTCGCGGGGCACTCGCGACCCGAGAACCACATCCCGGCGTACATGGGTGCCCGCCTTCCAGCCTCCGACGTGGTCGATCTTGGGGTCGGGGGCTACGGCACGGGGCAGTCGTACCTGCTCTATGAAGAGACCAGCGGGCTGGTCGAAAAGCCGCTCGTCCTCATGAGCGCGATGATCTACGACCTGGATCGGGCGACGCTGAACGTGCGCACCTACCAGAAGCCGCGCTTGCGGCTGGAGGAGGGCGGAGGGCTTCGTGTCACCAATACGCCGATCCACCCAAACCCTCGCCAGTTTTTCCAGGATGCACCGCTGAGCTTTCGCAGCTTCGCACTGCAGGCAATCCAGCGGCGCTACCTTCCCTTGGAGGACCCGCTCTTTGCAGAGAAGCTCGAGCTCAACCGCGCCATTCTCGTCGCCACCGCCGAGCGGGCCAGCGAGGAGGACAGCGAGCTCCTGTACGTTCTTTTCCACACGATGTACGACCTCCTGGAGGCGGACGTTCGCTCCACGTTCTTCGTCGAAACACTCGACGAGTTGGGGATCGAGTGTTTCGACACCCGTGAGCCACTCCTCGCCTACATCGAGGAAACCGGCGTCAGCCCTCGCAAGCTCTATGTGACGGGCCACCACAACGATCTGGGCAACCAGATCATCGGCGACGCGCTCCTCGAAGAGCTGCGCCGCCGGGGCTATCGCTAGGCTCCGCAGACCCTAGCGAAGCTGGTAGACGTGGGGATCGCCCGTATCGGAGCCGAAGAGCACGACCGCGGCGATAGCGAGGGCAACTAGAACGATGGGGGCAACGATCCAGATCCAGTTCTCCTTGAGAAACCTCATAGCTATGTGGGCATTCTACATGGGCCCTCCCACGAGGTGCAGGGGAGTGTCCTGCTCCGGCACAATGGGCCGAGTGGCCAACCCGATTCTGGATCCAATCGGGACAGCGGACAGCCTTTCCTGCCGTGGTGGCCGCGGCCCGATTCCCTGGGGGCATCTGCGGTCACGACGACGGTCGGGTTTCACTCGGAACCTGGACCTCTCTCCCCTGTTGTAGTTTCCATGATCCTCTTGCCCATGGTGTTTGCCCTGACGCCCTCCTGGCCGGCGGCGATTCCCTCCGTTCGTGCGTTGGACAACTGCGACGGGATTCGGAGTGCACTGGTCAAGCTTGGGGACTTGAACGGAGACGGGGTCTGCGACTTTGCCGTCGCCCACCGTCCGCGGCCTTTCCTCCTGGGACAACGGCCCAGCGCGGAGGCGCCGCTCTTGCAGCAGCTGCCCCTGATCTGGGTGTTGTCGGGGAAGGACGGCAGTGTGCTGGCGACGATCCAGGGACCGGGCTTTGATCCGCAGGCTTACGAGCTTCGCGGCGCCCGCGCTGGCGAGGGGGCGAAGATGTACCAGGGGGGCACATTCGGTTCGACCCTGGTGGCGGCCGGGGATGTGGACGGCGACGGGAAGCTTGACCTTGCGATCGGGGAGGGCCGAGTGGCCTCACCGAAGCCCTGCGTCATTCTTGCTTCCGCTTCTGACGGTCGAGTCATTGAGACCTTCTCGGCGCCGGAAGGATCCCGCGGCTTTGGCTCCTCTTTGGCCGGCGGGCATGACGTGGTGGGTGACGATCAGCCCGATCTCGCCATCGCCGACGGTTCGGGCGTTTGGATCGTCGACGGGGCGAGCCTCAAGCCCCTGGAGCTGATCGTGCCGGGGGACCGGGGGGTCGAGCGATTGCCGGCGTCCGGTTGGTCCATTCCTGAGGCGCTCCCCAAGGTCAACGAAACGCTTGGTGCAAGGCCGAACAAAGTACCCGAAGTCCACTTCCTCGCCGACATGGGGGGGGACGGAGTTGCGGAGATCCTGATCGCGCGGGGGGCGCTGGATGGGAACTCGCCGGGCGTAGGCGAGGGCCACGCCTACGTGCTGTTTAGCGACCCGGAGCGGTCGAACCTAAAACTCGATACCGAAGCCTGGTGCGCGGCTGGAGGGGTCGACCTCGACGGCGACAAGCGGGCGGACCTGATCACGACGACCGTCAACCACGCGATGCAGGCCTGGAGCTCAGTCAGCGGCAAGATGCTGTGGGAAATCAACTGGGACGGTGGCTACATGCACGCCCAGGGCACCTCGCTCAGCTGGGCTGAAGACCGTGACAGGGACGGTGTGCGCGACCTGTGGGTCGGCTCCAATGAGACTTTCCTTGACGCAGACACGGGGTCGTCTTTTTTGATCTCCGCCAAGACCGGGGAGGGCCAGCGGGTTCCCAAGGGCGACCGGGTCGGGCTCTTGCTGCAGGGCGGTGGCCAGGACGTCACGACCCTAGGGGACCTCGACGGCGACGGCCTGCACGAGCTGGCGGTCTATTTTCCGGTCGCCCAGGCCGTGCGCGTGCTGAAGGGTTCGGATCGTTCGGTGATGTGGAGCCGGCAAGTCGACGCACTCGAGGTGCGCTAGAGCCATGGAGGTCGGCCTGCGGTTCATCGGGTCGCAAGCGTTCTGCTAGCCCACGTCCATGGGCGCTGCATGCCGCGCATCGACAGCCAGGATCGGGCTCCTTGTGCGGTGGTGGCTGTCGGGGATGTGAACGGCGATGGACACGGAGACTTTGCGCTGGCCCATCGCGTGCGGCCGTTTCGCGCCGACCAGGCGAGCAGGAGGCTGCCCGCCATTGAGCACCGGCCGATCCTGTGGGTGCTCTCGGGGGCCGACGGGAAGGTGCTCTCGGTTGCGAAGGGGCGGGGTTTCCGTGAGCTGGCCTACCGACGCGGCGACCACGTGGTGTCGTTTTGGGGGAACCGCAGGCCGGACAAGAACGGCTTCGGGTGCAGCTTCGCGGCCTGCGGCGATCTGGATGGAAGGCCGGGCTCCGAGCTGCTGGTCGACCCGGGCGACTTTCGGCGGCCGGACAAGGTCCTGGTCGTGTCAGCGGTTACGGGCGAAGAGACCGGCGGATTCCAGGTGCCCGGCGGACGGGTCCTAGGACGGTCGGTGGATGGAGGGGAGCAGCTGTGGCGCGTTGGATTCGAGGGTGGCTATCGGCACGCTGAGGGAACGGGTCTGGACTGGGCCGAGGACCGGGACAACGACGGGCTCGCCGACCTGTGCCTGGTGGGAGACCTGGACATGGATGGTCTGAGCGAAATCGCTGTGCTGCTGCCCCGCAGCCGGACGATCGCGATGCTGACGGCCGTCGATCGATCCGTGCTTTGGACGCGCAAGATCGAGGAGCTCGAGGTGCCGGAGCCCGATGGGCGCTGAGGTCCGGTCGGCGGGCCGGCCATGGGCTGCAGCAGGTTAGTTGTCTTCTTTCAGATTCCCGATCAGCTCAAGGCGCAGCGGCCGGTCGCCGACCGTGAGTTCTTGCCGGAGGATGGAGCCGTCGATTCTGCTGATCTCCAGGGTGTAGCTCCCTGGCAGCACGTCGATCCAGGACTCGTCGAACCAGCGGCCGAGCCACGTTCTGTCTGCGACGAGGCCGTCCCGGTCGATCGCTTCAAGGTACGGCCAGCGCTCCTCGAACTTCGGGATCGGGAAGGTGACGCGCGTGGTGGTGCTCGCCTGCAGGCGGATCCCGTCAACTGAGCCTCCGGTGGCGTCGACCCGCCGAGGGCTGGAGCGCAGGGCGGGATTCGGTGGATACGGTGATGGGCTGGGGGTGCCGACGACGGTCAGCACATACTCGGCAGGCAGCAAGCCCTCGACTCGGAACTGACCGTCGGGGCGGCTGCTGACCCGCTTCGCATCGTTGGCCGAACGGGTGCCGCTGGCCGGATCGATTTTGCTCACGTGCAGGATGCACTCAAGGGGAGTGCCGTCCGCGCTTCGCACCAAGCCCGTCAGGGATACGGGCGGGTCGAGGGCGACGACGCCAAGGTCGAGGACCCCGCCGCTGGGGACCATGATCGGCTTCTTGAGGGTGGCGAATCCGTCCGCCCTCGCGATCCACCAGCCGGGACCTGGTGCGACCTCCTTGAGCGTGGCGGCGCCGCTGAGCTGGTCGGCCACTGCCTCCTGCGTTGTGCGGAAGGAGGACGACTCCGGTCCGGTGGCGACCTTGGCGACGAGCGGCATGCCGGTGGTCGCGTCGATGATCGAAGCTCGAATCTCCCCTCGGAGTGCCAGCAGATCTGCTGGTTCGATGACGAACCGCACCTCTCGGGTGTCTGACTGAATCAGGATCGACTGGAGAACGCAGTGATGGGAGACGAGCGAAACCCAGGTGGCGCCTTCGGTCTGGATCGCAAGCCGGGTGAGCGTGTCTGCGCCAAGATTCGTTTCGGACCCGACCCGGTGCAGGTGTTGGCCCACGCCAAAGCCTTGGGTGAGATCCACATGGTCCAGGCCAATCACGCTCCGAGGCTGCTCCCGGGTCGCTACGGCGAGGAGGGCGGGGCGCGAGGTTTGGAGTCCTGCCGATCGAAGTTTGGGCAGGGCCGGGGAGCCGTCATCGCCAACCACGACAACGCGCACCACCTGCTGGAGAGGGAGCACCAGGTCCCGGCGCAGGAGTTCGGTGTCCTGATCGATGTCGACCTGAACGCTCGGACAATGGCGGCCCTCGGTGTGGACCGTGATGGTCCACCGGCCCGCGGCGAGCGGGCTGAGTGCATAGCGGCCCTCGCGATCGGTCTTGGTGCGAATGAGGGTTCCGGCCGGGGTCCAGGTGTGAAGCAGGACGCCAGCGACCGGCTGGGCTTTCTCGTCCGTGGCGGTGCCATAGACCAGGGCCTTCGCGGTCCCTTGGCTCTTGGACTCGTGAGTCAAGGCCCCGGTGCGAGTCGGCGCTGTCCCGGCGCCAGCGGCGTCTCGCTTCCCCTCGGGCCCTGACTGTCCTGCGGAAAGGGAACCGCCCTTGCCCGCGATGGCGAGGTCTGGAGCCGCTCGTTCTGGCCGGTTGGTGGTGGCTGGGCGCTCCATGGGAACTGGGCTCTCCGTGGGCATCGCCTTGTGGCTCGGAAGCGCTAGGCGCACCGTCACAAAGCTCGCAGCGGCTACGACAACCATGGCCAGCCAGCGGCGGGGTCCGCCTGTCATGGAGTCGGTCAAGCTAGCGACTCTCCTGCGGCAATCGAACGAGACCCAGGTCTAGGGTCTCCCCGGGCCCCACCCGCGGATCCCCGTCGAGTTTGAGCCATCGGGTGCCGCCGGAGTGCATGACTCGAATCCTGCCCGGGGGGATCGATTCGAAAATGAGCTGTCCATCGACCGACCGGGGCACGATGGAGTGGCCTCCGGATGGATGGGTCAGACTCATCCCGGTGACGATGGGTTCTCCTGTCGCTGCATCCACGGCGCGCAGCAGGACGGTGCCGGAAAGGGGCTGGAGATCGTCGACGACGAAGACCAGCTCGGATTCGCTGCCGACAAGCCGGCGTGTCTCAACCACGGCATCGCGGTAGGTGAGGCTCACCCAGAGGGGCGGGGCGGCGGAGAGCAACAGTCGCCCCTGGTACCGCGGGCCCCAGTCGGGGGGCAGGTCATCCTCCGCGCGGCTCTCGAAGGTGGCGCCTTCGCTGCGCCGTAGAAACCGGCCGCGGCTGTTGAGGGTGGCGCCCGGGGGCTGGTGAGTCACGGCCACGCCGAGGGCCTTGCTGCGACGCCCCGCTGGGATGGCACTGCCGTCCGGGCCCTCGAAGCGCACGGGAAGGATCGCGGCGCGGCTGAGGGTGATCGAAGGGTTCCAGCTGGGGCCGTTTCCGATCACCCCTTGGATGGTTGCGCTGAGGAATCCCGGGGCGGAGACCTCCAGGAGAACGGGGCCCGGTTCAAGGTCCAGCGCGGACCAGCCTCCGCTGGGGCCGGTCTTCGCGGACACCGGGCCGCGTCCCTCCATCCGAACACTCACCGTCGCTCCTTCGATGGCGCCGCCGTCTTTCTCGACGACCACACCTCCGCCGATGATTCCGAAGGTGGGATCGGGGTCCGGGGGCGTGGGGTGCGCGCCTGCGTTGCCGCGTTCGCGCGGCGCGTCTTGCGCGGAGATGCCCTGGAGGGCCACGCCGTCGGGCGCTGGTTCGCGATCTTCCTTGGGGCTCCGTTCCGCGCTGAGGCTTTCTAGCGGAGGCCGCAGGGAATCGGATTCGACCCACCAGCTCCCGCCGGCGGCTAGGCCGCCGACCAAGGCGCTCCATACTGTCCACTTCATTGTCATGAGGGTCGCAAGGGCAGTGCCGCCCGAGGCTTTGGTCGCCAATCCCGGAGCGCCCGCAATCGGAAGGAGCAGCGCCGCCCAGGTCTCCCAGGAGCGACCGTCCCGGGCGACGAGGGCCTCCCGAAGTAGGGCTCGCCCGCGGTGGAGTTGGCCTCGGATTGTCGACGGCGAGATCCCCGACTGCGCGGCGATCGCGGCGGGGGTCATGCCTTCGTAGTAGCGCAGGTAGAGGGCGCCGCGGTAGGGCTCAGGGAGCCGCGACAGCTCCGTCGCCAAGATGCTGGCCAGCTCTAGGCGTTCGAGGCTGACCTGTGGATCGATGGCCCCGGTAGGGGCCTCATCCTGCGGTGTGGCCGCCAGCGACTCATGGTCCGTTCGCCTGCGCAGGCTGCGCCTTCGGGTGGCCGCGGTGCGCCTCGTCACGGTTGCGAGCCACGCCATGGGATGCTCAATCTTCCCGGTCCGACCACCCAGTGCCGACAGCCACGTCTCCTGGATCAGGTCCTCCCGATCGGCGGCTTGATCGGTGAGGCCACGGGCGATTCCCTGGAGCCAAGTGGACTCCTTGAGCAGGGCATCGAGGCGGAAGGGGGGCTGGTTAGGCGTCACGACCTAAGGGTGTCCGGCCGAGGCGGCGCGTTTCCAGAATGCCGGGGATTCCTGGTGCGATCCCGGCTGGGGCCATGAGTGATCGTATGTGATCATTCGAATGCTGATGGGGCTCAATTGCGATCATGAAAGATCGAATCGTGCGGTGGGGTGGGTTTCTCGGCCTTGGATGGGCGCAATAGATCATAAATGAGTGATTCTGGACCCTAGGCAGCTCGATGTAGTCGAATATGATCCCATGGAGCTTGATGCACTGACCCCCAACGGCGCGATCCTGGAGGAGCTCGGACGGCGGCTCACTGCGCTGCGCAAGCAGCGCGGCATGTCCCAGCAGGCCCTGGCGGAGGAGGCCGGGGTGGGGGTGGCGACGCTGCGACGGATCGAGGACGGGAGCGACAGTCGCCTCGGGTCCTGGCTGCGGATCCTGAAGGCCCTGCGGCTGGAGGCGGGCTACGACGGGTTGGTGCCCGAAGAGCTGCGCTCGCCGATGG
>CAYWNK010000182.1:0-13363 GCA_964459495.1 uncultured Planctomycetaceae bacterium
TCACCATCATCATCACCATCAATATCTATTCGGCCATCATCATCGCCATCGTCAAGTACCGGAGCATCATGGCCCGGGATGCCGGCACCTCCGAGATGCAGGAGATCTCGAAGCTGGTCCAAGACGGCGCCGCGGCCTTCCTACGCGCGGAGTACACCTGGCTCACCGTCTTTGTGGCAGCGGTCGCCTCGGCGATCTACTTCGTGCCCGCCGAAGGCTTGGGTCCCAAGACCGCAATCGCCTTCGTGGCCGGCGCCTTCGCGTCGGGTGCCGCAGGGTACTTCGGCATGCACACCGCCACCCGCGCCGCTGTCCGCACCTGCCAGGGCGCGACCCGCAGCCTGTCCGAGGCCCTCGAGGTTTCGTTCAGCTCCGGCATCGTGATGGGCATGAGCGTGGTGGGCCTTGGCCTGCTCGGCGTCGTCGGCTTCACCTACGCCTACGCGGACGGCGGTGAGATCACGACCACCGTGCTTCAGCAGGTGCTGGGCTTCTCGTTCGGCGCTTCCTCGATCGCGCTCTTCGCGCGCGTTGGCGGCGGCATCTTCACCAAGGCCGCCGACGTCGGCGCCGACCTCGTCGGCAAGGTTGAAGCGGGGATCCCCGAGGACGACCCCCGCAACCCCGGCACCATCGCTGACAACGTCGGCGACAACGTCGGCGACGTCGCCGGCATGGGCGCGGACCTGTTCGAGTCCTACGTCGGTTCGCTGATCGCAGCCATGACCCTGGGAGTATTCGCCTACGAGGCCAACAGCCTGGGCGTGGCGATGCTGCCCCTGGCCGTGGCCTTCATCGGCATCGTCGGCTCCTTCGTCGGTACCTTCTTCGCCAGCGCAGAAGACGAACACGGTCTGCACAGCGCCCTGTTCCGCGGCCTGCTGATCGCCTCCGTCGTCACCCTCGCCGGCGTCGCCGCCGTGCTGTTCGGCGGCCTGCTAGACCTGCCCGAAACCCTCTCCAACGGCAAGGACGCCGGCTCTTCGCTCTTCTACGCGATCGTCGCCGGCCTCGTGGTCGGGGTCCTGATCGGCAAGGTCACCGAGTACTACACCGCGATGGAGGCGAAGCCCGCCCAGTACATCGCCAAGCAGTCCCAGACCGGCCCCGCCACCAACATCATCCACGGCCTTGCGACAGGCATGGAGTCGGTGGCACTGCCCGTGCTGCTGATCTGCATTGCGATCTTCGTGTCCTTCCACTTCGGCGGCGTCTACGGCGTGGCGCTGTCTGCGGTCGGCATGCTCTCGACCCTCGGCTTCTCCCTGGGCATCGACGCCTTCGGGCCGGTGGCCGACAACGCCGGCGGCTTGGCCGAGATGGCTGAGATGCCCGAAGAGGTGCGCAACCGCACCGACGCCCTGGACGCGGTGGGCAACACCACCGCCGCCATCGGCAAGGGCTTCGCGATCGGCTCGGCGGCCCTGACGGCCCTCGCCCTGTTCTCGGCGTACTGCACCGCAGCTGCCAAGACGACCGAAGGCGGCCTGGTGCTGAACATCTCCGATCCGATGGTGATGATCGGCCTGTTGGTCGGTGGCTTCCTCCCCTTCCTCTTCAGCGCCATGACCATGCGCGCAGTCGGCAAGGCCGCCTTCGAGATGGTCGAGGAGATCCGCCGCCAGTTCCGCGAGATCCCCGGCATCCTGGAGGGCACCGCGAAGCCCGACGCCAAGCGCTGCGTGGCGATCTCCACCAAGGGCTCGCTCAAGCAAATGGTGCTGCCCGGCTTCCTGGCCATCGCCGCTCCGGTGCTGATGGGCAAGTTCGTCGGCGTCACCGCGCTTGGCGGCATGCTCGCCGGCTCCCTGGTGACCGGCATCATGATGGCGATCTTCATGTCCAACGCCGGCGGCGTCTGGGACAACGCGAAGAAGTACATCGAGAACGGCGCCGAAGGCGGCAAGGGCTCGGAAGCCCACAAAGCAGCCGTCGTCGGTGACACCGTGGGTGACCCCTTCAAGGACACCTCGGGTCCCTCCCTCAACATCTTGGTGAAGCTGATGACCGTGGTGGGACTTGTGTTCCTGCCCTGGTTCCTGGCCTAGCCCCTTCTTAGGACCAATCCAATCGACCCTCGTTCCCTAGCCGCCGCGGCGGCCTCACTCGCCGACGAAAAGAAGGCCCTCGATATCCGCGTCTACGAAGTCGCTGATCAGATCAAGGTGGCCGACTACTTCGTCGTCGCAACCGGCACCAGCCGGCCCCATGTCCGGGCCCTGTACGACGAGATCCACGTGCGCCTCAAGGCCGCGGGGGAGCGTCACTCCCGGGCGGAAGGGGCGGAGCTGGGCTGGTGGGTGCTGGTCGACTACGGGGACGTGGTCATCCACCTGCTCCAGCCCGAGGCCCGTGAGTTTTACGGCCTCGACACCCTCTACGAGGAATGTGAGCTACTCGACTGGTCCAAGGTCGAGCTGCCCACGCTGCCCGAGCAGAAGGTCCAGTAGCCCGGCGCCGGGGCGGAGCGGAACTCGCTGCCACCCAGGCCTCGACTCCCAGGGCTGGGGGATTTGACTCCTACCAGCCCGCGAAGCGTCCGATAAGGGGACGGATGGAGCCCAGCTCCGTCCGTCCCCTATGCATTGGCACACCTGGAACGACGAGGCATTCGCCCGCGCCGCCGAACGCGGCACACCCGTCCTCGTACTCCTAGAGGCGGCCTGGAGCCGCCGCTGCCAGGACTTCCGAGTTGGTCCCCTGGCGGACCCCGAGGTCGCCAGGGCCCTGTCCGAACACTGCGTACTCGTAGCCGTCGACAAGGACGAATCGGTGGAGGTCGACCGGGCGCTGCGCGGCAGCGGCTGGCCCACCCTGGCCTGGCTGGATCCCGAGCGTCGACTGCTGCACCGCAGCGGCGCCGTCAACGCCCAGACGCTCGTGCAGACCGCCGAAGCGCTGGCCGCGGGTCGCTCCGCCCCCGCCCCCCTGCCCGCGGGGGATGGCGACGGCTTGACGCTCGAACTGGCCGACGATGTCCTGGCCAGCCTCGTGCGCAGCGCCGACCCGGTCCATGGCGGCTGGGGCAAGCGCCAGAAGTTCTCCCATCCCGAGGCTCTGCACTTCGCCATGGTGCGCTGGAGTCAGACCGGGGACCCGGACACCCTGAACCTGGTGACGCGCACGCTGGACCGCATGCAGCACGGCGCGATCTTCGATTCCGTCGAGGGCGGCTTCTTCCGTTACGCGGGTCGTGCAGACTGGGGCGCGCCCCATCCCCAAAAGCTGCTCGCCCCCAACGCGCTGCGCCTTCAGGCCTATGTCGAGGCGCACCAGGCCTTGGGCGACGCGAGCTTCGCCGCGACGGCCGAGCGCATCGTCGAGTGGATGCAGGACACCCTGCTCGACCCGGAGACCGGCGCCTACCGCGCGAGCCAGGACGAGGACGAGAGCTACTTCGCCCAGACCAGCCGCGCCGCCCGTGCTGCCCATGGCGCACCGGACTGCGACGCGCGCATCGTCACCAGCAGCAACGCCCACGCGATCTGCGCACTCCTCAAGGGCGGGCTGGTCTTCGACAACGAGGAGTGGACGAACGGCGCCATCCGCACCCTGGACTTCCTGCAGGACAAGCTCGTCGACGAGCGCCGCGGCGTCCACAGCTACTGGGACGGCAGTCGCAACCTACCGGGCCAGCTCCAGGCCGGGGCTGCCCTCCTGCGTGCGATGGTCGAGGCTGTGCACTACGCCGGAGAGAACCGCTTCCTCGGGCCCGCGCTGGACCTAGCCGAACGCACCCTCACCGACCATGCCGCCCCGGACGGAAGCCTCTACGAACGGCTCGACGAACGAACCGCCCACGGCGACCCTGGCGAGCGCACCGAGACCCTGCCGGCCAACTCTGCCTTCGCCTCGGCCCTGCTCCGCCTCGGGCATCTCCTGCGGCGCGACGACCTCGTCGAGCGCGCACGTGCCATCCTCAGCGCCTTCTCCGGTGACTACCGGCGCTACGCCCAGCAGGCCGCCGGCTACGGCCGCGCGGTCGACCTGCTCTTCCACCCCCCCGTCCACGTGCTCGTCGTCGGCGACAGCGCCGACGACGCCACCCGCGCCCTGCGCCGGGCAGCCCTCTTGCCCTACGTCGCCAGCCGCGTCGTCCAGAGCGTAGACCCGGCCCGCGAACCCGAACTGGCCGGACGCCTCGGCCTGACCAATCTCCCCCCCGGCGCCCCCCCCACCGCTTATCTGGAGCAGGGCACGGAAAGCTACGCGAGCACCACCGACCCAACGCGCCTGCCGAGCCTCATGACCCGGCTTGAGCGCGCCTAGTGGCTGCTCGCCGCTGATCGCGGAAGCGCGCCCTGCGTGCGGCGACAGCGTCTGCTGTGTAGAGCTCCGATGTCAGCCGCCGCAGCCCCGCGCGCAGCTCGTTCACGGCCATCGAGGTCGGCTCGAAGAGGACGTCGAACAGAGTGCAGCGATCCCATTCACCCGGCGCCAGCAGGCGCCCCTCGCGCTCCAGCCGCGCGTACAGGGGTGTGCCCGGAAACGGCGTTTGGACCGTGACCTGCACTTCGTGGAGCCCGCTGGCCGCCACGAAGTCGAGGACTCCATCGAACGAATCCACGCCCTCACCGTCCAATCCGAGCACGAAACAGCCGTTGACCGAGATGCCCCGGTCCTGAATCACGTCGATCGCGCGCAGATAGCGCCCAGCTTGATCGGCCTTCCAGTCGACCTTGCGCTCGACGCCCTGAAGGCCCGCCACCTTCGGGCTCTCAAGCCCGATCAGCACCTGGACGCAGCCGGCGTCCGCGGCGCGTGCGACCAGGTCTGCGTCGCCGGCGAACGACACGTCGGTCTCGGTGAACCAGCGCAGGCCGGATGGCTGCAGGGCCTTGACCACCTCGCGCCCATGGGCCTTGGACGCGAACGTATTGTCGTCGGCCAGCTCCAGGAACGGCCGCGGCACGAGATCTCGAATCGCCGCCACCTCCTCCTGGATGAGATTCGCCGGCTTGCAGCGCAAGCCGGGCGCCAGCCGTATCGACGCGGCACAGAACTCGCAGTCCCATGGACATCCACGCTGGGTCTGCAGCGTGTAGCGATCGACCTCACGTCCGGCCAGCAGTGAGTAGCGCGGAATTGGAGCCGCTCCCAGATCGAAGGTGCTGCCCCGCGCGTCGTAGACGGACTTCAAGCAACCGTGCACAAGGTCGTCCACCAGTCCCGGCCAGACCGGCTCGCCCTCGCCGATCACAATCGCGTCGGCGTGACCGGCCGCTTCGTCTGGACAAAGAGTGACGTGCAGACCGCCGAGCAGAACCTTGGTGCCCAGGGCCCGGTAGCGGTCCGCCAATCGGTACGCCGATTGGATACGCGCCGTGAAGCTCGAGATCGCAACTGCGTCGAACTCCCCCGGCACCCAGCCGTCGGGTCCGAGCTCGTCGACCTCCACGTACTCGACCTCAATCCCCGGCGGAGTCATCCCCGCGAGCGTCAACAGCCCCAGGCTCGGCAGGGAGGCGATCACCTCACCGCGCTCGACGAAACCCGGCAGCGTGAGCCCCAGCGCGTGCAGCTGGGGATCACGTACGCGAACGCCGGACATCGCGATCAGGCCAACCCTCACTGGACCGTGCCCTCTCCACGAGCTGCGTTCGAGTCCCCTCCGATCTGGCGGTCCCAGGCCATGACGAAATAGGCGACCAGTAGCGGGACCGCCGCAATCGCCGAAGCCCAGACCATCGACTGCACGGCATCGGTCGCCCCTGCGTGTGGAGCGCGCTCAGCATCCGCATGGGCCATGATCGCGAAGGTCTGCTGATGGAGACCGAACGCAACGAGCCCGATCACGATGAGGGAGACCGGCAACAGCGTGACAACGACACCGCCCCCGCCAAGCTCGCAGGGCAGCGCGAAAAAACGCATCAAGAGCAAGAGGCGCCATAGCGCGACCACGAACAGGAACCAGAAGTTCACGTCGGCGGCGGCGGACGGAGCTAGAAAGCGCTCGACCGGAATCGCATACAGCAAGGCCGGCGCCGAGGTCATGCAGACGAACAGCAGCATCCCGGCATAGGACCATCCCCTGATTCGCATCGGCAGTCCGACGATCCACAACATGGCCGCGAACACAAACGAGTAGACCACCGATCCAAGGCCCGCAGACTGCCACCACAGCGGATCGGGATGGTCCCAGTAGCGCCCGATTCCGGCGATCCAGGTGATCCCCATCGCGCATGTCAGGAACGGGTTGTGATCGGCTTCTGCCACCGGCGAAGAGCGGAATGTCAGGAAGTGCCACTGCGCCTCCAGGAAACGCTGCAGCGCACTGCTCCGCCCTGAATTGGCCTCGGTTCGCTGGTCCATGGCCCTAACTTAGGTATCTGGGCCGCAAGCCCCGGCGCAAACGCACGAAGTCCGGGGATTCGCCGCGCGAATCGACCAGGGAAAGCGAGAGCCCCTGAGGCGCCCTACGGGTCCTCCTGCCCGGCACGTCGATTCCGGACCATCGCCGCCGACTGCCTCCAGATGATGAGGAGTAGATAGCTAAGCAAGAGCGGCCCAGCCGCCGAGAACGAGAGGTAGGTCAGCAGCATCACCGCCCCATAGGCCCCGTCGTGTGGCGTCTGGATCGCTCCCCCATTGGCCATCAGCTCGAAGGTCGCATGCTCGAGATTGAGGTAGCTGAGCGCAACCACGATGCAGGCCAGGGGCACGAGCGCCAGGATCAAGGCTGCGGCCCCTAGTCCGCAGGGCACGGCCAGGAAGCGCAGCAAGAGCGCCACTCGCCACGCCGCAACAACGGCCAAGAACCAGAAGTTGACGCTCTGCGCGGCGTCTAGGGGGATCATGCGCTCGACGGGTATCGCGTAGAGCAGTGCCGGTGGAGACGTCATGCAGACGAAGAGCAGCACACCCGAATAGGACCAACCCCTGGGGCGCACCGGCAGACCAATCAGCCAAAGCAGGGCCGAGAGTACAAACACGTAGGCGAGCGAGCCCAAGCCTGCGCACTGCCACCACTGCGCGCTCTGGTGATCCCAGTAGCGCCCAAGCCCAGCCAGCCACGTGAAGCCCAGGGCGAAGGCCAGGAAATTGGCCCAATCCTCGCGGGCGATCGGCGAGGATCCGAACGTGAGGAAGCGCCACTGGGTCCGAAGGAAGCGGGCGAGAAGCCCGTCCCGCCCCTGCGCCGGCTCGACATCGTCCGAGAGACTCATAGGCCCAGTCTAGCCCCGCGGTGGCCTGCGGCTAGCGCCCGAAATCGTGGCGTTCCCGCGCGTCGACGAGACTGCGGCGCATCCCCTCCTCAAGGCTCACCGTCGGCGCGTAGCCGAGCTCGACCTTGGCACGGTCGATCGCGCAGGCGATCGTCTTGTTCATCTCCGAAAGCACATGCATCTTCTGATGATAGAGGCCCGTACGCTGGATCAAGCCGTCGAGGACCGTCGCCACCGAGCCCGCAAAGTTCGGCAATCGCAGCCGTTTGTGCGCGACCTCGAGGCCGAACTCCGTTTCCATGAGGCGCTCGATGGTGTCGATAACTTCGTTCATGGAGTACGGACGCTCATCCGCGATCCAGTAGGTGCGGCCGGCAGCAGCCTCAACCGTCGCTGCGAGCAGCAGACCCTGGGCTAGGTTCTCAAGGTAGGCCATCGAACGGCGGCTTTCTCCCGACCCCACGATCGGCGCCTTGCCGCCCTGGATCATGCGGAAGAAGAGCACCTGCCGGGCGGGCTGGTACGGGCCGTAGAACCAGGGTGCTCGCACGAGCACTGTCTCCATTGACCCCTTTGCGCCGAGCTCATTGACGAGCTCTTCCATTCGCATCTTCGAGCGCCCGTAGCCCATGTATGGGTGATAGGGCGACTGCTCATCGAATAGATGATCGGGGTGAGGATTGCAGCCCAACGGTGAATTGGACGACATCACGACCGCGCGCCGCGCGCCGGCTCTCCGTGCCGCCTCGAGCACGTGACGCGTGCCGGTCACGTTGACATCTTCCAGATCGCGCACGCGGCGCGGGTGGATGATCCCGGCCAGGTGGAACACGGTTCCGCCATCGCCGCCGGGCGAGGTGCTGCCCGGGCTCGATCCACCGAAGAAGCGCTCTACCGCCGCTGCGTCGCGCACGTCGCCCTCGCGGCGCACAACCCGGCCCCCCGCAAATTCCGCGTGGGGTTCGCTGCCCGGCGCCACCAGACAGTGCAGCTTTGCAGAAGCGAACGGGCGCTCGAGGCCGGGCACCCCGGCGATGCCCTGGTGCAGGGCCGCCAGCAGATTGGTCCCCAGCCACCCATCGGCGCCGGTGATCCACACGGGGGAGGTTTGCATATCGATCAGCTCTCGAGAAAGCGCAGGACGTTGCGGCGCGCCACCGCCATGATCGTGCCCTGGGGATTGACGCTGGGCGCCGTGCAGAGCGCGCTGCCGTCGACGAGAAACAGCTCGTCGGGGCCCCACACCCGCCCAAAGGAATCGGCGGCACAGCGCTTGGTGTTCTCCCCCATCGGGCACGAGCCCACCAGGTGGACGGCGACCAGCTCGGTGCGATGGGCCAGCAGGCGATCCGGCAGAGCGGCGATGTCGGCCTCCGAACAGAGTGGACCCTGCTGGCGCAGATTGGGGTAGATCGCCGTGGCACCAGCTTCGAGCAAGAGACGGGCCAGGCGACCCAGCGACACCGCCATCGCATGCGCGTCATGGTCCGACAGGTGGTAGCGAACCAGCGGGCTGCCCACAAAGGGCAGCGCCCTGACCGTGCCGTAGCTATCGCCGCACACCTGGGCGTAGTACTGGGCGAGGTACGGCCAGTCCGCCCGCAGGGCCCCAAGCTCGTCGGGGTAGTCGATCAGGCCAATGCCGAGGAACGGCAGCGAGCTGATCGAACAGCCAAAGCTCTGCTGGGGAGAAAACTCGCGCACCTGATGCACGCCCACGCCCATGCCCGGCTCGTTGACGACCTCGCCGAAGCGCGCGACCACCTTCAGCATCGGGTGCAGGCGCAGCGAATCTCCGATATGGCGCCGAATGCCGGAACGACGCAGCAGAAACGGTGTCGATACCGCGCCCGCCCCCATGAAGACGTGGTGGGCACGCAGCTCCTCGGTGCCCCCGGCTGTCCGCACCCGAACCGACCAAGTCCGGCCGATGCGTCGCAGGCGCTCCACCCGGGCGGGGCAGCGAAGGTCGCCGCCCAGCTCCACGAAGCGCGGAAGTAGGGTGCGCGACATCGAGTTCTTCAGGCCTCCGGCGTAGGTCTCCCCGGACCGGTAGGTCTGAAATCGCGGCACTTCCTGGCTCGCCCAGCCTAGCGCGCGCGCGCCGGCGTCCAGGCGCTGCGAGGCCTTGCTTGCGGGCCCCTCCAGGTAGCTCACCCCCACCTCTTCCTCGATCCAGCTGTGGTGCTCATCCAGCGCCCCGTCCCCTAGCTCGGCGACCTGAAAGTCGCGGCGCCAAACCTCGAGCACATCGCCGGGGACGCGGTGATAGAGACCGCTGTTGACCTCGCTCCCCCCGCCCAGGCAGGAGCCCTCGGCGTAGTTGATCCGCTGCCGACCTAGGGCCGGACTGATGCCGGCGCTGCGGTAGCTCTGGATGATCTCCTTTTGGCTGTAGGCGCGCGGCGGAGCAGGGCGTGCATCCCGGCCCTCCTCAAGCATCACCACGCCGCGCCCGGCCTGCACCAGGTGGAACGCGGTCACGGCGGACCCGGGACCCGAACCGACGACGAGGCAGTCGACCACGCCGCTCATCGTTGGACCTCCGCCCTGTTCTTGGCCGCAAGCTCCGCACCGTACCGGTCCTCAAAGCTGAGCAAGCTCATCAACGACAGCGTTTCGTAGAAACGCACGAAGTCGCGCAGCACGCCGATGCGCGAATTCTTCCAGCGCGCGATCCGCCGCCCACGCCTTGCAGGATCCAGGCGGTGGAAGCGACTCCCGGTCATGACAATCGACCACCAGTCGAAGACCAGCGTCAGCAAGAAGAGCGGCAAGCGCACGATGTGGGACGCGCCCTGGTGATGGGCAAGGACCCGCTGTGCCATCGCGTTGCGCGCCGAGGGCGGATAGTTGTCCGCGAATCCAGCGTGATGCTGCTCCACAAAGCTGTAGGTCAGCGCGGAGACCACGGATCGGAAGGTGGACGCAAACACGGCGAATCTTGCAGAGCTAGCTGAACTTCTTGAGGACGCCGATCACGCCCTGCTTGACGCGACTCTTGTGGGCTGAATAGTCGTCCTTGCCCTGCTCCCTCAGGCCCTGCCGATTGGCCAAGAACCAGTCGTAGGAGTGCGCCAGCATTTCGTCGTTCGAGAACTGCGGCTTCCAGCCGAGCTTCTCCTTCGTCGTCGTGACGTCGAAGTAGAAGGGCTTGTGGTAGGTGAGATAGTGCCAGGGCGCCAGCGGGGATAAGCGCAGTTTGTCCGCCGTCCATAGGGTGCTGATCGCCATCCAAACCGGGATCCCACGGACCTTGGAGCCGGTGCCCGCATGGGCGCAGAGGGTCTCGAGCGCTTCGCGCAGCGTGCCGTAGCGGTCGGTTCCCACGTTGAAGACGCCGGGGGCCTGCTGCAGGGCGCTTTCGATGCTGACGTTGATCAGGTCGTCGATGTGCACGAACTGGAAGCCGTTCGATCCGTCGCCGATGACGTAAACGTTGCGGCCCTCGGAGATCCACTCAAAGAGGATCTGGAAGATGCCGAGGCGCTCGGTGCCGATGATGGTTCGCGGGCGAATCGTCGAGCAAGAGAGTCCGTCCGGGCGCGCCATCTCCGCCCGCACCAAGTCGTCCCCCGCCTCCTTGCTGCGCCCGTAGATCTCGGCCGAATTCAGGGGCGAGTCGTCCCGCACCGGGCAGTCGGCGTCGCTGAGCGAGCCAAAGATCGCCGACGAGCTCATGTGGCAGAAGTGTTTCACGCCCGCGGCCTTGGCCGTCTCTAGCGCGATGCGCGTGCCCTCGACGTTCACGTCCCAGAAGCCCGTGCCCGCCTTGCGCAGGGGCACAAGCGCAGCATTGTGATGCACGAAGTCCACGCCCTCCATCGCGCGCGCCATGCCATCGCGATCGAGGACGCTGGTCTCGACAAAGCTGGACGCGGGATCCCGTTCGGGGGCATCGTGTACGTCGAGTACGCGGACCTGCTCCCCGCGCGCCAGGAGGCTTCGGGTCAGAAAGCTGCCAACGTAGCCGTTGCCGCCGGTGACGAGGTGCTGGGCCATGACTAGCGTTCCCCTGCCGCGACTTCGATGGCGTTCGACCCCGGAGTGATCGCCCGGTCCCTGCGCTGCAGGAATGTGAAGTAGCCCGTCTCTCCGTTGATTGCGTCGTCCAGCGGCGCCGCCACGAGCCTGTACTCGGCGCGCACCAGGGGATCGAGCTCCGCGTCGAAGCTCGGCATGGGCTGTGGGGTGGACGTGAGGTCGCGGCTGAACATGTAGAACGTGGGCTTCTTCGAGAACATATAGGCGGGGTCAGCCTTCTCGTGGCCCGGCAGGCCCTTGCCGATTCCGGGCAGCTGTTTGTGGGCGATGTGGGTGTCGACCCAGCCGTGGTAGTCGAGGATGCGCATGTCAGCGTGGTAGGCGATCGCGCCGATGGCCTTGGTCACCACGCTCTCGCTTGGATCGCTGCGGTAGCCCTGGAAGAAGCGACCGACCAAGGAGAGCCGCGCCACGTGCCAGCGCTCGGTTTGGACGCCGCGGTAGCTGCCGTGCTGGCGGCTGGGCTTGGGGAAGATCGCGGCCTCGACGGGGGTCGAATGCAGCAGCGTGCCGGCCAGCGCCAGGCCCGTCGCCGCGCGCGCGAATCCAAGCCGGCGCGCATCGGGGGCAGCCCCCAGCAGGCCGTGCAGGGCGTCCCCGAAGAGCAGATACAGGAGCGGCAGCACCGGCACGAAGAACCGGTACATCGCCATGTAATCGCCGCCGATGTAGACGACGTAGGCCGTATAGGCCAACAGCACCGTCCAAAGGATCGTGAGGGCAACGCCGCGGCCGGAATGCTCACTGTGATCCGTGCGGCCCGCCTGACCGGCGACCCGCCGCAGAACCGGAGCCGCCAGCAGCGGCAGGGCGAAGAGCGCGGCAAACCAGCCGGTGTAGATCGCGCCGCGGATGTACTGGTAGTAGGTGCCCCCGGTCTTCAGGTAGTAGGTGTTGGGCAGCGGGTAGCCGAAGTAGCTCCAGCGCGCCGCGAAGTACGCCACCCCGAGCACCGCACAGACCACCATCGGAGCCAGCTGGGCGCGCAGAGCCCCTCTGCGGCCGCGGGCAAAGTGCAGGGTCAGCCCGGCGATCAGCACCGCCAGCAGCGCACCGTCGGGCCGCACGAGCGCCGCCAGCAGGCCGCAAACAAACGCCATCCAAGCCGCCTTCGGCTGCGGCGTCCGCCAGGTCGAGGCCAACCCGTAGCAGGCGGCCAGGAAAAAGAACCCGTAGAAGTTGGTCTCCATCGCGCTGCCTGCCCAGGTCGCAAAGGGTCCGGCGGCAGCTAGTAGCAAGCAGGGCACGAGCGCCAAACCCCGCCCCCAGCCCAGCAGCCGCCAGGCGAAGCGATAGGTCAGCAGAATCGTGGCCGCGCCCGCAAGCGTGCCGAGCATCTGCCAGGCCAACATCGAATCCCCGAGGAGCCACACGAAGAGGCCACCGATCGCGATCCAAAGGAACGCGGTGTAGCCTTCAACCGGCTCTTCCCCAGGGTTCCAAATGAAGCCAAGGCCCTCGCCAAAGTGCTTCGAGAACCGGTGATTCAGATACGCATCTTCGGCGGCGCACTGCAGGTAGAGCACGTGCGCCAGATAGAGCAGCACTACGAGGGCCAGGATCAGCCGGCTCGTCCGCGGGTTCATCGCCCTAAGCCTTGGATAAGCATCGAGGACGGGATTGTAGCGGACGCCCCCTTCGGCCCCATGGCCCGAGGGCGAACCTGGGACAAATCGGGGGCGCGCACCGCATCGGGACACGGTGCGGGGCCCCTATCACTCGCCGGCTACTCGGAATCTCTGGCCCGATCGAAGCCCGATTCGCTGGGGGTCGGTGCCGAAGCCTCCTTGACCATCGTGGGATCGAAGAGCTTGATGGTCGTAGAGCTGGGGTCCACGTTCGAAACCGTGCCAGTGAAACTGTTGAGCTTGACCAAGCTCTTCTCCACGACCAGGTTCCCCCGTCCATCGCTGGAGATCGAGGTGACGAAGGGACCGGCGGTGGTGCAGCCGGCGGCGAAGAGGACGGTGGCGGCTGCGGCGAGGCGAGCGAAGTTCATGATTCGTTGTCGTTGGGGAAAAAGAGACTTGTGGACCCTGGAGATCGGTCCCCTCGTCGGCCGCCGTGCCCCATACCTGGAAGATGATTCCGAGGAGTGCCGCTCAAGGGAACGGGACTCGGGGCCCCTCCCACCCTCCGCCTCCCCCCAAGGC
>CAYWNK010000183.1:0-13348 GCA_964459495.1 uncultured Planctomycetaceae bacterium
GGGGATTTGCTGGGGGGCGACCGCGCTGCTTTCGATCCCGATGCACAACCGCCTATCCAGCGGCGTCGACCCGGAGGCCCTGGACCAGCTCGTGCGCACCAACTGGGTGCGCACCTGGGCCTGGACCGCCCACGGCCTGCTGGCGCTGTGGATGTTGAAGCTCGCCTTCGACGGGGCGCAGGCCCGATGAGCTCGGGCTCTGGAGGCATCGATTTAGCGGTCATCGGATCCGGATTTGGCGGGCTTGGTGCGGCGCTGCGCGCGCTTGAGCGCGGCCGCACCGTCACGGTCTTTGAAGCCCTGAACTACCCGGGCGGCTGCGCGAGCACGTTCCAGCACAAGGGCTACCGCTTCGAAGCAGGGGCGACGCTCTTCAGTGGCTTCGACCCGCACCAGCCCTTCGGGCGCTGGTTGGAGGAACTCGGTCTCGAGGTTGCGCTCGACCGCATCGACCCCCTGGTGGAGGTGCGTACGCCACGGGGAGCTCTGAGCGTCGTGCGCGACCGCGCCGAGTTCGCCGAGCGCCTGTGCGCCTTCGTGGGCGAGCGCCCCGATCGCGTGCGCGCGTTCCTTTCCTATCAGCACCGGATCGCCGACCTGCTCTGGGGTCTGTTCGAGGATCCGCTGCTGCTTCCGCCGCTGGGGTTCGGCTCGCTGCGCACGCATCTGCGGCGCAGCCCGCGCTACCTGCGGCTGCTGCGCCTCGTCGGCCGGCCGCTTCGCAAGGTGCTGGCGCGCTTCGATCTCGAGGATTGTGTTCCGATGCGCAGCTATCTCGACGCGGTGTGCCAGATCACCGTGCAGGCCAGCTCGGAGGAGGCCGAGGCGCCCTTTGCGCTGGCGGCAATGGACTACTTTTGGCGCGGCACCGGGCATGTGCGCGGTGGGATTGGGGTGCTCGCGGAGGCCCTCGTGGGGGCGCTGCGCGAGCGTGGGGCGGAGGTGCGGATGCCGGACGCGGTGCGCGGCCTGCGCCGGGAGGGCAGGGACTGGGTGCTCACCACGCGCAGCGGCGAGCATCGCGCGAGCCAAGTGGCCGCGAACCTCTTGCCCCAGGGGCTCGCGGGCCTGCTGCCGGACGAGTCCAGCGCGGCACCGCGCCTCGAACGGTTGGCCGAACGCGTACGGGGCGGATGGGGGGCTTGCATGCTCTATCGCGTTGTCCAGCCGCCCGCGGACGCGCCACCGAAGGCGCGCCACCTGCAGATGGTGCAGAACGAAGCGCAGCCCTTCCTCGAGGGCAACCACCTCTTCGCATCGATCAGTGGCGCCGCCGACGGCGACCGGTCGCCCGCGGGGACGCGCACGATGACGGTCTCGACCCACGTGCCCCTGGCCCGGTGGCGGGACCTCGGACCCGATGCCCTGGCCGCCAAGGTCGAGGCGGTTCAGGACCGCATGCGCGCGGGCCTCGCGGCGCTCGCGCCCGAGTGGGAGCAGGACGTGGCCTTCGAAACCAGCGGCTCGCCGCGCACCTTCGAGCGCTTCACCCGCCGCGCCGAGGGCCTGGTTGGCGGTATTCCGCGGCGGGCCGGGCTGCGCCAGTATCTCGACGTGTTCAGCGGTCCGGTGGCCCCCGGGCTCGCCCTAGTGGGGGACTCGGTCTTCCCCGGCCAGAGCACCCTGGCGGCGGCCCTCGGGGGCCACCGCGCGGTGGATCGACTGCTCTAGCCTAACCGGGTCGTGCCGCGTGCTGCGAGCGCCAGGGCAAGGGGGTGCTTTGGCCGGTCCAACGGGGATTGGCGGGGATTCGCCCAGCGAACGGGCGAGCCGTCAGCTCTCCAATTGAATCCGCCCTGCGGTGCGCTCGCTCAATTCCATGCGCAGGACGGGCTCCTGGGCAACAGGCACCCGCAAGACGAGTCGCACCTCGCTGCCGTAGTCGGAGTCGATCGGCTCTAGGCCAGCGGCGTGGAGGCAGGCCTGGACGACGGCGGTGCAGTCGTAGGGAAAGCGTAGCTCGAGGTCGGTCGTGATCTCGCGCTGGACGATGGGGGCGCGGTCCATCGCCTGCCCGGCCGCCCCGCCGTAGGCGCGCATCAGGCCGCCGACGCCGAGCTTGGTGCCCCCGAACCAGCGGGTCACGGCGGCGACGATGTTGGTCAGCTCGTGGCCCTCGATTTGGGCCAGGATCGGGCGCCCGGCGGAACCGGAGGGTTCGCCGTCGTCGCTGCTGCGGTGTTGGTCGCCGTCGAGGCCCAGGCGCCAGGCGTAGCAGGTGTGGTTGGCGCCCGAGTGCAGGGCGCGCTGAGCGGCGAGGAAGGCCTCAGCCTCGGCGGCGCTGGACACGGGGGCCAGGACGGCGAGGAAGCGCGAATTCTTGATGCGCTCGGGCTCGTATTCGAAGGGGCTTGCGACGGTCAGAAAGTGCATAGGGCCCGCCGGTGGCGGGCCCCGAGTCTATCGAGCGATGCTGGGCCTAGCGGCCGGTCGCGCGCATTAGCCTTCTGCCTGGATTTCCTCCCGGGGCTCGACCACAAAGCCCGAGGTCTCGAACCAGTCCACGTAGGCGTTGTGCCCCGGGCGTAGGTCGCCGGACAGGATCGCCTCGGCGAGCGGGTTTTGGAGGCGGCGCTGCAGCACACGCTTGAGCGGCCTGGCGCCGAACTCGGGGCTATAGCCCTCCTCGGCCAGCATGTCCTTCGCTACGTCAGACACCGACAGCGTCATGCCCCGGTCCGCGAGATAGCCTTCGAGGTGCCGAAGCTGCACGTCGACGATCTGACGGATCTGTTCCCGCGAGAGCGCGTCGAAGGTCAACACCTCGTCGACTCGGTTCAGGAACTCGGGCCGGAAGAACTCCCGCAGCTGCGCATCGTCGCGCAGGTTGCTGGTCATCAGAACGAGCGTCTGGCTGAAGTCCACGGTGCGGCCCTGGCCGTCGGTCAGGCGACCATCGTCCAGGAGCTGGAGCAGAATGTGGAACACGTCGGGGTGCGCCTTCTCGACCTCGTCGAGCAGCAGCACCGCATGGGGCTTGCGGCGCACGGCTTCGGTGAGTGCCCCGCCCTCGTCGTAGCCAACGTAGCCGGGGGGCGCACCGACCAGGCGGCTGACGCTGTGCTTCTCCATGAACTCCGACATGTCGATACGCACCATCGCGCGCTCGTCATCGAACAGGAACTCGGCGAGGGCGCGGGCGACCTCGGTCTTGCCGACGCCCGTGGGGCCGAGCAGCAGGAACGAGCCCTGGGGGCGAGAAGGATCCTGGAGACCAGCCCGCGCACGACGCACGGCCTGGGCGATCGCCTCGACAGCAGACTCCTGACCGACCACGCGGCTGGCGATGCGGTCCTCCATCTCGAGCAGCTTGGTGCGCTCGGTTTCGAGCAGCTTCGCCGCGGGGATGTGTGTCCAGCGGGCGACCACCTGGGCGATCAACTCGTCGTCGACGGCCTCGGGCAGCATGGCGCCGGACTCCTGCAGTTCCTCAAGGCGCGCAGTGTTGGCCTTCACGTCCGCTTCAATGCTGGGCAGCTCGCCGAAACGGATGGCGCCGACGCGCTCGAAGTCGCCTTCCCGCTCGGTGCGGTCGGCTTCTGCGCGCAGCTCCTCGATCAGGGCCTTCCCGGCGCGGATCGATGTGATCAGCTCCTTCTCCTGGGTCCAGCGGGAGCGCAGGGCTGCGCCTTCCTCGCCGAGGTTGGCGAGCTCCAGGCCGATTTCTGCGATGCGTGCCGTGGACGGATCGCCTTCCCGCTCGAGCGCGGCACGCTCGATCTCCAGCTGGCGCACGCGGCGCTCGACCGCATCCAGCTCCGGCGGCATCGAATCGATGGCCGTGCGCAGCTGGGCGGCGGCTTCGTCGACGCAGTCGATGGCCTTGTCCGGTAAGAAGCGATCGTTCACATGGCGATCGGCCAGACGGGCAGCGGCGATCAACGCGCCGTCCTGGATGCGTACACCGTGATGCACCTCGTAGCGTTCCTTGAGGCCGCGCAGGATAGCGATCGTGTCTTCCACCGAAGGCTCGTCCACCTGGACGGGCATAAAGCGCCGCTCGAGCGCGGCGTCCTTCTCGATGTACTTGCGGTACTCGTCCAGGGTCGTGGCCCCGATGCAGTGCAGCTCCCCGCGGGCGAGCGCGGGCTTGAGCATATTCGCCGCATCGACGGCGCCCTCCCCGCCGCCGGCACCGACGAGCGTGTGGAGCTCATCGATGAACAGGATCACGTCGCCCTCGGCGCCTGCGATCTCCTCGAGAACCGCCTTCAGGCGTTCTTCAAACTCGCCGCGGTACTTGGCCCCGGCGAGCAGCGAGCCGATGTCGAGGCTCATCACCCGCTTGCCCTTCAGGCCCTCGGGAACGTCGCCCGCGACAATGCGCAGGGCCAGTCCTTCGGCGATGGCGGTCTTGCCCACACCGGGCTCGCCGATAAGTACAGGGTTGTTCTTACGGCGCCGCGAAAGCACCTGAATCGTGCGACGTATTTCCATGTCCCGACCGATCACGGGGTCGAGCTTGCCGGCCTGGGCGGCTGCGCACAGGTCGCGGGAGTACTTGCCTAGCGCGTCGAAGGTGTGCTCGGGCTCCGGAGTTGTCACGCGGCGACTGCCGCGCACTTCGGTCAGGGCTGCTTCGATGCGCTCGGGGGTGAGTTGGCGGGCAGCGAACAGACCGGACACCGTAGGGCCGCCGGCCTCTGACAGGGCCAGCAGCAGGTGCTCGGTCGAGACGAATTCGTCCTCGAGGGCGGTCGCGCGCCGCGACGCGGCTTCGATCACCTTGGCGAGGTCGGGCGATCCGCTCACCTGGCCGCCGCTGCCACGGGGCAGCTTGGCGAGCTCCGCCTCCAGCTCGGCGGCCAGGGCCCGGGGCTCGGAAGCCAGCTTCTCCAGAATTGCGGCGGTCAGGCCTTCGGGCTCGGCGAGCAGGGCTGCCCCAACGTGCACGGGGGTGATCTGCGGGTGTCCCTCGGATTGGGCGCGGGACTGGGCGAGGGCCAGGGCTTCCTGGCTCTTGTTGGTGAAAGGCATCTGCATTTTGGTCTCCCTGCGGGGTGGCGGACGATGCAGGTGCGTTCGCAAGCGGCGTGCCAGCTCCCAAAGGGCTCCTTAGGGGCCCAGGAGGGTGGTTCTTGGAATGCTGGCTGCCAATATGGCCCATGGTGTGCATTTATGGCAGCCGGGGCGGCTCTCAACCCCCTGGCAAGCCCTTGGCCTGACGCCTATCGCCGCAGGGCGGGGGCAAGCCGCCCCGTGCCTGGCCATAGCCGGCGCCGGGACGCCCGCGGCGAAGTCGCCAGCTAGCCCCCGCTCGCGCTCGTCGGGGGGCGCGGGCGAGCTGCACATCATGATCGAACAGGCCCCATCGTCATTCCGGTTGATGCGCGAGCTTTCAAACCCGTAGGAGGATTCGAAGCCGAAGCAAGGCCGCATGCTGATGTCGAGGGATGGGATGTGCGCTGGGCAGCCATCAACACGCATCGGCCGTTCACTCTCCCTGGCCTCATGTCCCCAGGCGCGTCGACGACGCCCTGCGGATGCGTCCGGGTTCCGCGCTTCGAAGCACGGTGAAACAGCCCCGCGGAGCCAGCGGCCATCCCTGCCCGAGCGTGGAGTATGGCCCTGCCAACAGGTGCCTTATGGTCGAGCTGCCCGTGTGGGGGCGACGCCTGCGCACCTGGCGATCCCCCGGGTTTTGGTACTCGAACTCTGCCGGCGCCTCCTACGTTGATCAACATGTCCCTCCGTCTGCCCTGCACCCTCCAACTCCTGCTTCTGTGCTGCTGCGGACTGGCGGCTGGTGAACCATCCCAGCAGCGCCCCAACCTCGTCGTCTTCCTGGTCGACGACTTGGGCTGGCAGGATGTCTCGGTGCCCTTTGGGCCCGAGGCGACGCCGTTCAATCGGCGCTACCGGACACCCAACCTGGAGCGGCTGGCGGCGGAGGGATTGAAGCTGACCTCTGGCTATGCCGCAGCGCCGGTGTGCACGCCCACGCGCACCAGCCTGATGACGGGCATGAGCCCAGCGCGAAGCCACATCACGTTTTGGACCTTGAACGCGGACGAGGACACGAGCAAGGACCATCCGAGCCTGCGCCCGCCGGACTGGCGCAAGGGAGGGCTACAGCCCGGCGACGTGACGCTTGCGGGGCTGCTTCAGGCGGGGGGCTACCGGACGATTCATGCGGGCAAGGCGCATCTGGGCGCGAACGGGACCGGCGGCGCGGACCCGGTCAACCTGGGCTTCGACGTGAACATCGCAGGGCATGCGGCGGGCGGGCCCGGCAGCTACCTAGGCACCCACGGCTTTCGAGCTAACGCGCGGCGCGGCAAGCCGGGGGCGAGCGTTTGGGACGTGCCGGGGCTGGAGGACTACCACCACCAGGACGTGTTCCTGACCGAGGCGTTGGCGATCGAGGCCTGCGGGGCGGTGCGCGAAGCGGTCGCCGCGGAGCAACCCTTCTTTCTGCACTTCGCGCCCTACGCGGTGCACGCGCCGTTGATGGCGAACGAGAAGTACTTGGGGCACTACCCGGAACTCGACGAGCGCGAGCAGCGCTACGCGACCATGATCGAGTCGGTGGACCAGGCCCTCGGGGCGCTGCTGGCCACGCTCGACGAGCAGGGCGTGGCGGACTCGACCCTAGTCGTGTTCACGTCCGACAACGGCGGGCTCTCGGCCCACGCGCGAGGGGGCGAACCGCACACCCACAACGCCCCGCTGCGCTCCGGCAAGGGATCAGCCTACGAGGGGGGCGTGCGCGTGCCCTGGGTCGTGCGCTGGCCAGGCGTCGTGGGTGCGGGCCTCAGTTCCGACGCGCCGGTGGTGACCAGCGATCTGTTTCCCACGCTGCTGGGGGCTGCGGGCGTGGGGCTTCCGGCGGGGCATGCAGATCAGGTCGATGGCATCGATCTACGACCCCTGCTCCGCGGGCAGCAGCTCGAGCGCGAGCACCCGCTGGTCTGGCACCAGCCCCATATGTGGGGCGTTACGGGCCCGGGAATCGAGCCGTTCAGCGCCATGCGCATGGGCTCGGAGAAGCTGATCCTGTTCCACGCGCAGTCCCGTGTGGAGCTCTATGACTTGTCGTCGGATCTGGGTGAAGAGCGCGACCTGGCCGGCGTGGATCCGGTGCGCACCGCTGAGTTGGCGGCCGTGCTGGGGGACGAACTCCGGCGCCGGGGTGCCCAGCCTTCGATCGTCGGGCGCACGGGGGCGCCTCAAGCCTTCCCTGAGCGGGCCTCTCGGGCCGTGCGCCTGGACGGCATCACCGCGCCTGGCGACAAGGCCCCGAGGGGGGTCGTCGTGATCTTCATCGACGATTTGGCCTATGGGGACCTGTCCTGCTACGGCGGTCCGGCCGGCGCAACGCCGCGCATGGACCGGCTTGCGACCGAGGGCATGCTCTCGACGGATTTCTACGTCAGCCAGCCCGTGTGTTCGGCCTCCCGTGCGTCCCTGTTGACCGGCTGCTATTCCAACCGCATTGGCATCCACGGTGCTCTGAATCCGGGCAGCAGGGTCGGCATTGGCGCGGGGGAGCTCACACTGGCCGAGCTCTGCCGCAGCAAGGGCTTCGGAACCGCCATCTTTGGCAAGTGGCACCTGGGGGACGCGCCGGAGTTCCTCCCCACCAACCACGGCTTCGACGAGTACTACGGCATTCCTTACTCGAACGACATGTGGCCGCTGCACCCTGAATCGCCCAACGCTTGGCCGCCGCTGCCCACGTTGGAGGGGCAGCTGGTCGTCGACATCAACGGGGATCAGCGGCGGCACACCCGGGACTTCACGGAGCGGGCCGTGCGATTCCTCGAACGCAGCGCCGAGGCGGAGCGGCCGTTCTTCCTGTACCTCCCGCATCCTCAGCCCCACGTGCCGCTCTTTGTGGCCGAGGGCGCCGAGGGCCAGTCGGGTCGGGGTCTCTTCGGGGACGTGATCGCTGAGCTGGACCGCAGCGTGGGGGAGGTGCTCGATGCGCTCGAGCGTCTCGAGCTCGAGGATGACACGCTGGTCATGCTGGCGTCCGACAACGGGCCCTGGCTCTCCTACGGCGACCATGCGGGCTCGACCGCCGGCCTGCGGGAGGGCAAGGGCACCACGTTTGACGGCGGGGTGCGCGTGCCGTGCATTTTGCGCTGGCCGGGCGTCATTCCCGCAGGGGGCGTGTGTCGGGATCCCTGGTCGACGATCGATGTGCTGCCGACCCTCGCGGGGCTCCTGGGCGCCGACCTGCCGAACCATCCGATCGATGGCAGGGACGCGCTCGAGCTGTGGACGCGCGAGCAGCCGAAGTCACGGGACGATTGCGAGCCGGACGCCAACGGTCCTCGCGGGGCGGACGAACCCCTCCTGTTCTTCTACAACCGTGCCGAGCTCCAGGCCTTGCGCTTGGGCCGCTGGAAGATGCACGTGCCGCACGGCTACCGCACGATGGAGGGCCGCGAGCTGGGCAAGGGGGGGCTCCCCGGCAAGTACGACTATTCCGCCCGAATTGACTACGCCCTCTTCGACCTCTGGGACGACCCCTTCGAGCGACACGACGTTGCGGCGGATCACCCTGAACTCGTGGTCCGACTCCAAGCGATGGCGCAGGCGGGACGGGACGAGCTTGGCATCGTCAAAGATGGTCCAACGGGCACCGGAATCCGTCCGGCTGGATCGATCGATTGAGACGGTGCCGCGTTCAACGATGTTGAACAACAACGGAGGACGGGGCACCGTCTGCGGGCAACATCGCCGCAGGGGAAGGGGCAGGCATCGCCACTGGGGGGTGCGACGACAGCCTGCGCCGGGCCGTCGTCCACCACACGGACCTGACACCCGACGACTACCTGTTTTTGACCCTCTTCGAAGTGGGTTCGGGGGGCGAATCCTCAGGCCGTGACCAGCAGTTCCAGGGGGATATCGCCCCGGCACGACGCGAACGCCTCGAGAAGAGAGGGAGCAAGCCCTCCGCTTGCGCCGACCTCGCAGACCTCGCCGAGCGCATCGAGAATCGTGACTCGGACCTCTTGGAGAGTTATGCTTCGCGACCTTGAACCCTGTCGAGGAGCGCGAGAAATTACGCCCGGAGGATCTTGCCGGTGGCGTTCATCGGGATCTGCTCGACGGCGATGAACTGCCGCGGGGGACGTGCCCCCACGTGGTCGCGGACGAAGCGCTTGGGGCCGCGCATGTCAGGAGCATCCGGGGCTTCGAGAACCACGATGGCCACCGGAGTGTCGCCGTGCACGGGAGGTACCTTGGCCAGGACTGCAGCGTCGAGGACCGCAGGGGACCTGCAAATCTGGGCCTCGATCTCCTGGGGTAGATGTTCATGCTTTTGAACACGAACATGCCCGCGCATGCGCACGCATGGGATCATTCCGGGCCCCATGCGCGGACGTGTGAGCTAGACGCGACGACTTTCGCGGGAGAAGGTTCGGGATCAGGCTCGCGCTATCGCTAGGTACGCCCCGATCGGATCTTGAACCACAGCGCAAGCCTGCTCGCCATCGCCCCCGGGGGACGCGATGACTTGGCCCCCTTCCTGTGGGACGCGACGCAAGCTCTCGTCGAGGTCGCCAACCGGAAGATGGATCAGCCAGACCGGAGGCCGGTTTGCGTTGACGCCACGGGCGTGGTGAATGCAGGCTGCGGGCTTGCCGCCGAACCCGAGCATGGAGTAGTCAGTGTAGGGCCCATCAGCGTCCACCGCATCGACCTCCTGCACTGACCAGCCAATGACCTGGGAATAGAAGTCTCGGGCTACCGGAGCGTCGGGGAGGGTGAGGTCGAGACGGGAGATTCGCCCCGCCTGCGCCGCGACGCCGCCCGTGGGAGGGGCCCCCTCCGCAGGGACGACGGGGATCATTCCAAACGCCGCCCCGTTGGGATCGAGGAATACCGCCCATTGGCTTTGTCCCCCGTCGTCCTTGCCGTGCATGAGCTCTTTCCCGCCCAGTTCTAGCGCCCGCTCGGCGCTCTGCGCGACATCGGCGACCTGGATGTGGGGCATCCACTGCAGCGGAAGGTGGGAGTACTCGGGGACGCGCACGCCCAAGCCGATGATCGGCGTGCCAAGGCTGTTCATCAGGTCCGGTCTCCAAAGTGGGCCCGGCCCCGTGGTGAGCACGCTCGAGTAGAAGCGCATTTCACGTTCATGTTCGGGCACGGCGATGTCGGCGCTTAGGAGTCCTCCGACACCCGCGAAAAAAGGGTCAAGCATGCTGTGTTTTGTAGCCTGAAACCTGCATCGGGGCCGCACGGATCTGGCCCAAATGGGCGGCTGCAGCGCCCCTCCGGTTCCCAGAGGATGTTGGCCCCAGGGCCGCGCTCGAGGGCCTGCAGCTAGCCCTGTAGGCTCTACGGCGACCGAAACGGGTGTGCTCTGTGGATTTGGGAGCTCCGCCCTGCGGTCCGAGGGGGTCTAGGCTCTACCTAGCCCAGCCTGGAACGGGCACTTTTCGCGGCTTGTGGTGCAGCGTTGGCATTCGTTGCCCTGCGATGGGAGGCACCGCGGGGTATACCGACAATCCGGCAAACCATGGCGGGTGCCCTCGTCAGCCTGCGTCCTGGGGGGTGAACGCCCATATGCCCGTGTCCGGATCCAAGACCCACCATGCCTGAATTCACTCCAGAAGAGCCCCCCAGGGGCCCCCAGGAGCCCATCACCGACCTGCTGCGCGGCGTTGTGGCCCGGGAAGCGAACGCCGCCCGCCAGGCTGCGGCGCCGGAGGGCACGCGCCTGCGCTATTTGGGCAACTACGAGCTACTCGGGGAAATCGCCAGGGGCGGAATGGGCATCGTCTACCGCGCGCGTCAAGAGTCGCTCAACCGTGAGGTCGCCATCAAGATGATCCTCAGCGGCGAGTTGGCCGACGAGGAAGCCGTGGCCCGCTTCCACGCGGAGGCCGAGGCTGCCGCGAACCTGCAGCATCCGAACATCGTCGCGATTCACGAAATCGGGGAGCACGAGGGGCAGCACTACTTCTCGATGGCGCTGGTCGAGGGGAAGAGCTTGGCCGAAATGGTCCGCGAGAGGCCCCTTTCCCCCAAGCGAGCAGCGACCTACGTTCGCCAGATTGCAGAGGCGATTCACTATGCCCACGGCGAGGGCACTCTGCACCGCGACCTCAAGCCACCCAACGTGCTCATCGATGGCGACGACCAGCCGCAGATCACGGACTTCGGTCTCGCGAAGCGCCTCGGTGCCGGCCCGTCCCAAACCCTGACCGGCGCAGCGGTGGGGACCCCCAGCTACATGCCGCCCGAACAGGCGGCCGGGAGGCACGGAAGCGTGGGGCCCGCCAGCGACGTCTATGCGCTGGGCGCCTTGCTCTACGAACTCCTCACCGGTCGCCCGCCTTTCCGCGCCGATTCTCCGGTGCAGACCCTCATTCAGGTTCTCGAGCACGAGCCAGCGGCACCGCGCGCCGTGAACCCAAGCGTGCCGCCGGACCTGGAGACGATCAGCCTCAAGTGCCTCGACAAGCGGCCGTCCCATCGCTACCCGAGTGCCCAGGAGCTCGCCGATGACCTTGGGCGTTACCTGGCCCGGAAGCCCATCGTTGCCCGGCCGGCCTCGCGCCTGCGGGTGGCCTGGACCTGGACCCGCAACAACCCCTGGGCGATCACCGCCGCAGCGGTCCTGATCGGCATTGCCTTGCTCGGACTCACCTACTTCGCCTGGACGGAGCGAGCGTATTGGCAGTATGTCGCTGCGCATCCGGAGTACGAGCAGGCCAAGGGGCCCCGCTACCGACAACTGAGGGCATTGACCGATTGGAGCCCGTGGGCATTCTTCCTCCTGATCAGCTTTCACAACCTCGTCTCGAAGGACGGGCCATGGGCACGGCGGTTCCGCTCGAAACAGATCCTGGTGATCCTCGCAGGCCTAGTCGGCTCCCTCGGACTCGCCTGGGGTCTGTGGCTGATCAAGCTCACCATCGACGCCTTCGTCTGGGATGGCCGCGCAGGAACGACCCGGCCCATGCCGGTCGTCATGATCCTGATCAATATCCAGGCTGCCGCTCAGGTCGTCTTGCGGTCCATTCAGGCCATGGAGACTCGCACCTGGGGGGCTCCCGGTGAGCTCAGCCAAGAGCAGGAAGACCAGCTCATCGGGATTCTCCTGGATGGGCCCCGTTCCGGCTACCGCGCGCGCTTCGAAAGAGCTCGCCAGCAGTACATGGAGTGGGCTAGCGTCGCCCCGGCCGTCGCGCGCTTGGGCATGCTCAAGCTGGCCAAGGGTCTTCACAGTGTTTACCCCGGTCAGATTCCCCGCCGACTCACCCCGCTGCAGTCCCTGCTGATCCCCTTGTTGTTGGTGGGGGGCGTTCTCCTCTTCAGCTTGCTCCTCATGCTCTTCTAGGTCCGAAAGAACCACCAAGATGGACAACACGGACAAGTCGTTACGCACCCGTTCCCTGCTCGCGGGTTTGCAGAACAACGAGCCCAATGCTGCCGAAGAGCTACTCCAGCTCGTCGAGCAAGAGCTCCACGGGATGGCGCGGGTGATGATGAAGGACCAGAAGGCCGGTCATACGCTCCAGGCCACCGCCCTCGTCAACGAGGCCTGGCTACGCCTCGCCGGGGCCGGCATTTCCCTCGAGAGCCGCGCCCACTTTCTTGCCGTGGCAGCCGCCGCCATGCGCTCCGTGCTCGTCGACCACGCGCGGCGGCGCTTTGCGGACAAGCGCGGCGGAGGCCGCCGTCCTGTACCCATCGACGCCGCTGCCGACGTTGGCGCCGAGGACGACGGTTCGGCCATGCTCTCGCTCCACGAAGCTCTCGAAGGCCTTGCCCAGCAGGATGAGCAAGCCGCCAAGGTCGCCGAGCTCCGGCTTTTCGCCGGCATGGAGCACGCAGAAGTCGCGCGCGCCCTCTCCACGTCGGCACGCACGATCGAGCGCCGCTGGAGTTTCGCCCGCCAGTGGCTGCAACGCGAGCTCAGCCCCAGCGACCCTACCGGATCGCCGTGAAGGGGGCTGCCGGGCGGCGACTACGCTTCTACGACAAAAAGCCAAGCGGGTGGGTCTTCGATCAGGAGCTGATCCCCGACTTCGACGGGTTCTACTTTGCGCTCGATTTGGATGGCGACGTTCTCGTGGTCGGGGCAACGGACTATCCCGCCACCGAAGTCCTGATCTATGAACGACAGGCCAGCGGGACGTGGTCACTCAGCGCTTCCTTTCTCCAGGACCCGAGCATCATCAGGAAGAGTGCTGTCTCGGGCAACACGGTGGCGGCCGGCTTCGAAGCGCCGGCCCTGGGCATCGTTCGTGTGTTCCGAGACAGTGGTACGGGTTGGGCACAGATCAACCAGTTCGATGGGGACCGACATCTTTGGGTTCGGATCCTTCCTCGATCTCGGGGGGCCTTGGCTTGCGGTGGGTCGTCCGGACCAGGAACCGGG
>CAYWNK010000184.1:0-13325 GCA_964459495.1 uncultured Planctomycetaceae bacterium
GCTCCGAGCGCGAAGAGCGTCCCGCCCGCCGCGAACGCTCCGAGCGCGAAGAGCGCCCCGCCCGGGGCCCCAAGCCGGACCGCCCCAAGGCCGGAAAGAAAAATGCCTCCGGTTCCTCGGGCTTCGGCCAGGGACTTTGAGGCCGTTTCGGACTACTCTCCTCCCATCATGGGCGGAACGAATCCCTATCACGAGCCGGTCCAGACGGACCTGCCCCAGGCCAAGTACAAGCTGACCTTCCTGCCGGAGGGCCGCGAGGTCGTCGTCGACCCCGCGGAGCTCCCCAAGGATGACGAGGGCCTTCCGGGCTCGATTCTGGACATCGCCCTCGGTGCTGGGATCGAGCTGGATCACGCCTGCGGTGGTGTGGTCGCCTGCTCGACCTGCCACGTCATCTTCCGCGAAGGAGCGGACTCCTGCCCCGCGGCCAGCGAGGCCGAGGAGGACATGCTCGACACCGCCCCCGGCCTCGAGCTGACCTCGCGGCTGGGCTGCCAGGCGGTGCCGAACGGCAGCTGCGACATCAAGGTCGAGATCCCCGACTGGAACCGCAATCACGCCAAGGAAGCCCCCCACTAGTGTCCGACTCGAACTCGACCGATCCGGCACCCGCCGCCCGCTTGGCGAACCCGCGCGGTTTCTGCGCCGGGGTGGACCGGGCGATCGAAATCGTGAAGCGTGCCCTTGAGCTCTACGGAGCCCCTGTCTACGTGCTCCACGAGATCGTGCACAACAAGCACGTCCTCGAAGAACTCTCGGCTCGGGGCACCATCTTCGTGAAGACTCTGGATGAAGTGCCGGAAGGCGCCGTCACGATCTTCTCGGCCCACGGGGTCTCCGACGCCGTAGTCGAGGCCGGACAGCGTCGCAAGCTGAAGGTCATCGACGCGACCTGCCCCCTGGTGACCAAGGTCCACAGCCAGGCGATTCGCTACGCGGCTGAGGATCGCGATGTGATTCTCATCGGCCATCCAGGGCACCCCGAAGTCGAGGGCACCCGCGGGCGCATCCAGGGCCGCGTGCACGTTCTGTCCACGCCGGAGGAAGTCGCTGCCCTGGAGGTTCCCGACCCCAGCCGGCTCGCCTACGTAACCCAGACGACCTTGTCGGTGGACGACACAGCCGACGTCATCCGGGCCCTGAGAGAGCGTTTCCCGGAGGCGCAAGGGCCCGAGCTCAAGGACATCTGCTACGCGACGCAGAACCGCCAGAACGCGGTTAAGGAGATGCTGCCCGAGGTCGACCTGCTGATCGTCGTCGGCTCGGCCAACTCCTCCAACTCCTCGCGGCTCCAGGAGCTCGGAGAGCGCAAGGGCGTCCCCTCGTTCCTGGTCGACCACCCCGAGCAGATCGATGCAACCTGGCTCAAGGACCGCCCCCGGGTCGGAATCACGGCGGGAGCATCGGCCCCCGAGGAACTCGTTCGTCGCATCGTCGCGCAACTGGAAGAGTTTGGGGTTACGGCGTTTCAGGAAATGGACGGTGAAGCCGAAACCGTCGTCTTCCAGATGCCGGCTGAGCTCGAGGCCTACCTCGAATAGCAGCAGGCCCACGCCCCGCCATTGGCGGAGCGTGGGCCTGCGACTGTCCCTTCGGACGAAGCTGGGGGATTCTAGAAGCCCCAGCCCACGGTCACCAAGAACAGGTGATCGGAGCGATCACGATCGGCAGCCGGCGTGTTGTCGTAGTCCCAGATCCACTGGAGCTGGCCGATCATGCTCTCCGTCAGGTTGGTCGTCGCACGCGTGTCGGAGCGACCGTAAACGTCATCGGATTCATCAAGACTCGGGTAGAGCTCGATGTAATTCGAGAAGCTGGTGTTCTCGGAGTACTGCCAAGATGAGATCGAGGCGATACGAGCAGAAAGGTAGTCATCCTCATCCTGATCCTGGTACTCCTCGTTGAAGAACGCAAGACCGGCTTCCAGGCCCCACTTCCAGACGTCGTTGTCGAGCACACGATAGCCATAACCAACGCCAGCGCTGTAGCGCAGGTCCAGTGTGGGCAGGGTGTCATCGATCGGCTTGTCCGTCTGCGCGAAGGCGTTCAGCCAAACGTAGCTGCGATCGTCGATCGAGATGTCGTACTTGGCGCGACCTTCGATTCGGCGAGCGATGCTCGAGCCGTTCGCGTCTTCTTGCTGGTTGAAGTTCCAGTTGAAGCCCAGCGTAAGCCGGTCGGTGTTCTTGTAGTTCTTGATCGCATCGATCGCCACAGACGCGGTCCGACGCTCGGTGTTTCCCTCGGTGTAGGTACCACCGATAGTCACCTGACCAAAGAAGATGCCGACGGGCTCCTCCTCTTCCTCTTCCTGGGTCGGAGCAGGCTCTGCAGCCAGAACGGCGTTGGTCAGCAGGACCGGTTGGTCCAGATCTGCGTTGACGCTATCGGTGTTGACGCTGGCGGCGAGAACGGCGCTCGCGACGAAAGGAAGGAACAGCATGGGGAGAGAGAGCCTAGTGGGCTCCGGAGAGAATCCGGCTCTGCCTACTTGTTGGTTTGGGCGCGCCGGCGGACGGAATCGAGCACCTCTGCGGCATACGTGATGCCACTGGGTGTCCTTGACCCGTGCCAAGATAGGCGTTCACCATCTACCAACAAGAAATGGTCACCCGACAAACCTGTTATCCGTTCCAATTCCGCGACATGCTTGGGCAGGAAGGGAAACGGCTCGTTGGGCAATAAGACAACGTCGATCCCCGCAGAAGCAATCTGTCCAGGCGAAACTTGAAAGTAGCGTTCAGCCGGAGTCGTACCGCCGGGAAAGGCGTTTTCCCCACCGGCGGGGTCCAGCAACCCGCTCACAAACGTATCCGCCCCAGCAGCCATCCAGGGTTTGCGCCAGATCAGGTAGGCGTAGCGCACGACCTGGCGCCCTTCGCTGGCCTCGCGGACCTCTTTGGCCTTGGCCTCGATATCCACCGCGATGGCCTCGCCCTCGGTGCTGCGCCCCAACGCAGCGGCGATGCTGCGCACCATGCCCGCGGTGTCGTCCACGGTCTTGGGGTAGGAGCTGTGGATCGCAATTCCCGCAGAACGCAGGGCCTCCGCGTCTTCGATCCGGTTCTCCTCGTCGTTCATCAACACCAGGTCCGGTGCCAGCTCGACGATGCGATCAATTTTTGGGTCCTTGGTACCACCGACCTTTTCGATCTGTCCCACGCGATCCGCGGGATGGCAGCACCAAGTGGTGATCGCCGTGGGCTCAATGCCCAGGTCGAAGACCAGTTCGCTCAGACTTGGGCAGAGGGAGACGACGCGCAAGGTTGGCCCTCCACGGGCACGACGGTGAAGCGCGATCCTTCGCGCTCGAGTCGGAAATAGGGAACGTCGGGATCGTGATAGCAAAGCCCCAGCCAGCCGCCATCCGCGGCCTCACCGAGCAGGCGCCCGCGCACCTCGTAGGACAGCTCCTGATTCACGTCGTACGCCATGATGTAGGCGGGGTGCACGGCGTGGTGAGCCGTGGGCACGATGTCGGCCCAGAACACGGCGCGTTCCTGCTCTGCGTGCAGGGAGAGCAGCGCGATTCCGCCGGAGTGACCAGCCACGACCTCGGCGGTAATGCCGGGAATCAGCTCCGCCGTCCCGTCGAAGGCCTGGAGCTGGCCGCTCGCATGCAGGACGCTGAGGTCCTCGGCCCGGTACGAAGCGCGTCGCAAGGAGTCGGGATGCAGCGCCGCTTGAATTTCAGCGGCGGGCGCCATGTAGGCAGCGTTTGGAAAACGCGGCTGTAGGCCGCCGCCGGAGTCCACGATCCAAGCGCCGATGTGATCCCAGTGGCAGTGCGACGCGATCGCGTGCGTCACCTCCTCGGGCTCACGCCCGGCCGCCCGCAGGCTTCTCGTCAGCGCGCCACCCGACTGGATGCCGTAGCGGCCCATCCATTTGGGCTCCCAGCGATCGCCGATCCCGCCTTCGATGACGACGACATCCGCTCCGCGCTCGGCGAGGAAGCAGCGCGCGCTAAGCAAGATGCGGTTCTCGTCATCCGGCGGCGTCCACTTGCCCCACATCGCCCGGGGGACCACGCCCCACATCGCTCCGCCGTCCAGCCGCAGGTGGCCATCGGAAAGCTCGGTGATCGTCCAATCCCCCAGCTGCACGCGCCGCGGCGCGTACGCGGGAGGATCGATAGAGGCGGGCGGCAGTGACATAGGTGATCTAGAAGCTCTAGGCTGACTGCTTGAGGGCCCGCAGGATGTTGCGAGCGATCACCAAGCGCTGGATCTCGGACGTGCCTTCGCCGATCACGCAGAGCTTCGCGTCGCGCCACATGCGCTCCACGGGATACTCGCGGCTGTAGCCGAAGCCCCCGTAGACCTGGATAGCGTCGTAGGTCACGCGCATCGCGACCTCGGACGCATACAGCTTGGCCATCGAGCCTTCCTTGCTGAAGTTCTGGCCGGCATCCTTCACCCGCGCGGCGTGGTAGACAAGGTGGCGCGCCGCCTCGATTTCCATCGCCATATCGGCCAACTTGAACTGGACAGCTTGCTGGTCAGCGAGCACGCCGCCAAAGGCTTCACGCTCGGTCGCGTACTGCAGCGCGCACTGGTATGCGCCATCCGCAATCCCCAGGGACAGGGCGGCAATCGAAATGCGGCCGCCGTCGAGGGTCTTCATGAAAGTCTTGAAACCCTCGCCTTCGGGACCGAGCAGGTGATCCCTGGGGATACGCGCATCCTCGAAGACAAGGCTGGCCCAGTCCGAGCCGCGCATCCCCAGCTTCACCTCACCCTTTTCCAAGCTAAAGCCCGGTGTGTCCCGCGGCACAGCGAAGGCGCTGATGCCCTTTGATCCCAGCGACTTGTCGGTCACCGCTGTGACGATGAACACCCCTGCATGGTTGGCATTGGTGATGAAGCACTTGCGACCGTTGAGGACGTAGCTGTCCCCGTCGAGCACCGCGGTGGTCTCGGTGCCGCCGGAGTCCGAGCCGGCGTTTGGCTCCGTCAGGCCGTAGGCGCCCATGTACTCACCCGAGATCAGCTTGGGCACGTACTTTTCGACCAGGGAATCCGCGCCCCACTTGTAGATGGGGTAGGTCCCGAGGCTGACGTGGGCCGCCAGGGTGAGGCCCGTCGAGCCGCACACCTTGGAGAGTTCCTCGACGGCGATGGCGTAGGCCAAAGTGCCACCGTCGGAACCACCGACGCTCTCGGAGAAGGGGATCCCGGGCAGGCCGAGCTCGACGATCTTGTCCCAGGTGTCCTTGGGGAAACGATGGTTCTCATCGATCTCCGCGGCCTGGGGCGCGACCTCGTTCTTGGCGAACTCGGCCACCATTTCCTGGATCATCCGCTGGTCCTCAGTGAGGTCGAGGCCGTTCTGGATGGGGGGTAGCTCGTACATGGAGAGGCTGTTCTGCTTGCGTTGCGATTCCGATTCAGTCGAGTTTGATCTTCCAGCCGTCAGTCCGCCGAGTGTCGGCGTCCTCGCTGCCTTCGCGGGCCTGGGGCCCGCCATCCGCGCTTTCGCGGTAGAAGTCCATCGAACGTCCGCCGCCCACCCAGTCGATGAGCGCTTGACGCGAGAACTTCCACTCCCGCCCGATCTTCCGGGCGGGCAGGTTTTCCGAGTGCAGCACCTTGTTGAAGGTCTTCACACTCACGCCGAGCAGGGCCGCGGCCTCCTCGACGTTCAGGATCTCCCGATCCGGGCTAGCGCTCAATTTTCCACCTCCTCGGCGGCCCAGCGGCGCTCCATCTCCTGCTTGATGTAGTCGGCGATGTCGCTGGTGTTCGATCCCGGCCCAAAGAGCTTCGTGAAGCCCGCGGACTCCAGTTCCTGCATGTCGTCGGCCGGGATGATCCCCCCGCCCACGAGCAGCACGTGCCCCAGGCCCCGCTCCTCCAGCGCCTTGCGAACCCTGGGAAACAGCTCCATGTGAGCCCCCGACAAGATCGAGAGCCCAACCACGTCGACGTCTTCCTGGAGGGCCGTCTCAGCGATCATGTCCGGGGTCTTGTGCAGCCCAGTGTAGATCACCTCCATTCCAGAGTCGCGGAGGACGCTGGCGACGGTCTTGGCCCCACGATCGTGGCCGTCGAGCCCGGGCTTGCCGATGAGAATGCGAATCCTGCGTGCCTTCATGGGTGCTGCGAAATCAAAGGATCTTGGGTTCGTGGTACTCGCCGTATTCGTCGCGCAGGACCTGGGCGATTTCCCCAAGCGTGCACGCGGCGTGGGCGGCGGCAATGAACAGCTCGAGCAGGTTCGCCTTGGAGTGACAGCCGGCCCGAATGGCATCGAGCGCGGCCTGGGCGCCGGCAGCGTCGCGGTCCCTCCGGAGGGCGGCCATGTGGGCCCGCGCCTCGATCTCCGCCTCGGGGCGAATGCGGTGGATGTCGATCTCAGGAGCCCCTTCGTCTTCCTCGACGAAGCAGTTCACCCCCACGACCCGCTTGCTCCCGGACTCGATGGCCCGCTGATACTTGACGGCCGAGTAGTGGATCTCCTTTTGGAAGAAGCCGTCCTCGATGGACGGCACCACCCCGCCGCGAGCCTCGATCTCGGCGAAGTAGGCCTCAGCCTCGCGCTCCAGCCGTTCGGTTTGTGCCTCGACAAAGTAGCTGCCCCCCAAGGGGTCGGCCACGTGGGCGACCTCCGTCTCCTCGGCCAGCACCTGCTGCGTGCGCAGCGCGATCTTGACGGCCTTCTCCGTAGGCAGGGAGAGGGTCTCGTCCATCGAGTTGGTGTGCAGCGACTGGGTGCCGCCGAGCACCGCAGCGAGGGCCTCGTATGCCGTACGCACGATGTTGTTCTCGGGCTGCTGGGCGGTGAGCGAAACGCCGGCGGTCTGCGTGTGGAAGCGCAGCATCCACGAACGCGGATCCTTGGCCCCGAACTCCTCTTTCATCTTCCGCGCCCAAATCCGGCGCGCCGCGCGGAACTTGCAGATCTCTTCGAAGAAATCGAGGTGGCTGTCAAAGAAGAACGAAAGGCGCGGCGCGAACGCGTCCACGTCCAGGCCGCGCGCCACGCCGCGGCGTACGTATTCCATCCCGTTGGCCAGCGTGAACGCGAGCTCCTGGGCGGCGGTCGAGCCGGCCTCTCGGATGTGGTAGCCCGAGATCGAAATCGTGTTCCAGCGCGGCACCTCGGTGGAGCAGTACTCCATCACGTCGGTGATCATGCGCAGCGCGGGCTCCGGCGGAACGAGCCAGGCGTGCTGGGCCTGGTACTCCTTCAGAATGTCGTTCTGGACGGTGCCGGTGATTTTGTCCCGGGGCACTCCCTGGGTTTCGGCACATGCGATGTAGAACGCGAGCAGGATCGGCGCAGGCCCATTGATGGTCATCGACGTCGACACCTTGTCGAGCGGGATGCCATCGAAGAGACGCTGCATGTCGGCGAGCGAACTGATCGACACCCCGACCTGCCCCACCTCGCCGCGGGAGATCTCCGCGTCGGAGTCATGCCCCATCAGCGTGGGAAAGTCGAAGGCAACCGACAGCCCGGTTTGGCCGTGATCCAGAAGGAACTTGAAGCGCTCGTTGGTCTCGGTCGCCGTGCCAAAGCCAGCGAATTGGCGCATGGTCCAAAGGCGCCCGCGGTACATGCTCGGGTGCACGCCCCGGGTGTAGGGGTATTGCCCGGGCCACCCCAGATCGCCCTCGAAGTCCGAGCTCGTGTCGCCGGGCCCATAGACCGGCTCGAGGTCGTCGCCGGACAAGGTCGTGAACTCCACCTCGCGCGTGCGGGCCTTGCCCATCGCCTCAGACCAGGCGCGCTGGGCGTCGGTCGCGCGAACGGTCGTGGCGGGATTGCTATCGATTGTGCTCATGTGGATCTCCTATCAACCTTGCGCTCGCGTCCCAGCGGCGCGTTCAGGGAGGGCGCGAAGCAGGTCCCCAAGGACCTTGGCCGCAGCGCCGTAGGGCGTCACATCGCCGTCGAGCATGGCGTTCACTGCTTCCGCGTAGCCGCGTTCATGCCAGAGGGCTTCGTCGAGGTGTTCGACCACAACACGCTTGACCTGGGCCAAGCGCTGGATCCGGCGGCGTTCGTCGAGGCGGGTCCCGACCGACATCCATTCCCTGTGCGCGTCGATGGCAGCCCAGAGCTCGGCTACGCCCTGGCGTCGGCCGGCGCTAACGCTGACCACGGGTGTCTGCCAGACCTCCTTGCCGGCCTGACGAATGTGTGCGGCCTCCTCGAGGTCCCGCGCCAGTCGGTCCGCGCCAGGTGCGTCGGACTTGTTCACGCACAGGATGTCCGCGACTTCGAGCAACCCCGACTTCATGGCCTGAACACCGTCTCCGGCCCCCGGGCACATCACCACCAGGACCGTGTCCGCCGCCGCCACGACGTCGTACTCCGCCTGGCCGACGCCCACCGTCTCGACGATCAACTCGTCGAAGCCAAAGGCGTCCATCACGTCGAATGCATCGACCGTGGCCCGGGCGAGTCCGCCGTGGCTGCCGCGGCTTGCCATCGAACGGATGTAGACCCCCGGATCGAGGGTGCGTTCCTCCATCCGAATGCGATCACCCAGCAGGGCGCCGCCCGAGAAGGGGCTCGACGGATCCACCGCCAGCACCCCCACCGAACGGTCACGCTCGCGCTGCAGTCGCGTCAGCTCATCCACCAGCGTGCTCTTGCCGGCGCCGGGAGGACCGGTCACACCGAGCCTGTGGCCCTGGCCGACCCTCCCGTACACGTCCGCCAACGCCGCGGGAAAGCGTGCGTCCGCGTCCTCCGACCAGGAGATCATCCTGGCGAGGGCTCCGCGCTCTCCGGCGAGGAGGCGCTCGGCGAGGCTGGGTCGTGAGGCGGAGGTGGTCAAGGCGCGGCTCTACTTCAGCAGGGAGCGTGCGATCACGATGCGCTGAATGTCCGTCGCGCCCTCGTAGATCTCCGTGATACGCGCATCCCGGAAGAGGCGCTCCACGTGGAAGTCGTCGGTGTAGCCAGCTCCCCCGTGGATCTGCAGGCACTCGTCGGCGCAGTAGTTGGCAGTCTTCGAGGCCATCAGTTTGGCCTGGCTCGCGGCGCGGCCCGAGTCACGGCCCTCGTCCCGCAGCCAGGCGGCCCGGTGCACCAGCAGGCGCGAGGCGTCGATCTTGGTCGACATGTCCGCCAGCTTCCACTGGATCGCCTGGAAGTGGCCGATGGGCTTGCCGAACTGCTCGCGCTCCTTCGAGTACTTGACCGATGCGTCGAGGCAAGCCCGACCGATCCCCACCGCTTGGGCGGCGATGCCGATCCGGCCACCATCCAGCGTGTCCATCGCGACGTGGAACCCGCGGTTCACCTCGCCCAGGATCGCATCCTCGCCCAAGCGCACGTTCTCAAGGATTAGCTCGTTCGTCTTGCTGCCACGCAGTCCGGTTTTCTTCTCGGACTTGCCGATGGTGAAGCCGGGGGTGTCGCTCGAAACCAGGAAAGCGCTGATGCCCTTGGCCTTCGAGACGTCGGGATCTGTGCGTACGTAGATGAGGAACAGGCCAGCCTGCTCGCCCGTCGTGACCCAGAGCTTGGTGCCGTTCAGCACCCATTCGTCACCGTCCTTGGTGGCCGTCGCACGAAGTGCAGCCGCGTCCGATCCCGAAGCGGCCTCGGACAAACTGTAGGCGCCGATGATCTCACCGCTGGCGAGCTTGGGTAGCCAGCGCTTGCGCTGCTCCTCGGTGCCCCACTTCATCAGCGGAGCGCAGAGCAGGCTGTTGTGAACGCTGACGGTGACACCCGTGGATGCACAGGCATAGTTCAGCTCTTCCAAGACCAGAGCTAGCGCCTGGTTGGAGAGGCCGGTGCCCCCGTATTCCTCAGGAATCGTCAGCCCCCACATGCCCAGCTCGGCGAGCATCGTGAAGACCTCGGGGTCGATGGACCCCTGGCGATCGTGCTTGGTCGCGCGCGGCATGAGTTCCTTTTGGGCAAACTCAGCGGCCATGTCCCGCACCATGGCGAGCTCTTCGGTCGGTTCGAAATTCATGGCTTCCTACTCGTAGTCGTAGAAGCCCTTGCTGGACTTCCTTCCCAAACGGCCTGCCGCAACCATGCGGCGAAGAAGCGGGCAGGGTCGATACTTGTCGTCACCCAGTCCCTTGTGCAGAACCTCGAGGATGTCGAGGCAAACGTCCAGACCGATCAGATCGGCCAGCGCCAGCGGTCCCATAGGATGGGCCATGCCGAGCTTCATCACGGTGTCGATGCCTTCCTTGGTGGCGACGCCCTCCATCAGACAAAACACCGCCTCGTTGATCATCGGCATCAGCACCCGATTCGAGACGAAGCCGGGATAGTCAGAGGCCTCCACCGGCACCTTGCCAAGCGCCTCAGAGGCGGCGACCACCGCGGCTGTTGTCTCGTCGGAGGTCTCCTGACCCCGGATCACCTCGACCAGCTTCATCACCGGCACGGGGTTCATGAAGTGCATCCCGACGACCTTGTCGGGCCTTTGGGTGTGCGCAGCGATCTGGGTGATCGAGATCGAAGACGTGTTGCTGGCCAGGATGGCCCCCGGCTTGGTCACGGTATCCAGCTCAGCGAAGATCGCGCCCTTGACGTCCTCGCGCTCAACGACCGCTTCGACCACCAGGGCCTGATCGGACAGCTCCGAGATCGCTGAAGCCACGGTCAGCCGACCCATCGTCTGCTTGGCGTCGGCCTCGGAGATCTTCTCCTTCTTGACCATGCGCGCCAGGCTCTTTTCCACAGCCGCGCGGCCGCGCTCGAGAGCGGGCTCGGAGCTATCGATCATGAGCACCTGGGATCCTCCCAGGGCGAAGACCTGCGCGATGCCGTTGCCCATCGTGCCGGCACCGATGACGGCGACCTTGTCGAAGTGGGGACTGCCCATTAGATACGCTCCACGCCGAGGGAAACCGCGTTGCCGCCGCCCAGGCACAGCGAAGCCATGCCGGTGCTGACGTCCTTCTGCTGCATCGCGTGCAGCAACGTGACAAGAATGCGCGCGCCCGAAGCCCCGATGGGGTGCCCGAGGGCCACCGCTCCACCGTTCACGTTGATGCGCTCGGGGTCGAGGCCGAGCTGGCGCGTGAGCGCGATCGCCGCGACGCTGAACGCCTCGTTGATCTCGTGGAGGTCGAAGTCCACGGCCTTGCGTCCGTGCTTCTCAGAGCACTTCTGGATCGAGATCTCGGGGGCCATCATGACCCACTCAGGAGCGCAGCCGCCGGTGGCATAGTGCGTGATCTTGGCAAGGGGCTTGACCCCGAGTTCCTTCGCGCGGTCTGCGCTCATGACCAGCAGCGCTGCTGCCCCGTCGTTGATCGCCGAGGCATTCGCCGCCGTCACCGTACCTGCCTTGCGGTCAAAGGCAGGACGCAGCTTGGCCATCCCCTCGATGGTGGAATCGCCACGCACGGTTTCGTCCGTCTCGAAGCGCACCGGATCCCCTTTGCGCTGGGGGATGTCGATGGCGATGCGCTCATCGGCAAAACGGCCAGCCGCTTCCGCTGCGGCCGCCTTGTGGTGACTGTTCACCGCAAAGGCGTCCTGCTCCTCGCGGCTGATCTCGTACTTGCGGTGGACCATCTCCCCCGTCATGCCCATGTGGAAGTCGTTGTAGATGTCCCACAGACCGTCGTGGACCATCGAGTCCACCACTTGGCTATGGCCCAGGCGCATGCCGGAGCGGGCCTGGGGCAGCAGATAGGGTGCATTGCTCATGCTCTCCATGCCCCCGGCGAGGACGCAGTCGGCATCGCCGGCGCGGATCGCCTGGGCGGCGAGCATGACGGCCTTCAGTCCCGAGCCGCAGACCTTGTTGATGGTCAGGCTCCCGACGGCATCCGGGACCCCCGCGGCGCGCGCGACCTGGCGCGCCGGGTTCTGCCCCAGGCCAGCCGGCAACACGTTGCCGAAGATGACCTCTTCAACGGCATCGGGCTGGACCCCGGCGCGCTCGATGGCGGCCTTGGCCGCGAAGGTGCCGAGCTCGGTGGCGCGGAAGGAGGAGAGGCCGCCCTGGAACTTCCCGATGGGTGTCCGGCAGGCGCTGGCGATTACGACGTCCTTCAAGGTGGGGAAAGGGCTGCTGAGGTGAAGGGGCGGAGGTTGGACCCAGCTTTGGCCGGGCCCATTCGAGCCCAACAGTCTAGGCCAGCAGCCCTCCGCGGGCTATGCCCGGCCGGGTCAGAGTGCTCTGTCCAGGGTCCAACTACGGATGTTCGTGCCCTCAAGTGGGGTCCAGGCCCCCCGCCTCTCCTGCGTCGTTGCGCCGCGCAAGCCCGGACAGGCTCCCGCGCCTGGGAATCGGATCCCGCGGGCGCGCAAGGGCCGCCTGGACGCGTTGAATCGCCCGACGCAACTTCGTATCCACGGGGGCTGAGGGGCGATCATTCCAGCGATTCGCCCCCTCGAAACCGTGGACGACATCACCCTCGCCAAGGGCTTGCAGCGTCGGGATGAGGAGTCTGTCTCGTCGTTCCTCCTGCGCTACAAGGCCCTGATTCATCACTGCATCGGACAATTCGAGTCCGAGGCCCAGGCCCGCGAGGACCTGTATCAGGACCTGGTGATGTACATGTTCCAGCGACTGGATGCGGGTGGCTTCGACCCCTCCAAGGGCTCCTTGGGCACCTGGCTCTATCGGGTGGCATGGTGTCGCTGCGTCGACCTGAAGCGACGCCGAGGAGCCCGCCCGGAACCGCGCCTGGCCGGCCCCACCGAGGAGCTTCCCGAAAGGGAGGACGAGCACCCCAGTCCGGACGAAGTCGCCGGAACGGACGAGCTCGGTGCCTATGTGCGCAGTGCCCTCTACGCCCTCGAACCCGAGGAGCGAGCGCTCCTGGACCTCCGCTTCATGCAGGGGGAGACCCTGGTGAGCATCGCCGAGCAGCTCTCGATCTCGCTGGAACAGACCAAATACCGCCTGCGCCAAGCCACCGTGAGCCTGCGCCGGGCCATGCAGAACCACTACACATTAGAAGAAGTGTAGATAAGAGGAGCGCCGACCCCATGCACGACAAGCCCAGCAACAAGTCCAACGAATCCAGCCCCGGATTCCAGCGCGCTGCGGATGCGACCGTGAGCATGTGGGACCCGACTTCGACCCGCGCAGCCATCGCCCCCCCCGGGCCACTGGCGAGCGCCTCCACGGCCGAGAAACTAGCGCGTTGGGACGAGCTCGCGCCCGTCGATTGCGATCGGCTCTTCGACGACCCGGAGCTGGGCCCGCAGCTCGAACTGCTCCGCCGCGGTGAAGAATGGCTGCTGTCCGGTGGCCACCCCCCGGCCCATTGCCCGAGCCCCGAGGCCCTGTTTGAGTTTGCCGAGGCCCCCGGGGCTGCACCCTTGGCCACCGGAGCCCGGGAAGAGGTGGCTCTGCACATCGAGACATGCCCGGATTG
>CAYWNK010000185.1:0-13246 GCA_964459495.1 uncultured Planctomycetaceae bacterium
GTTCTCCGCCCCCTCGCTCCCGGCCGCCGCGTTCGCCGCGGCGCTCGCCTTCGGGCTCAGGCTCGACCGCGGGTTTCTCCCCGTCCGGCGTGAGCTTGGTGTTGACGGCAGCGGTCAGGATAATGTGGTCACCCCACACCACCGGCGTCGAGCTGCCCTCGCCCGGGAGGTCGACCTTCCAGCGGATGCCCTCCTCTTCGCTCCACTGCGTCGGAGCAGGCCCAGCCGCCACACCGCTAGCCAGGGGCCCACGCCACTGGGGCCATTCGTCGCCTGCGAGACCGGGTTGGGCCGGGGTTCCGCTGAGCAGGCTCAGCGCACTGATGAGGATGGAGGAGATCATTGAATCAGAATGACTCCCACTAGGGCGCTTCGCCACACCTGCACAGCAAGTCAGGGTCAGGAATTGGTATGGCCCAGAAAGACACCACCCACCGGCCTGCAGGCCCCCTAGGCCCCTTTTTTGAGTGGAACGGATGAAACCACCCGCAGAGCGGCCCGTAGCCACTCCTAGAGCCCGCGCCCCGACAACTCCGATTCTGAACGGCCATACCGAACTCCGACAGAATTGTTTTCAATTGAGTGAAACCAAACCTGCCACGGGGAACGCGAGGTCGGTGGCGGAACGAGCACGTGCTTGGCACCGCTGCCCAGCGACCCAAATCTACCCCCTTTCGACTGTCTCGCATGAAACGACCCTATAGCCCCCTCCTGCCCCTGACCCTTCTGGGGTCCGCCCTGGCATCCGCCGCCAGCGGCCAGCAGTTCCACCAGTCGCACGGCTACGAACGCGACGTGGCTTTCGCCAATGCCGTCGACACCTACGGTGATACAGCCGTCGTCGACCTGGACGGTGACATGCTGAACGACGTATTCGTTGTCTACGGAGATCAGCTCCTATTCTTCTGGGCCCTCGCGACCTTTGACTCACAGGGTCCGACGCAACTGAACGCCTCAGCCGTTGCCGCCTACCAGGACGATCCGTTGGAACCCGGACGGCTCCTCACCCTGCACAACGGGACGGTCAGCGTGGTCCACTTCGATCCCAACCAAACGATGACCATGCCAAACAACGAGGTGATCGACGGCAAGTTCATCGCGACGCCCATCAGCGGCTTGCCTAGTCGGCTCGGTGCGAAGTCACTGATCACCGTCGACTTGAACGGTGACGGCCTGCTCGATGCCGTCGTGCACAACACGGGCTCCACAGGCTTCCAGACCATTCAGAACCTGGGCAATGATTCCTGGGCCGCAGGGCCCAGCAAGGCCAACGCCGGAGTCGGTACAGGCTTCGAGCTAAAGGCCCTTGACATGGATGGCGATGGTCTCATGGAGATCGCGTGCAGTGGCGATCAAGGCCTGCGCACCTACGAATTCAACTACAACAATGGCCACTTCACCCGCGTCGTCGGAGCTTCAGTGACCGCGACAGGCGTAGACGATCCCATCGCCGGCCTTTCGGTCGGAGGCGGCATGGGCGCAGTGACCATGATCGGCACCAACGTGAACGATGAGCACCTCGTGACCCTGAATACCGCGGGCATCTTGGAGTCGTCCAACATCCCCAACATCCAGGCAATCGCCATCACAGAGAGCGATGTCAACGATGATGGCCTCAGCGACATCGTCGTCAGCAATCAGTTCGCCCATCATGTCTACATTGCCCTCCAGCAGGCGCGCAACAGTCACTCCGATCCGTTTTGGGCACTAGGTGACCCCACTCAATTCTTCACGGTTCAGCTCCGCGGCGGACTCAGCCCCGCCCCGAACAACTTCTCGCGGCCGGCCATGAGGGATTACGACTGGGACGGCGATGAGGACTTGGTCTTCCTGAACCAGACGTATGACAAGATCGACCTGAAGTTCAACGGCACTTATGCGTCCACATCGCTCCAGCCCCAATTGGACGACATCAAGTTTGTCCCCACCCTATTCGAAACTGGAGGGGACATCGCCACAGAGGGCACACTGAGTCTCCGCTACGACCTCATTGATCAGACCGGGCTTGGCACCTCGTATACGCACCTGAAGTGGTTTGTCGTTTCCGCCAAGAAGGTTGCCGGCAACTGGAGAATTATCCCCGGAACGACAATCCCCGAAGACCGTTACGGCTGGTTCAACCTTGCCGATGAGGCGGCGGAAGGCAATACAACGGTTGTCGCTAAAGTCGAAAACTGGGACGTCAGCAACGCCCCTGGCCTCGACGAGATCGCGTTCGTCGTGGCGCGTTACGTGGAGGCCGAGCAGGTAACCTACCGGACCTTGGCGCTTGGTCCCCATGCGACCCATACCTATGTCCATACGGACGGCGACGTCAACCTCAACAGCCCAGCGGGCACCGTCTACGAGAGCGCCCTCGATTTCGTCACGAGCCTGCCGGGTTCGCCAACCAGCGTAGAGCCGGTGGAAGATGTGTTCGACAATACGGCCACTGGCGGAGAAGAAGTTGGTGGATCCACCCCCTGCCAGTGCCTACCGATCGGCTGTGCTCCCCCCCCGCTGCCGCAGGGCACTCCGCAAGGAACAGGAAACTAGGACCGCCAGCGCACCGTCTGGGATCGAGGGGGGCGCGGGGCACGCAGGTGTCCCCGCGCCCCCCTCTTCGTCCCCCTTCAATCCAGCGCTAAGCCGACAGCCTGAAAACCGGCCCAGTAGGCCGGATCCGACCAGCGCGGATCGCCCGCAACGACTCGGCGGGCCTCGAGCAACGCAAGGCTCGTACTCGCTCCCTCAGCAATGCTGTGGTTGAAAGTACCCATGAACACCAGCCCGGCATCGTAGGGAACCGAGGTGACCGGCAACACCACGACCCGGCTCCCGCCCCGCAGCAAGACTCCGGCCAAACTGGCGGAGGCTGGATCTCCGATCCGAGTCGGGCTGAGACCTGACCCACAGGCAGCCACGAAGATCCCGGGCGGCACGGGCAGTCCCTCGGCCTCTCTGTCCCCGAAACGCCCACCCTCCTCCAGGAGGACTACGGAGGAGCGTTCACGATCGAGATCCTGGCCGCCGTGAGCAATAACCTGGGCCCATGTGTAGCCGTCCTCTCGAATGGAGTGGAAAACTCCGGCCCCCTCACTCACATGGGGGAACCAGCGATGCTTCGGAAATGGCTCTAGGAGCTGGTCAACCTGCTGCTTGCCAAAGTTGATCTCGCCCTGCCCTAGGGCGGCCTGATCTTCCGGAGACAGTTCCGTCGCTGAGAGCAGCGCCAGCGAGCGCTCCTTCCCCGGAGGCATGGGCAGTCCCCGTTCTGCAAGGGCAACTCCCGTCGTAATCGATGGCAAGTAGCCCAAGGGCATGGTCAGGCCGAGACGCTCCCCTCGAACCGGCAGGGCTTCCAAGCTGAGTCGACCCAGCATGTCTCCGTCCACAACGTGCAGGGCACTGCAGCCAGCGATCCAGTCGAGGGCCTCTGCGGACAGCAGCCGTTCTGCAAGCCCATCCTGGAGTTCTTCCATCCGCTCGCTTCGCTTCGACCGCTCGGCGTCGCTCCGCAAAATCCCCGGTGAGCGCCCAACCAAATTCGCCCACTGGATGAGATCGTCCTGGGTCGTGTTGGAAACGGCGTGCGGAAACCAGCGTGAAGGTTCGCCGGCCCGGAGCCCCACCACCCAGCCGCCACGTGCGCTGGGCAAGAGCATGAGTAGGCCATCCCCCTCGCCCAGCAGCGCCGTGTCGATCTGTTCGCGCGATGGCACGCCGGCCTCGAGCAGACGGGCAAGGGAAGCGAGCTGTTCGACTTCGAGTAGCTGCTCGAGAGCCCGTTGCTCTCCCCCTGCACCCCCCGCGAGATGGGCACGACAGAGCGTCGCGAGGGCTTCGATTCGATCCTGGGACCATAGGAATCCAGTGCCGCTGGAGCGGCCAGTACCCTCCCACCATCCGGCTAGCATGTCATCGAATGCGGCCTGGAGCCTGTGGCGCTCGACTTCCAACTCCAGGCCGGAGTCACCCTCTAGAGCGAGATGAACGCCCAGGCAGCTGAGAATCAGCTTGGAGCGAGAAAAGAATGACCCGCCCTCGAGTTTCGCCCGCAACTCCTTGTAGGCCTGGGCGGTATCCCCCGCGTTTTCCGTCAGGCGCATCAGCTCCAAATGACTGATTGCGGCCTCTTGGCGCCCCTGTTCTGGAAGCCCCTTGGAGTCCATCGCCGCAAGCAAGTGCTTCTCAGCCTCTTGCGCCATCTGACTTTCACCACCTGTCCGATAGCGCTCAAGGGCATCGACTCCCACGAGAAGGTGAAGCCGGCCGAGGGTCTCGACCCGAATCGCTCGATCCGCTTCGAGGTAGCCCTGACACTTGGCCACGAGCTCCAGGAGACCTTCTCGATGACCACCAGCAAGGTGGACGTTTCCAGTCACGATCAGCAGCTTGCTCAGCACACCAGGGGAAAGGGAACCGGGATTCTCCCTCTCGAGTCCATTCAGGAACGATGTGGCGGCTCGCAGTTCGTCAATCGCTCGGTCGCGGATGCCTGCGTCTAAAAACGCCTGGGCCCGTAGGAGTCCAGCGACTCCGGGAACCAAGAACTGGTCCACACGGAACTCCTCGATTTGGACCTGCTCCATCAGCTCGCTGAGCCTCACGGATGTCTCCCAGCGACGCTGGGACATCGCGATCACAGCGATCTGCTCGATCGTCGTGTAGAGATTGCGACGAACCTCCTTCTCAAGCTCCCGACCTTCAGCGTAGTTGAGCGCCGCCATCGACCAGCGAAGCGCCTCGAGCTCATTGCCCTGATCAATCAGGAGTTGTCCGGTGCCGAAAGATGCCTGGAGCCGACTCCCCTGGGTTGCCGGATCTAGAAAGTAGCCGTAATTCTGGCCACCAAACCAAAGGTCCGCATACGTGCAATCTGCACCCTCCGGCCCCTCCCCCAGGATCTCCCCGACAATGGCGCGAACCTCCCGGAACGCGCTAAGGAAGCGAAGTTCCTCCTCGCTATGACCCTCTAGATCCAGACTCGGAGCCGCCTCAGGTTTGGCGACTTCGCCCACCTGCGACTCGACCTCTCGATCACCAGGATCAGAACCCGCATCCTTTGAGCAGCCCGGGCTCAATCCTGCGAACGCCAGGACCAAGCCGGCTAGACCAATCAGTCTCGGTAGGTCCCTTGACTGACCTCTCGCCCCTGAGTGTCCACCACCAAAACCTCTAGGTTGGTCTCCTCGTTCCATGACAGAGGATCATCGAGTTCGAGCCAAGATTCGTAAAGCCCTGTATCGACTACCTGAACCTGGCCGTCTGCCCCGGTGTACCGCAGGGTGTAGGTCCTGCCGCCACGTAGATCCTGCTCTTTCCAAGTGAGCCCGGTCACGGTGTCGCCGTCGATGGTCGGCTCGATCTCAAAGTCGAGCCGAGCGCCGAGATGAAGCTCGGTCGGTCCATTGCTCGGTCCATTGCTCGGCCCAACCGCGGACCCCTTGGGGAGCATCAGCTTCAGACCCAGGCCTATCACCAGCAGAGCGGCAGCGGCTGAGGCAACCCTGGCAAAGGACCCCCATGGGCGCTGCGCCGGCAAGGCGGGCTGGCGCAACTCGGAACTTTCGCTCTCCGGGGTTCCAGCGGCATGATGCTCGAGCACCCGCTGCCGGATCTTGGCCTGCAGAACTTCATTCACATGCTCCCCGCTGCTGGGGTCCCCGAGAGCGTCACGCTCGACGTATCCGACGCTTTCCAGGCGCTCCCCAAGCTGGCGCAGGCGCGCGACCGTAGCCAGGAGCCCTGGGTCGCGCGCGTAGGCCTCGATGGCCCTGGGGTCGTCGTCGGTGATCTCACGGCTCACGAGGCTCGCGAGGAGCTCTTCCTCGGCGCTCATGAGAGATCCCCCTCGCGGCCGAGGCGCTCTTCGAGCCAGCGCATGCCCCGGTAGTACCGTGTCTTGGCGGTGTTCACTGAGACCCCTAGGGCCTCTGCGATCGCCTGGAAGGTCTGGTCGTGGAAGTGTTTCATGCGAATGATGTCCTCGGCTGGAGGTCCGAGGTCTTCCAGAGCTTTGTGAATCGCCGCGTAGTCCTCCCCGAGCATTGGCTCGGGTTCGTAGGAGGGATCCGGAAGGTCTTCCGAATCGGATTGGGATCGCTCCCCTCGGCGGTGTTGACGGCGCATGCGATTCATGAGCTCCAGATGGCAGATCCGGTAGGCCCATGTCTCTAGGGTCGCGCGCCCCTCGAAGGTTTCGAGCTTCTCAAGGATCTTGACAATCACATCCTGAGACAGCTCATCAAGATCCGCCGCGCCCAGGGGTCGTCCCAGGTGGCTGTGGGCCTTACGCAGGAGCTTGGGAACGCACACCAGGCGCGTAGCGAGCAGCTCGGCAGCAGAGGAACTTCCTACCACATAGGCCCTCGCAAGCTTCAGGTCCGCCGCATGGCGCTCGGCGCGCGCGTCCCCCTCAGGATCCAACCCGCCTCCCCCATCTTCAGTCAGGATCGCCATCTTTGTACCGGCATTGTAACCCCCCAGAGCGGCCCTTTCGACCACCCTTGGAGGGGTTCCATGGAACGAATAGATGCCCCAGAACGGCGAGCTGGACAGGCCTTCCGCCAAACAGAGGGCCCTCCCCTCCGATTGCAACAAAGCAGGGGACGCCAACCCGAATCAGCTGGAGGTGGACCTAGCGCTCGCGCAGCGACACGCAGACGAGATCCCGATGGCTGCGGCTCACCAGGTAGCCGTCCGAGTACGCCATCGGGGCCCAGATCTGCTCGTCGTCGTCGCCGCTGTACTCGAACCCGTCGAAGCTTGCGATGGGTTGGAATCCATCCGGGCTCGCCTTGACCGCGTGGAGCACGCCGTTGAAGCCATCTTGGATCAGCAGGGTGTCCCCTGCCAGCAGGAGCGCGCCACGGCCAAAGTAGGGGTCGTCGCCCGTCCGCCAGAGCTCCTTGCCGTCGAGGTCGAGGCACACCAGCCCGCCCTCCGCGCGTCGCCGCCGGGACTGGTTCCAGTTCTCGTTGGCGAGCATGTACAGGTGGTCCCCGTGCCGGACGGCGCTCTGGATTTGGGATCCGCGATCGAGCGAGAAGAGCTCCTCGACCTTGTACTCGTCCCCAGGCTTGGTCACGCGCACCATCCTCGAGCCAGCTCTGTACCCAGCCGTCACAAAGAAGCGCTCCGCATCGATCTGCACCGGCGGCGGAATCGGCAGTCGGGCAAAGGTCGTCTCGTAGCGCCACAGCAGCTTGCCGCTTGTCGGGTCGAAGCCCTGGATCCAGCTGGGCTCGGCCTGGTCCGAGCCCGACGCGGCCTCGGGGCATCCCAGGAACAGGATCTGCTCCTCCCCCGCCACCTGGGCCAGCATCGGGGAGGAATGACTGTAGCCCGCGTGCTCGCTCTTCCAGCGCACCTTGCCCGTCGCCCCCTCGAAGGCCACCAAGCCGGTCTCCTTGCCTAGCACCGCCGCCACGACCAGATCGCCGACCGCCAGAAGGTTGGTCGAGTAACCAAACATCGGTCGCTCGCCACCGAGATCCTCTTCGAGGTTCACGCTCCACAGCACCTCGTGCGTCTCACGGCTGAACGCGGTCACGTGCCCGAGCCCGCCCGCCGTGAAGACCTGATCGCTGGTCACCACCGGAACGGTGCGCGACCCCTTGAAGCTCAGCCGCCCCTCTGCCGGATAGCCCGCCTGCCAAAGCGGCTTGCCATCCGCGATCGCAAACACCCGCAGGCGATCTTCCGCCGTGCCGATGCGGTCGAGCAGGAAGACCTGGTCGTCCCGGATCGCTGCTCCCCCGTAGCCGTTGCCGACCGATGTCCGCCAGGCGACCTTGGTCACACCATCTTTCAGGACCGCCTCAGCGGCTGGCCAATCGATGACACCGTCGCGATTCGGCCCGAGGAACTGGGGCCAATCCTGGGGAACGAACAGGGAAAGGCCGCAGGCGGCCAACAGGGGCAAGGAAAACGAAACCATGGGGCATCAGATTAGGCCCTTCCCGGCTTCGAATTCAGCGCCAAGGGCCAGCATTCGGTAAGAGAAGCACACGCAGTCCCACGTGGCTGCCGTGGTAGTCCAAGGCAGCGAACGAGCGCGCCGAGGCCCGGGCCCTCCGGGGCCCGTCGTACCAGGAGCCCCCACGCAGCACCAAGGTCGTTCCCAGGCGCTCCCTACGGCCGGCAACCACCCGCTCGGGAAGCCGCCCGTAGGCATCCTCCCGGTACGCGTCGGCCGTCCACTCCGCTACGTTGCCGAGCATGTCGACAAACCCCAGGCCGTTGGGCGCGAGCCGGCCTACGGCCTGCGTCCGCCCCCCAGCCGTGCCTCGAGTCCATGCCACCTTGTCCAGCGGCCCATAGCGCGCCCCCGTGCTTCCCGCCCGGCAGGCCACCTCCCACTGAGCCTCGGTCGGCAGCTCGAGCCCCGCCGCGGCGAGAAAGGCCTGCACCGCCTGCCGATCGACCTGCTCCACGGGCAGCTCGTCCGCCCCAGGGAAGAAGCTCGGCGCCTCCCCGAGCACCTGCTTCCACTGGCCCTGGGTGACCTCGCTGCGACCCAGGTAGTAGGGCTCGTCAACGTGCACGACGTGGGCGGGATGCTCGTTGTCTGCAGCCTCCCCATCCTCGCTCGCCGCCCCGCGAACATACGCCCCGGCCGGAACCAGCAGCAGCTCGATCCCCGACCTCGAGTGCCGCACGCGCCATGGGAGGCCGGACGCTTCGATCGCGGCCCGCAGCTCGGCGCTGCTCACCACCTCTGGATTTGGCTTGGCCTCGAGCAGCTCGCAGCCCCGCGGCGGCGCAAGCCCGGACGATCCCTGACCTCCGCATCCGGCCAGCAGCGCGGGGAGCACCAGCCCGAGCAGCGCCCGCCTGAGCACGACGACGATCTGCGCCCCGCTGCTCAGCGTCCCTTCCACTCGGGCTTGCGCTTCTCGACGAAGGCCTTCGGTCCCTCAAGAAAGTCTTCGGAGCCGACCATGCGCTCAAGCGCGGGATACTTGGCGTTCATCGCGTCTTTCACGGTGCCGAAGCGCATGCCCTCGATCGCGCACTCCTTGGTGGCGAGGATCGACAGCGGCGCCGCCTCCGCGATCTGCCCCGCCCAGCGCCGGGCGCAGTCCATCAGGTCAGCGGGCGCCACCACCTCGTTCACGAAACCCAGGTCCACGCCTTCGGCCGCGCCGACTCGGCGCCCGGTGAGCAGGATCCCCATCGCATGCTTGAGCGGGATCTGGCGGGACAGCCGGTGGATGCCGCCGGCCACCGCAGCGAGGCCGATACGCGGCTCCGGCAGGCTGAACTTGGCCTTGTCGGACGCGACCACCAAGTCACAGGCGAGAGCGATCTCAAAGCCCCCCCCCGCCGCGATTCCGTTCACCGCGGCGATGATCGGCTTGGTTCCGCCGTAGCGCTCGGTCAGCCCAGCGAAGCCGGTCAGCGGCCACACCGGCAGGCCCTGGGACTGGGCCTGCCCCTTGAGGTCGAGGCCTGCGCAAAACGCGCGTTCCCCTGCCCCGGTGATGATCGCCACACGGTGCTGGGTGTCGGCTTCAAACGCATCGAAGATCTCGCCCAGCTCGATGCTCGCCTCGGTGTGCAGGGCGTTCATCACCTCGGGGCGCTCGATGGTGACCGTGAGGATCGTGTCGTCGCTTTGGACGCTGCAGAATTCAGGCATGGTGGCGCGAGCGTAGCGATCCACGCCGGCGATGGGAGCCCCCTTCGGGCTCCCATCGCGCGGAAGACGCCGTCCTTACTCCCCGGCGGGGCTCCCGATGGCCGCCAGATGGCCCCGGGTGCGGTAGTACAAGACGCCGTCCGAAACAGCGGGGCTGGCCATGTTTTCCTCACCCACACTCTGCACCGACACGATCTTCAGCTCCGGCCCCGGCTGCACCACGTGCACTTCGCCCTCCTCGCTGTGGAAGTACAGGTGCCGGCCATCGGAGACGCACGAGGCCGTGAAACCCGACTTGCCTTCGCCCAGGCGCTCGGAGTAGTGCTTGTCCCCGGTGCGCGCGTCAAAACAGGTCAGCACGCCGTTGTCCCGACAGAAGTAGGCCAGGCCGTCCATCACCAGCGGGGTCTGCATGTAGTTGCCACGGTTGGGCTGGCCCCAGGCCAGGAATTCGCGCTTGTCCTCCGCAAAGGAAATCGTGCCGCTGGCCTTGAGATCGATCGCCAGGATGGGGGCCGCCATGCCGTGGGCGTTGGTGAGGTAGACCAGGCCGTCCGCGACCACCGGGGTCGGCACGGGCAGGTCCCCGCCGGGCACAACGCGCCAAAGTTCCTCCCCGGTCGCCCAGTCGTAACCGCCCATGTGTTTCCAGCCGTTGACGATGATCTGGTTGCGGTCCTCCCCCATATGCACCGTAGGAGACGACCAGCCGGGGGTCTCCTCGCGGTCCTTGCGCCAGATCTCCTTCCCCGTCGCGGCATCGAGCACAGTCAGGAAGCTCTGGTCCTGGACGTCGCACTGCACGATCGCACGGCCCCCGTGCAGGACCGGCGAGCTCGCAAATCCCCACTGGGCGGTCTTCTGCAGGAAGAAGCCGGAGTCGAGCACACCGAAGCTCTTGTCCCACAGGGGATTGCCGTCGTGGTCGTATGCGAAGAGCCCCTCGGAGCCGAAGAATGCGAGCACTCGCTCTTCGTCCACCGCCGGAGTCGAGGCCGCGTGGCTGCCCTTGGGGTGCCGCGCGACGGCGGGTTTGCCGGTCCAAGCAACCCGCTTCCAAAGGGGCTCGCCGCTGTTCTTGTCGTAGCAGTGCACCTCGAAACGGAACTCCGATTCGTCGTCGACCGGAGCGATGTCGCCGTACAGGCCGACGCGCAACTCCTGATCACCGTCGATCCTGATGGCCGTAGTCACGAAGAGCTTGTCCCCCCAGATCACCGGTGAAGAATGCGCGAGGCCCTCCACCGGACGCCTCCAGCGCACGTTCTTGCCTGACTCTAGGTCCCACTCGGCCGGCGTCGCCGCGCCGCTGCCGACTCCGCTCGCCCCGGGCCCGCGGAAGCTGGGCCAATTCGCGTCCACCGCCCTGGCGCTCCCGCCGCCAGCCGCTCCCGCTACGGCGGCCATCGCCTCTGCGCTGCCCTCCCCCGCTTCCACGGCATCCGAACCCTCCTGGGCAGCCTCCCGAACGACCTGCCCGAAGATGTGCCCACCGTAGCCATCCCCACTCCAGACTCCCACGTACTGATCCCCGTGGAACACCACCCGCGCGTCGTAGGTCCCCATGAAGGGCACCGCCAGGTTGTCCACCGCGATCATCGGCGTATCGCCGGCCCACTCCACCGGCAGCGGAATGGCGATCGGGATCGGCTTGCCGCCGTAGTGGATCACCGCCTCGAATTTCCACTGCCCATCGTCCTGCTTGGTCACCCTTTTCAGGGTGTAGCTGTCTCCAGTCAGCTCCTTGTTTTTCAGGCTTCCGTCCTCCCCGGTCAGGGTCGTGTAGCCCTGGAGCGTAGCGCCGGTCAGCAGCTCAGCAAACGCGGCCTCAAGCTTGGCGTCAGCGCCGGCCGGGGTCTGGGGGGCTGCCTCTTGGCCGTAGGGGTTAGGGGAGGGGCTGAAGACCAGGGCAGCACAGGCGAAGAGCATCATCGGCGCAGGAAGCAAAGGGTTCGAGGGGAGCCCAGTCGGGCTATGAGAAATGAAGTGTACGGGGGACCGCCACTAATCTTCGCGCAAGGCTTGCAGCGGCGGCCGCCGCGCAAGGAACCAAACCACGAGCAGAATCGAGAGCAAGCCCGTCGCCCCGATGGCCGCCACGAGCAGCCCCGCCTGGCGCAACGCCTCGCCCGGCCGCGTGCCCGCGAGCAAGGGCACCATCGCCACCAGGGACGCGAGCGCCGCCGCCCCCAGTCCCCAGGCCAGCAGCATGCCGTACTCCGCTGTGATCACCGCCCGCACCCGCCTGCGGGCGATACCGATCGCCCCCATCAGGGCCAGCTCGGCGCTGCGCTCCTGGGTGTTGCGCAGCACCACGAGCCCCAGCCCCACGCTGCCCAAGAGGAGACCCAGTGCCCCGAGGGCCTGAAAGATCGAAAGGTAAGTGTTCTGCACTCCATGAAAACGGTCCAGCCGCTCGGCGCTCGGCTCGAGCGCCAGGCCCAGGTCGCTGAGCGCGCTCGTCAGGGTGGCCCGAAGCTCCCCAGCACGCTCGGGCACCACGTCCACCAGCAGGCGGCGGTACCCGCCCTGGGTCGGGTAGCGCTCCTGGAAGCGCTCCTCCGAAAGCAGCAAGTCCCCCTGCAGGACCGTGTCAGCCAGGGCGCCCACGATGCGCACGCGGAAGGCCTGGCCACGCTCATCGACGTAGTCCAGCTCATCCCCGATGCCGACTTTCAGCTGCCAGGTGAGGCTGGTCGCATCGCCGATCGCCGGCACCACGTCGGGTCCCAGGTCCATGTCGAGCAGTCCCCAGGGGGAATCCGTTTCCTCGATCGTCGACGCGAACGGAAAGGCCTGGCGCGCAGCGAGCGCAGCGGGGTCCACCCCCAGCAGCGGCGGCGCAGCGGCTTTGGCGAGCGATAGGCAAGAAGCGTCGTCACCATCCCGCCGGCGCAGCCGGACAAAGCTCGCGCCCACCAGGTCCGCCTCCTCAAGACCGAAGGCATCCAGCCCCTCGACGGTCTCCAGGTCCTGGGTCAGGGGCAGGCTCGTCGTACCGTAGAACGCAAATCCGCCGGTCCCCGTATCCCGCGCGAGAGGGTCCGACGGAGTCCCGAGCCGGTTCGCGCCCACGGCCAGCACAAGAAAGGCACCGCTGGCCACAAGGGCCGCGCTCGCCAGGCTGCGCCCGGGACGACGCCGGGCGTTGGTGACCCCCAGGACGAGGGGACCCGCCGGCGAGCTGCGGGAACTCGAACCATGCAGCCACAGTCGCAGCAGCCATAGGCCCGCGAACAGCACCCCCGCCCCTGCGCCAAAGAATGCCCCGGAGGCGGCGGGGCCTCCCGCAGGATCGACCAGGGTCAGGGCCAACAGGGCCCCGGCCACAGCAACCGCGCAAATCGCCCAGGTGCGTGGGGCGCTCACCGACCTTTGCTCGATCGCCACCCCCTGGCGCGCGGCAAGCAGCCCCGAGATCGGCGCAGCGACTGCCCGCCGCACGCCCCACAGGATCGAAATCAGGGTCGTCAGCCAGGCGGCCAGCGCGCCGATCAGCAGCGAGTTCGGCGTCCAGTCGAAAGCGATCGACATGCGCGCAACGGCGTCCGCCCACAGGCTATCGAGACCCGCGAGCACCAGCCGCGTCAGCGCGAGCCCCAGGGGCGCGCCCACCACGAC